>JAWPMN010000001.1:4040000-4340000 GCA_033344895.1 Alphaproteobacteria bacterium
CGCCGGCGCCCCCGCGGACATCTTCATCAGCGCCCATAGCCAATGGACCGACTACCTGACCTCGGAAAGTGCCGTTGAACAGAAGGACGTATCGATTTTTCTGCGCAATGCGCTGGTACTGATCGGCGGGGCTGACGAACCGAAGATCGAGGGTTTCGATGAATCCATTGTGCCGCTTCTCATGGAGCGTCGCCTGGCGATTGGCGATCCGGATCATGTCCCAGCCGGTTTCTATGCCCGTCAGGCCCTGATGGCCGGGGGGCTATGGGACTCTCTGGAGCGATCGGCCGTTCGCGCCTCTTCCGTTCGCGCTGCTCTGGCCTATGTGGAGCGCGGTGCCGTCGGGTATGGCATCGTCTATGCCTCGGATGCAGCCGCGTCCCGCGCGTCGCTGCAACTGGCGATCCCTACCCATCTGCACGATCCGATCGTCTACACCATCACCCTGCTTCGGGACACGCCGGCGGCCCGGGCGGTACTGGACACTTTGAAAGGAACCGACTCGCAGGCTACGTTGAGCCGGTTCGGATTCACTCTAGCCCCTGCGGATTAGAAGATGTTGAGCGCCTTCGAGACCGAAGCGCTGCTGCTGAGTCTGAAAGTCAGCGCGGTCGCGACACTTGGCGCCTTGCCGCTGGCCATGCTGCTTGCCTTCGTCCTGGCGCGGGGCCGGTTTCCATTGAAGTGGCTGTTGGACGGCATCGTACATGCGCCACTTGTCGTTCCGCCCGTCGTTGTCGGTTACCTGCTGCTGATCACATTCAGTCCCAGCGGATGGATCGGCGGGCCGTTGCAGGACTGGTTCGGCTGGACACTTGCCTTTACCTGGCAGGGCGCGGCCGTTGCGGCCGCGGTCATGGCATTACCCCTGATGGTGCGCGCGGTCCGGCTGTCACTCGAACAGATCGACTTCCGATTGGAGGACGCGGCAACCACGCTCGGCGCCACGCGGCTGGACTTGCTGACGTCCGTGACATTGCCCCTGATCGCCCCCGGCGTCGTCGTCGCCCTGGTCCTGGGCTTTGCGCGGGCTCTGGGCGAATTCGGCGCGACAATCACATTTGTCGCAAACATTCCGGGGGAGACCCGCACGTTACCGATTGCCCTCTATTCGCTGGCTCAGACGCCGGGCGCCGAGTTGGAAGCAGGGCGACTTGCCCTGATTTCCGTTCTCGTTGCCGTGGCGGCACTGGTTGCATCCGAAGCCGTCGCCCGTCGGACGCGCCGCGCGATCGGAATGCAGGAAACGGCTTCGCGATGATTTTCGTGCGGGTCGCCAGTCGCATGGGAGACTTTTCTCTCAATGCCAGCCTCGCCGCAGAGGAGGATCAGCCGACGGTCGCATTGTTCGGCCGTTCCGGCTGTGGAAAGACATCGCTGGTCAATGCCGTCGCCGGCCTGCTGAAGCCCGATACCGGTCGCATCGAAATTGCTGGCGAGACCGTCCTGGATACGGAACGCGGCATCGACCTTCCCCCCAACAGGCGCCGGATCGGCTACGTGTTCCAGGAGGGGCGGCTGTTTCCGCATCTCAACGTGCGCGCCAATCTGGACTACGGCCGAAGACGCAACGGCGATGGCAGTGTTTCCTTTGATCAGGCCGTTCAGCTGTTGGGCCTGGACCATCTGCTGACGCGGAAGCCCTTTGCGCTTTCAGGCGGCGAACGACAACGTGTCGCCATCGGCCGCGCCCTGCTGTCCAATCCCCGATTGCTGCTGATGGATGAGCCGCTGGCGTCCCTGGATTCCCATCGCAAGAACGAAATTCTGCCCTTCATCGCCCGCCTGAAGGATGAAGTCGGGATTCCGATCCTCTACGTCAGCCACGCGATGGAAGAGATCGCCCAACTGGCCGATGTCGTGGCCCTGATGGATGCCGGCCGCATCGTTGCGATGGATACGGTGGAGCGGCTGACCGCGCGTCTGGACCTGCATCCCCTGACCGGGCGATACGAGGCCGGCGCATTCCTGACCGCACGGATCGCGGAGAAGAACGCGGCGACGGGGCTGATGCGTCTTGCAATCGCGGACAACGCCTTCCTGACCGTTCCGGCCGCGCCCTTCGCACTGGGCAACCAGATGAAACTGCGCATTCGGGCCCGCGACGTCAGCCTTTCCCTGACGGAACCCCAGGATATCAGTATACTGAACCGCTTACCCGGTCGTGTGGTCGAGGTGCGACCGGATGACGAAGGTCCCATGGCAGAGGTTCTGGTGGATGTCGGGGCGCCGGTCTGGGCGCGCATAACCAAACTGTCCGCGCAGTCCCTGAAACTTGCACCGGGCAGTGAGATCTGGGTCCTGATAAAGACGGTTGCGATCGATCGGACATCCCCGGGGCGACAGAAAACCTGACGGATGCGATGCGACGGTGGAATTGGCCCGTCGGGTCCCCATTTAGGCACGCATGACAGACAAGACAGAAATCGACCATCCGATGTCTCCCGACCGACAGGCCGAGCTCCTGCTGGGCAGTACCGACGGCTGGCCCCTGGCCCCGGTTGTACGCTGGCTCATGGACGACGGCTGCAAGACCAATGATGCGTCGGTACTGATTTCAGGATTGAGCCAGACCCTTCTGGACGTCGGCGCCCCGGTCTGGCGCATCCGTCTCGCCTTCTGGACGATTCATCCGACCTTGGTCGCAGTGGCCCATCAATGGCTTCGAGGTCAGGGTACGGAAACCTATCAGGTTGCCCATGGCATTTTCGACAGCCCCGATTACATCGGAAGCCCGGCGCAGGAGATCCGCGAAACCGGGCGCCCCGTCCGATATCGTCTGAAAGACGACCTGGACCCGGAGCGCCATCACTCGGTTCTGGTCGACCTCCGGAAAAAAGGCGGCACCGACTACTATGCCATTCCCATGAAGGCATTCAGCGGTCAGATCGATTCCTTTTTCGTAGCGACCGATCATCCGGATGGCTTCAGCGACGCGGACATTCAAAAATTCGATGCCTTGTGCCGCTATCTGTTACCGGTCATCGAGTCCATTTCACAGCATCGCCTGTCCGTCGCGCTTCTGGATACCTATGTCGGTGAACGGACCGGCCGCCGCGTGCTGGAGGGCAAGATCAAGCGTGGCGACGGGGAGGAAATCGATGCGGCGCTCTGGTTCAGCGACTTGCGCAATTTCACCCATCTGACCGAGACCCTCGAGCCAGTCGCGATGCTGGATGTCCTGAACACGTATTTCGAATTCGTCTACAATGCCGTGCGGACCTATGACGGCGAGGTTCTCCGCTTCATCGGCGATGCGATGCTAATCGTCTTTCCCACGGACCGGGTGGGCGGTGCACGACGCGCCTGCCAGAACGCCCTGGCCGCCGCCGAAGACGCCTTCAGCGGACTTGCCACGATGAACCATATGCGGCGCCGACGCGGTCAGCCGGAAATCCAGTTCGGTGTCGGATTGCATGTCGGCACGGTGGTCTACGGCAATGTCGGTGCACCAAGCAGGTTGGATTTCACGGTCATGGGGCCGGCCGTCAACCGGACAGCGCGGCTGGAAAGTCTGACCAAGGTGGCGAAGACGCCGTTGCTTGTTTCCGATCAGTTCGCAGGCCATCTCGACCGGAACTGCCGCCATGTCGGTGCCTACGAGGTCAAGGGCATCGCGCAACCGATCGACGCCTATGCCATCGAATGACCGGATAACCGGACCGGGTTTCTAGCGGCTGAGACGGGCCAGTGCGGTCTTGGAGAGGAATGGCTCGTAACGCTTCCACTCGCCGCCGGCTGGAATGCCGGATTCCTCACCAAAGGCCTGGACCGCCTCCCCCGGGATGGTTCCGGGCAGCCCGAGGAACTCCATGACTTTCGACAGGGTGCTCTGCGGGTCCGACACGCGATCCTTGTCTTCGATCGTGAGCGTTCTTTCCGCCATCGTTTCCGCGCAGCCAGTCCAGTTCGTCTCGACGGAAACGTAAAGGTCGGCGGCACTCTCAAACCGTAGAAGGTAGGAGGAAATCGGCGTCAATTCGTATCCGCGCATGCTGGACGCCAGGCAGGCCGCAACCGGGTCGCGGCGGAATCGGACGAAGCGAGCAGCCGGAAAGATTTCGGCAAGAAAACCGGCATAGGCGGCGGCAATGGGCATGTGATCGACCCGCAACTTCCGGCCCTGGCCCGGTTTCCCGAAATGGCGGTCATAGGCCTTGCGGCAATCTTCCACCAATCCGGGCGATAGTGGCTGCGGGATGACAGGTGATCCAAATGCGGTTTGAATTGCCTTCTCGACGCTGAAACCGTCGTCGCGAAGCTGTACCGAAGGATGCCGACGCAGGACTGCTGCCAGTTGTTCCGTGCCGCTGTTGGGGAAGCCGATCAGAAAGACGAGATCCTCCCCCGGACCTTCCTTGGCATAAGGGAGTGCCCGTCCGGCATAGAACGCGCCGACGGATGCGAGATCGGCACGCTCGACGGAGGCCCGGTTCAGGGCATCCGGAAACAGGCTTTCCAAAGCCTGCCTTCCGGCGTCCGCTTCCTTGAGCGCATCTTCGGCGCGGCCAAGTTTGTCATAGGCCTCTGCCCTCGTGTAATGCACCATCTGTGCAATCCGGCGCCCGGCTCTTTCAAGGGCCAGCCCTTCCATAACGGAAATTGCTTCCTCCGCGCGCCCCTGCCGAACAAGCCCCTTCGCGGACACGGCCGCCAATCCAGGATGCTTCGGGAACCGCACCAGGGCATCGCTTGCCAGGGCTGCGCCCTGATCAGACATGCCGACCGACTCCAGCAAGGACGCCAGGGCAAAGACCGCCTGCGCATCGTTCGGGGCCAGTTCGATGCCCTTCTGGTAGTACTCAATGGCCTTCTGCGGGGCGGACCGGCGATCAAGATTCCCGAGATTGACGTAGGGGGCAGAGAAGTCCGGCGCGGCCTGGATTGCCTTCAGCCAATGCCCACGGGCCATTTCCCGGTCTCCGCGCTGAATCGCGATCATGCCGAGTCCATTGATCGCGCCGGCATGCCCGGGAGCCTGCTTCAGCAGTTTGTTGAATGCCGATTCCGCAGCTTCAACCTGGCCCGCCTGCAAAGCCACCAGGCCCGACCGGAACATCTTGTTCACGGCTTCCACCGTCTGTTCGTTCACTGCGTTGTTCATCCCGGCACCCGTCCACTGCATCTCTACTAAGCCCTAAGGCTGTACCTTCTTCGCCAGACCAAATCAAACAGGCTGGTGCCGCCAGAAGTCTCGCGCCTGACAAAAGCCGACCGCTCTAATGCGACGAACATCGAAGCCCTTTCCCCACCGAGCGCAGGCGCGAATGTTCCCGTTCTGCTTGGCACCCGCACATCATTTCGTATTCTGTTCCTTCTACAACCGATCATTCAAAGATTCACTATGACCAGGCAGTTTCCATCGCTATCGAGACTCCGCGCATTGATGACGGTCTGTTCAGCAGGTGGATTCACCGCCGCGGCGGAAGAACTGCTGCTGACCCAATCCGCCGTGAGCAATCAGATCAGGACACTGGAGGAAGAGGTCGGAACGCTTCTGATCGAGAGAATTGGCAAATCGGTCCGCCCCACACGAGAGGGGGAACTGCTCATCGCGGCAGGACGTCGAATTTTCCGGGAGCTGGAGGATGTCTACGCCGAGATCGACGCCCGTCGAAACATCGTGACGGGCGAGATCAGTATCGGCGCCGGCGGGACCGTGAACACCTATCAACTTCCCCCGCTTCTGACGCAGATCAGTGAGGAATACCCCAACCTCAGCATCCGTATTCTGACCGGCAATACCGCGCCGCTGATCGACATGGTGCTGGATCTGGAACTCGACATCCTGATCGCGACCGGGCCGATTGCCCATCGGGCACTCGCGCAGCAGCAATTCATGAACGATCACTACGTCTGTATCACGCCCCCCGGCGAAACAAACCTTCCGAAGAGAATCCGCCCGCAGGACCTGACCGATAAACGTTTGATCCTGTACGAGAAATCCGGCGCTAGTCGCGATCTGCAGGATGAATGGCTGGAATCCGCCCCGATCGATCCCCTGAACATTCACGAAATCGGCAGTGCAGAAGCACAAAAAACTTTCGTCAGGGCGAAATTCGGATGGTCGCTGATTTCCGAGATGGCGGTCCTGGAGGATCATCGGCGCGGATTGCTGAACATTGTGCCGCTTTCCCCGCCGCTTGTCAGACCGCTCGTGGCGGTCTGGCGACGGGATCGTGAGGACATTCCGGCGATCAAGGCGGTCCGACATGTCTTTCAGCAGTTTTCTGAACGCCAGTTGGAGTCGGAAAGGATCATGACGGAATAGTCGGAAATGCACTTGCGGTTGATCCCCCCGTTGACCTTTTGCTAACGAAATTATCCGACTTTCGGATCGAGCAAGAGGGAGAGGACGTGTCGATCCAATCAATCAACCCGCAGGGCGCCTACAGTATTCGCGACGCCATTTTTGAGGACCAAACCCGCATCCTCGAAATCTATGCGGAAGGCATCCAGTCCGGCGACGCAACGTTCACCGCAGAGATTCCGACCTGGGAAGAATGGGACGGAACCTACCTTCCAGACTGCCGCATGGTCGCGGAACAGCATGGCGACGTCATCGGCTGGGCCGCGTTGAAGCCGGCCTCTCCCCGACCGGTCTATCGCGGCGTTACCGACCTGAGCATCTATGTCGACGCCTCGGTTCGGAGTCGCGGAATCGGGCGACGCTTGCTTGAAGCCCTCATCAGAACGTCGGAAGCCCAAGGCGTCTGGACGATCCGGGCCCATATGTTCCCCGAGAACGACATCAGCATCCGATTGCATCACTCGACCGGGTTTCGAACCATTGGAACCTGCGAACGCGCCGGAAAAATGGAAATCGGTCCGCGTCGAGGGATGTGGCGGGACGTCGTCCTGATGGAGCGACGCAGTATCCTAGTCGGCATCGACTGAGGCCGAAGCAACGGGCTGGTTGCGAAGTTCAATTGCAGTCCCCTTCCCCACCACCCGGCATACGGGCCCTGCAGTAATTCGTCCGGTGTTCAACGACACTATCCAGCTCCGCCCCTTTGAGGTCGGCCAGTTCAAAACTGGCCTGCTTCAGATTGGCCCCGACGAGGTCGGCATCCACAAGGCTTGCCCGGGTCAGATCGGCCCCGGCCAGCAAGGCATAGCTCAGTCTGGCACCTTCCAGATTGGCGCCGCTCAGATCCGCACCGTTCAGATTGGCCTGCGACAGATCCGCCCCGCTCAGATCGGCCCCTTTCAAAATCGCCCCCTCCAGATTGGCGCCGCGCAGATTGGCCTCATCCAAAACCGCACCGGTCAGATCAGCCCCCCGAAGCACGGCCTTGTCCGCATAGGTTCGGGTCAGGATCGAATGGCGCAGATTTGCGGTCGTGAAGTCAGCGAAGGTCAGTTCCGTGGATTCCAGATTGGCCGAAACAAGGCGCGCGAACTCCAGTTTCGCACCGCGAAGGGTCGCGCCATAGAGGGCTGCCCCCGTCAAATCCGCTTTGCGCAAATCGGCGCCGGTGAGATCGGCCCGATTGAACTTGGCCAGGGCAAGGTTCGCGCTTTCGAAGCTGGTGCCTTCCAGCTTGGCGCGCTTGAAATCGACATCGAACATGTACGCCCCCCTGAAGTTTCCGTTCTTCAGGTCTACCCCTGCGAAATCGCGATATCGCAGGTCGCACAGGGGGCATTCGGTCTGGCCCTTTTCCGGTTCGAAACGACCGCCATCATAAGCACCGTGCATTTCGGCCACGGGGCCGCATGCGACCGGCAACATTGCCAAGCCCGGCAAGAAGGCGCTCACGCATGCCCGCACGCCCAGCATGACCATCCGCTTCCAGTTGCGCCAAGCGACGGTTAATGGCGTCATCTTCATCTCCTCGCCCGGCGAGCCTCCTTGTGGCCTGCCGTCAGTAATAGAGAAACTCCGCCACCTTGTTCAGGCGCTGGCGGAGGGTCGACTGGTTCGACCATTGCTCCAGTTCAACATCGCCCGTGCGAAACTCCCGATAGAGCGAACTGTCCTGCATGTGATGAAAGACCGAGGCCCAATTCGGATACGGCTTGAACCAGTCGCTGTAGCGCGCGCGCAATTCGTCCACGGGTCCGCTCCCCGACCCTTTGCCCGCCGCCGCAGATGCTTCAGAACGGTAGATGTAATTCGGCCGTCTCGGGGTCAGCAGAATGAGAACGGACTTCTCGAAATCCTGCGTCGTTTTCCGCGAGAACAGGTACTGAACCCCCGGAATGTCCTGGAGGATTGGGACTCCATCGCGATTTCTCTCGCCTTCCTTCTCGCTCAACCCGGAGAGGATCATCGTCTCTCCGAAACGCATGATGGCATTGGTCTTCACCTCGGTCTTCGAGGTGTCGATCCGGAAGGTATAAATCACCGATGTCGTATTCGGCGTCGAAAGGAACTGCCGTTCCGCAAAGACGCTCAGCTTGATGCGGCCGTCGTCGAGAAATTCGGGCAGAACCCTCAACATGATGCCGATATCCTCGTTTGCGGAGATCGGCGTGATGTCGTCCCCACCGACCACGACCTTGGCATCGATGTTGATCCCCGAGAAAAACTCAGACTCCTCATTGTCCAGGGCAATCAGGCTGGGCCGGGCAAGGATCTCACTGCGGGCAGAGTTCGCGTTGGCGATGTTCAGGGCATACTCGATCTGCTTCAGACCGATCGCCTTGGTGATCGTCTCCGTGTTGTTTCCGTATTCCTTCCGGCGGGTCATCTGATAGGACAGCCCGGAAGAGCCAAAAGTATCGGCGCCGAACTGCAGGGTCAGGCCGCTCAACAGATTGACGCCCTTCGCCGTGCTGATGTTCTCTTCCGTGCGCAGGATGACCACGTCGACGATTACCATGTTTTCGTCATCGTGCTCCGCCTCGATCAGCTGACGGCGTTTCGTATCCTCCGCCCGCGCCACCTCCAGATCGAAGCCGCCGCTATCATGCCCGGGACCGTGGAAGATATCAGTGTCATGATCGGTCTCCTCGTCCTGCCAGTCCCCGACAGGCGGCAGCGGCGTGTCCTCGACCGCACCGGTTGGCGCGCGGTTCGGCAAGGGGGATTCCTGGAATTGAGACATCAAGTGGGGCCGATTTTGCCGTTCGTGAAATCGGCGCCAGCCCGATATGCGTGACTCGACAACCCTGTAATCCAGGGAATCGACGCCGGCATCCCGGTACCGCCCGAGAAGTCGAACGGAATCCTGCACATTGCCGAGGGCCGCATTGACCACCGCGGCCGCACGCAGTTCATTGGGAGAGAAGGCTTTCCGCCGTGACAACTGGTTCAGGGCGGCGGCGGCGGTCGCAGGATCGCCGACATAGTAGGAGGCCGCCGCCAGACCGTAGAGGACTCCAGGATCATCCTTGTTGAACAGTGCGGCTTCCGCGAATTGCGCCCTTGCCTCTCTGAAACGACGGCGTTCCATCAACAGCAAGCCCATCTGATGCCGCGCGACCCAGTTGCTGGGATCGAATTTGATCGCCAGCTTGTAGCCTTCCTCTGCCAGCGGATACAGCGAGACCTGCCCGTTCGCTGCCTGCAGGTGATAGGCCAGCCCGTTCAGGAACTGGATGTATGAATTGGTGACATCGAGCTTCAGCGCCTGGTTGAAGCGCAGGGATGCCATTTCATAGTCCCCGGCTTCCAGCAGTCGCATTCCGTTCTTTGCCAGAGATAGCGGCGCAGACCTTGGCCATTCGGATTCGGTGGGTTCGTCGGTTTTCGTAACGGAAAGGAAGTCACCAGCCGTGGCGCATCCGGTCAGCGCCAAGGCGATGGTCAATCCCAGGATCGATTGCTTGATGCCCATCACCGACCTCAGTAATGCAGAAACTTCCTGGCGAGGGAGAGACGCTCCGCCAGGTTTCCGCTGCCGCCCCACTTTTCCATACTGACATCACCGGTTCTAAACTCCCGGTAGAGCTTGTTCTCCTGCAGGTGATTGAAGATGGAAGCCCAGTTGGGATAGGGCTTGAACCAGTCATTGTAGCGGGCGCGAAGCTCGGCAAGGGAGGATCCCTGCACCTCTCCTTCCCGCACCCCGCCCTCCTCCGGGCGAAACAGGTATTGCGGGCGCCGCGGCGTCAGCAGGATGAGAACCGATTTCTGAAAATCCTGCGTCGTTTCCTTGGAAAAGAGATACTGAATCCCGGGAATATCCTGCAGCAAGGGCACGCCGTCCCGTCCTCGCTCCACTTCCTTCTCGCTCAAACCGCTCAGGATCAACGTGTCCCCCAATCGCATCACGACATTGGCCTTCACATTGGTCTTGGACGTGTCGATCCGGTACTGGAACTGAATGGAGGTCGTATTCGGTGTGGTCAGGAATGTCCGTTCCGCCTCGACATTCAGTTTAACCCGTCCGTCCGGCAGGAAGGTCGGTGTCACGGCCAGCCGGACCCCGATATCCATTTCCACTTCGGCACCGGTGCCGGACGTCGCGTCAGGCGCCGCGACGGCGGCCGCGTTGATGTAGTTCCCGGAAAAGAACTCGGATTCAAGACCATCCACCGCAAGCAGGCTTGGCCGCGCCAGAATTTCGTTTCTCCGCGTGTTGGAATTGGCGATGTTCAACGAGTATTCCAGTGCCTTCAGGCTGATTGCCTTGACCACGGACACGGACTTGCTGGCGATGGTTTCAGACCGCTCCGTCTTGAAGCCAAGCCCCGCATTGTTGAAGTCGCCATCCCCAAACTGAAGTGTCAGACCACTCAGCAAATTGACCCCTTTCGAGGTCGTCAGGTTTTCCTCCGTTCGGACGATGACGACATCGACGATGACGGAATCGATCGGCTCCTCATCGCCATCAAGGGACGGATCGTCGAAATCTCGATCGTCGTTGTCCAGGTCATATTCGGTCGCTTCACGAATTGCTTCCTCCGGGTCGATCGGCTGATCGCCGTCCTCCTGATAGGCCGGGTCATAGGCGGGATCGTAGCCCTGGGTCAGATGCAGATGGGGCGCCCTGCCGCCCTGCGCATGGAACGCCTCCCAGTCCTGCAACCGGCGTGTCAGTCGGGTCAGGACCGCCTCATTCGTTTCGAATGTCCGATACTGCGTCAGGTAACTGCCCGCCTCTCCGGCCTTTCCGACAGCGGCCATGACGAGTGCGGACGCGCGAAGGGCCCGTGGTGACGGTTCCGCAACCGAGGTCAGGCGATTCAGGAAGCCGGCTGCGGCCACAGGGTCATGGGCATAATAGGATGCCACGGCAAGACTATAGAGGATGTCAGTGTCGTCCTCCCGATACAGGGCTGCCTCGGAAAATGCCTCCCTGGCGGCCGGAAAATTCCTGTTCCGCATCTCGATCAGGCCAAGCTGATAATGCGCCATCCAGTTGCTGTGATCGAACTTCACAGCCAACCGATATCCCTCGACCGCCAATGGATAGTGGGCTGAATTGCCCTGATCGGCCTGCAGGTGGTAGGCCAGTGCGGCAAGGTAATGCAGATAGGAATTGGTCGGATCCATCTGCAGGGCATTGTTGAAGAGGGCAGAGGCATGTTCGAAATGGCCCTGCTCCACCATGTCGATCCCCATTTCGGCGAACCGAACCGGTTCGTTTTCGCCTGCGGCACGCGACACGGGCTGGTCGCCCACCGGCGATGTCTCGAACATCTGGCACCCGCCCGTCAACGGCATGAGGACGAAACAAGCCAACGCAAGGAGGGCATTGCGCAATAGCTGGCAGACTGTGGTCATCATGCCCCCTACTCCCACCAGCCGGAAACACTAGTGCGCCCGGTACCGAACTCAATTCCGGCCGCACGAAAATATTCCACCGCACCGGCATGAAGCGGCAGAACGTCCCCGGCTTCTACAAGGTCCTTTGTTTCCGAGCGCCGTGCCCGGGAATAACGGGTCCTGGCCTCCTCCATCTCCAATGCGTGCAGGGATTGGGCGAGCACGGACACGGTCGCGTCATGCAGCTGGGTGCTGGAAACGAGGACGACCTCCGTACTGACGGTCACGATGTCGTCAGAATTCCAGGGAAAAACATCGCCCGGTATCGTCGCGACTTCAAAGAACGGACCCGAATTCAGGACATCGACCAGTTCCTGGGCTGTCAGGGTCAGAAAACGTGCATCGCATTCCTGCGTCAGACGATCATAGAATTCCGATGGAACCGGCAGCGCTTGGAATACAGCATCAACAGCACCGTTGCAGAAGGCATCCCCTGCTGCATCGCGGGGCAGTTCGTGCACCATTTCAAAATCACTGTCGTTCCAGTCGGCAAGATCGAAGACCAAACGCGCAAATGCGCGCTCTCCCGACCCGGGATTGCCGACATTGACGCGCCGACCCCGCAAATCCTCCAGGGTTTCGATGTCGGAGAATGCCGGGACCAGTATCACCATCGGGCTGTCATAGACCGTTGCGATGGCCCGGATCTGCGGAAACGGGCCGTCTTCTCCAAAGGCACCCTCCCCACGATATGCCTCATAGGCCAGATCGGCGCGCGTGATCACCACATCCATTTCGCCGGATCGCAGCGCATTGATGTTGAAGATCGAGCCCCCCGTCGCATAGGTCCGGCATCTCACACCATGTCCGTGACGTCCGGAATTGATTCCGTCACACAGGTTCAGGCCCGCTTCATGCGAGACGCCGGCCTGCATTCCCGCCCCAAGCGCGATGTACTTGTCCATCGCCACCGCGGGAGGGATGACGCCCATCAGGGAGGCGGCAACAGTCATTGCGAAGATTCCAGCCAAAAAAAGATTCCGGAGATCTGTCCCTTCCGCTGGCCGGCCCATTGCGCTGATGCTCATCGCCGCCTCCCCCGTCTCGAGGTCACTACTGGCCGAGGGCATTCACAACGGCGCGTTCCACGGCGGGCGGACGATGAGCCTTCAATCGCTCATCGATTGCAGCCTGCGCGGCTTTGGCATCGCCGACCGGTGCGATGGAGCGCCAGTACGCCTGTTCCTTCGCCTGGGCGGCATCCATGTAATCCGGATAGGCATACATCAGCGGCACACCGCCGAAGTCGCGATTGAAGATTTCGACATTGAAGGTCGCGCCGGACCCACGATCGTTCCAGACCCATTTCATGTCTTCCATATCGACATACGACACGGTGGACGGGCTTGCCTTGATGCAGGCAATGGAGTCCGGCCAGGGCTTTAGATCGGACGTATTGTTGGTCACGAAGCCGACGGCGGTGAAGCCAACCGGACAGCGCGGCATCCAGATGGACCCGTCGGTCTTCGCCCCGGAACAGCGATCACTCCAGACAAAGTCGAAATCCTCCGGATACTCCCACCAGACTCCCTTACCCTTCCGGGCATTGCAGATCTGGCGCAGTTCACGGGGTTCGTCATAGCCGCTCTGAATATAGTCGCCCAGGCTGATGCAATCCTTGGGGTTGTCCAGGCGCGGGCGCCAGAACGAGCCGTCATTGTCGCCGCCCGAGCCACGATCGCTCCACACCCATTCAGCCTTGGCCGGTTTGACGCGCGCCTCGGTATACAGACCCGACGGCTCGCTGCCGATCCCCTGGTCCAGCTCCGCCATGTATTCGTCATAGCCCTGAACGGTGAGGAAAATGACCTTGTTGAAGGCTTCCAGTTCCTTGCCGGTGAGGCCGAGTTCCTTTTTCGCGAATTCGGGACCGTGCTGGGCCAGAAATTCCTTCAGTGCCATCTCCGCCGCCTTGCCAGCGCCATACTTGGCAGCACCGGCGGGGGTATACTTGCTCAACTCGCCCTTAAGCTTCCATGCGCGCAAGATGTATTTCACACGCAGTTCCAGATAGATGCGGAAGGGATCCTGACTCCAGTCCACCTCAAAGATCGGTCCTACGAGATAATCCTTGATCACGGGCGTTTCGTAGATCCGCCTGGCAGCCGCGTTTACGTCGCCCTTCAGAAGGTTGGTGAGAACGTCCTTCTTGAGGTTGTGGATTTCCTCAATGTCGCCGGCAACGGCACGCGCCCAGGATTCTGTTCCCTTGGAACCGAAATCCTCCACGAGCTTTCCGATCGTCTTCATGTGAGATTGGGGAATTTCCTGGGTCAGGGCCCCGGCGAGGGTAAAGACCTGCCCATAGGGGCTGCCTTGAGAGGCAATCTTGCCCAAGGCACCGGCTGCCCCTTTCAGATCATTGTTCCTGATCGCGGTCAGCGTCGCCGAGATGTTTTCTTCCAGCTTGCCGTATTGCGCCTTTGCGTGCAGCGCAACCCAGGAAAACGGTTCCTTGGGCTTGCAGCTGCTGGCCCCCGGAACCGTGTCGTCCCGCCCCGGGAAGGTGTGCAGGATCTGGTCATTGTTGCCTGACTGGATGGCGACGGGATACCCCAGCATGTCGACATCGAAGCGCATAATGCCGGATGTCAGGCTTTCGAAATCCTTCCAACTGCCGTTGCCACTGCCGGAAGCCCGGGGCCGCATGATCTTCCCATCGGCACTCAGATACCAGGGCATCCCGTTCATCGATACATGGATGTCCACGGCGTCCTGCTTGAAGACCGACCAGCTGTTCTTGTTCAGATCGACATACAGCGCCCCATGCCCGGACCCGGCGAACCAAAGCCGCCTGTTATCCGGATCCGCGGAAATCCGCATCGGCTGTTCGGCGATCGAATCCGGCTTGCCGTCACCCATGACGACAACCGCCTGCTGCGGATTACGTCCCTTGATCTGAAAGACCGTCCAGAGGCCGTTCTTGCGTCGGTTCCATTCCTGATGATGGATCTTGCCGTCATATCTGTCACCGGCGACCAGTTGCCGGCCGTGTTTGACGTCGGTGATCGTGAACCCGCCGCCCCGCTGCAGATCAAAGCGCCATCGGGCGTTTGCCTTGGCGCGCCATTCCGGATTGTTGGGCTTGGCGTATATGCGGCCATCATAGCCGTCGCCGGCGGCGAACAGCTGGCTGCCGTCTCGCGAGACGAGCCAGACGCTGCATTCCTTGCGGTCTGCCAGTTCGATACGCCATTCCGCCGCTTCATAAAGATAACCATCACCGTGGTTGCCATCCTTCCAGCGCAGCGATTTCCGATGCTTTGCATCGTCGAGCCGGAAGATGCCGTCTTGCGGGAACTTGCAGGCCGGGCCCTTGGTGATTTTCTCATAGTACAGCGGCTGCGCCACATGCAGGGTCCACCACTGCTCCGGCCGATTCCGCAATACAAGTGATTGCTCGACATCCTGATGATAGACACTGCCGTCGAAGTTCTGTCCGGAGACGAGCGCCCGGCCGTGCTTGTAATCGACCAGCATCACCCGACCATCTTCTCCGCTGACAAGGCGCCACATCGCATTTGTGCGGTCCTGATGCGGCTGCAGATAAATCTGATTGTCGTGGGAATCCCCGGCGACGAGATATCTCTCCGGATTGGTGCTGTCGCGCAGCCGGAACAGGCACGCATCTTCGACCTTCTCGAAGTTCCAGACAGCCTCATCGTCATAGGGCTGGGTGTTCCGGTTGATCGCATTGTGCTCCGGCTGACTGCGATTTCCTGCGATCAGGCCGCGCCCGTGCTTGGCATCCGTCAAAATGTAGAATTTCGATTTCGTCGGAAGCGTGCAAAGCACCTTGCCCGGGGCGCGCTTGTTCTTGCCGCTGGATGTCATGGAACTCATCATCTTCACGGCTGACATGGAACTCTTGCCGCCGCTAAGCAGACGCCAGTTCCTGTTGTCGAAGAAATAGACCTCACCGTCTTCGCCGAGCATGTATGGGGTCTGTCCGTCATAGGCCAGATCCCGGACCAGTACCGGCGCCTCCGCCAGTTCGCTGGTGGCTTCGCAGCGCCCGTTCGACAGATTTCTGTCGTAGACGATGACCCGGCGGTTGTCCGACGCCGCCAACCCCTGCGACCCGTGTGCGGCTACCTTTGTGGCGTAGAAGTTGTTGGGGCGTGGACATTCGGTCCAGCCGCTGCCGGAGCGCGCGAAATTCATGTAGAGTTGGCCGGATTTGTTGATGCTCCATTTGACCATCTTGCCGGCGGCCACTTCCCTGCCCTTACCCCATCCCTCCCAGCGGATATTCGCGGCAGATGCCGGAACGGCGGCGCTGAACACGAACCCCAGAAGCGCGCCGGCTGCGGTCCAGCGACCAAGTATGGAATATGACATCGTTAGCATTCCTCTCCGAATTCCCTTCGCGCCCCGTCGCCTTGACCCGCCTTGTGAGGAGCCGGGAGAATGACCTGAAGCTCCTTGGACAGTGACGGTCACAAGCCTTTGGGAATCCTATCGGATCGCTAACGAACAAATAAATTTATTCTTGTAATATAATCATTTCAAAAAATGATAGTCATGCTCAGTCCATGTGGAGGCAGCGCCTCCCGGCGCGATGTCCTCTCATCCCGGTGCGCAGGTTGGCGTGAACTTTCGTCGGCCGACACCGCGCCGATGCAAGGTGGCGAATGAAACCCTGCCGGATGTCCATCGGATCTCTAGTGGTGGGCGGCACTGCCGGACAGAAGCTTCAGCATGCGGTCAAACCGATCACCGGCGAGGGAGACCTGATCCAGCAGCTTTTCGTCCAACTCGTCTTCCAGGACTTCCTCGCTGTCCAGAGTTACCGCTTCACCATACCCCAGACGCCGCACCGTTCCGCGCAGACGATCCGCCAGAAAGAAACAGAGCGCCTTGTAGAGCCGCATACCGAAGGCGGGGTCATCCTGGGTACGGCGTTCGATTTCGGAATGTGTCAGTTCCAGGACGGTGACCGGGCCGTCGGCCACAACCGTCGCCGATGGCGGGGATTCGTCCACAAACGACATCTCCCCGACGATCTCGCCGGTCCCCAACCGCGCAATTAATCCAATCTTCTCGTCCTCGACGCGCAGTCTGCCGTCCAACAGGAAGAAAATGCTGGTGCCGCGCACGCCCTGTCGGATCAGCGCGGTTCCGTCTTCGAATTTCACCCGTTGCCCGGCGCGCGCCATCCATTCGGCATCGGTGTCCTTCAATTGACCAAGGATTACGAGAACCTTGCGCATGACTGTCTCCCTGCACCCAATCTAGATCATCTGTCTTTTCGCGATTTCGGCGAACAGCCCATCCTCCGCCAGCAAAGCCTCAAAGCGCCCCTGCTGGACCACCCGCCCCCGATCCATCACCAGGATCCGGTCGACATGCCGAACGGTCGACAGTCTGTGTGCGATCACGATCCGGGTGCCGGTCAGATGCCGCAGACTGTTCATCACCAGATCCTGAGTTGTGTTGTCGAGTGCGCTTGTCGGCTCATCCAGCACCAGGATCGTTGGATGTTGTGCCAGGGCGCGGGCAAGCAACAGGCGCTGGCGCTGACCACCGGACAGTGTGTTTACGCCTTCGGTCACGACGCTGTGCATGCCCATCGGCATTGCCTCGATATCCGGCGCCAGGCCGACCATGCGAGCGGCGCGCCAGGCGTCCTCTTCGGTCAGCGTACCGTTGCCGGCGATATTGGCGAAGATGCTGCCACCCGACAGTCGGCCATGCTGCAACACCACCTGCGTCTGGCGGCGCAATGAGGAAAGCTCGAGGCTGTGCAAGGGAATGCCGTCGAACAGGACCTCCCCGGATTCGGCCTCTGCAAACCCCAGCATCAGCCGCACCAGGGTCGACTTTCCGCTGCCGGAAGGACCGACGATGGCAATGAACTCGTTCGCATCGATCGAAAGACTGACATCGTCCAGGACAAGCTTGCTGTCCGGCGAATACCGGTAGCTGACATTGCTGATATTGACCGCGCCCCGCAGTCGAACCGCCGCGCGGGCGCCGTCCGATTCTTCCAGCGGTTCCTCGACAACAGGGCGAAGTCGTTCGAACATCGGTACCGCGACCAAGGCTCGGGTCAGAGCTGACACAAGTGCGGTCATCGAAAGCATGAGTTGACCGAATGCCGCATTGAAGGCGACGAAATCGCCGGTCGACATCAATTCGTCGGCTTCCTCACCTGTCGCGGCGGTCATGATGTCGAGTTGCTGCTGCTGCGCGGCATCTTCCATGACGACGGCGGTTACGGCGAAGATCGCCCCGGTTGCCAGGACCGGAAAGACCGACTGGAAGACGGTCTGCATGTTGGCCAACGCCCGTGCCTGAACGAAGCAGCGCTTCTGCGCAGCGTAGAGGCCGGCCCATCTGGCGTAGGCGCGCTTTTCAGCACCGGCCACCCGCAGCTTGCCGATCGCGGACAGCACCTGGAGAACGAAGCCTTCCGCCCGGCCCTGCTGCGTGATCCGAGCCCGCTCGTGAACCAATTGCCGGTGCCCCAGAAACCCGACGACCGCCACGGATAGGGCGATCATGCAACTGGCCAGAATGGCAAGGCGCCAATTGTAGTAGAACAGCAAAGCGAGACTGAAGATCGAGAAGACTGCTCCCAAAAGGCTTTGAACCGTGGTGCCGCTCAATGTCTGTCGAATTGTCTGGATGCCGAGGACCCGGTCGGTCAGATCACCGGTGGTAAAGCGCTTCAGAAAATGGGTCGGCAATCGCAGCAGCCGATCGAACAGTGAGGATTGCAGGACGAGATCCGCCCTGCCCTCGACCCGCAACAGCGCAACGATCTTGACCGCTTCGAACGACGCAGCACCGAAGCCGGCGAAAACCAGGGCGAGTACGATCTGGAGATGCCCGGGGAAATCCGCACGCGGCAACACGGTCTCGATCAGATGCCCGGTCAGGACGGGTGTCATTGCCGCGATCACGCCGCCGCATAGACCCATCAGGGCAATGCGGCGGAAGTCGGCCCTAAGCGAAGGGAGTATGAAGTCAAGAATGTCCCTCAGCGACGCGATAGTAGCCGGCAGAGGGCGATAGACCATCATGGCGTCTGCGGAGAGACCGTCTGCCACCGCGCGGTCGACCTGCATTGGGTGACCGGTCGCACCGGCAATCAGAACATACCCTCCCGCCCGACCCGGAATCAGCGCGACCGCCTCTCCGCCTTCGGTCATGAACCCCAGTAGCGGCCCGTTGTCATGGCGCCACCACGCGTCCCGCAGCAGCACCTTGCGGGTACGGACGCGATAGCTCAGCGACAGATTTTCCAGCGGGTCGATGCCGGGACGCGGCGGCGCGGCGCGAGGTGCATCACCCAGTCCTACGCCCAATGCTTTCAGCACAACGCGAAAGGCCGCGTGCAGGCCGTTCCCACCGAAATCAATGTCCGACAGATCAAAGGCCGGTCTTCCGAGCATCGCTGCCAGATCCCGGATGGAACGATCTAGCGCCGCCCCTTCCGCGGACACAATGCGTTCAAGGCGCCGCTGGGCGAGATCGTCCCGCTCAGAAAATACGTCGGACAGGGCCCGTTGATAGATTTCGAGGAACCTGGTCAGGACCGGCCGCCATTGACCCCGTTCGATCAGCGTCGCCATGTCCAGGGCATTGAAATCCGTGAACTCCGAAGCCCCGACCCAGGAAGACGCCGTAACCGGTAGGCAGTCGGCCCGTCCGGCGAGACGATCCTGTAGCAGCAATCGGTCACCGGATTCCGCTGTGGCCCCACCCGCAAGCCATACCGGGCGGCGACCGGTGGCAAAGGCGGCCTCGCCCGGCTTCAAACTGCCGGACATGCCGGGCTCGACAACTACCTCCCGCTGCGCCGGACGGTTTTGTTCAATGCCACGCAACAGCCCGGCGACGAACCGATCGAGACGCTCCCCCAGAGACGAAGGGTCCATGCCGTCGAGATCGAACCCGACCTGGACACGCGTCCCGACAGTGCCGACGGCCAGCAAGGCGAGTCGGGTCTGCCCGTCCGGTCCTTCTTTCGGAATTTCATTGTCGCAGAGACCAAAAACGACATCCCCTGCCCTGGCACGATAAATCGGATACCGCATACCGGTCGCAACCACGCCTTCGACCTCCACGGCAAAGACGTCAACATGACCGTCGACGACACGAAGGCTGTCCCCGGTACCGATCAACAAGATCGGATTGTTCGAACCGACCTCCCGAATGTCCGTTTCCGATGCGGCGAAGGGGTAAGGCGCTCGCTGGTCTTTGGACAGGGTCCGGTCCATTACGCGTCACTCCTCATCCGCGATGAGGGTTGCATAGGTCCCGCCGGCCCCGATCAGGGCGTCATGAGTGCCGCGTTCGACGATCCGGCCGCGAGACAGCACGATGATCTCGTCGCAGTCCCGGATCGTCGAAAGGCGATGGGCGATGATCAGGCAGGTGCAACCACGCCGCCGCAGATTGTCGTCGATCGCCTTCTCCGTCACCGTATCCAGTGCCGCGGTCGCTTCATCCAGGATCAGGATACGCGGGTCCTGTGTCAGGGCACGGGCGATTTCCAGACGCTGGCGCTGCCCGCCGGAGAAATTCGTCCCCCCTTCCTCCACATGGCATTCGAGCTGGCCGGACCGGCTCATGACCTCGTCGCGAATCTCGGCATCTGCCAACGCCCGCGTCAGTTCCTGCGCGGAAACGTCATCGTCCCAGAGCGTTAGATTTTCACGGACAGTCCCATCGAACAGAAATATGTCCTGGTCGACATAGGCGACCGAGCCGGCATGGACGTGCCTCGGAATCCGTTCCAACGGATGTCCATCCACCGCGACAGTCCCGCTCCACGGCTCAAGAAGCCCGGCGGCGATCCGTCCGATCGTCGACTTGCCACTGCCCGACCCGCCGACCAGCGCGACACGGGACCCGGGCGCCACGGAAAGGGAAATTCCGTCCAGCAATGGCGGGTCGAGCGGGCTATACCCGAAAGTGACATCCGTCAGGACCAGTTCCCCATTCAGAACCGGCGGCCCCTGCCATTCGGATTCCGGCGGAGACGGCGCCGGCATGGGATGCGCTTCGATATCGTCGAGCCGCGCAATGTCACCACGCACACGCTGCAACTGCCCGCCGAGATCGACCAGCGCGCCGATCGGTGTGACAAAACTGAGCATCAGAGACTGGATCGCAACGATCGAGCCGATGGACAGAGCCCCTTCCATCACGCGCATGCCGCCGATGCCCAGGATCGCCGCGGTGGTCAACGCACCGGTCAGAACCGGTGACGCGGTCAGCAAGACATTTGTCAGACCGATCACCCGCTGCGAATCCAGCATCTTCGCCTGATATCCGGCCCAAGTCCGGAAGGCGTCGTTCTCCATGCCGCTGGTTTTCAGGTTTTCCGAAGAACGGATACTGCCGACCGTTGCCGCGGCGAGCTTGCCGCTATCCGCCATCAGCGCGCGATTAATATCCACCCGGCGGCGGGAAAGGACTTTCAGCAGGATCAGGTTTGCCGCTGCCAGGGTGAAACCGACCGCCGACATCATCCAGTCATAGACGGCGATGGCCAGTCCGTAAAAGACGACCATCCCCAGATTCATCACATTTGTCGCCAGTTGCCCCGATAACAGCATGGCAATCCTGTCATTCGCCGCCATGCGGTCGGCCAGGTCGCCGGCATGCCGTTGAGCGAAGAATGCAGCAGGCAAATGGATCAACCGCCATAGGAAGCGGGACGCCATGGTCAGAGCCAGCTTGGTCTCCAGCCGCAGAAGGTAGCGTTGCTGCAACCAGGTGAAGGCGCCACGCAGCATTCCCGCTACGACGATCCCGATCACCAGCGGAACCAGCCAGCTTTCCTTCTCGTCGACCAGAATCTCATCGACGAATATCTTTGAGAAACCGGCAATCGCAATGCCGGGAATGACGAGAGCCAGACTGGCCAGAACGACGAAGGCGAGCGCCGAACCGGACGATCGGAGCCGCTGCGCCAGAATACCGATCAAGCTGGACTGCGCTCCTTGCTTCCGGAAGTCCGGACCGCGCTCGAATGCCAGTACCACACCCGTGTAATACTCACCGAACTCGTCCAGAGGAAGCCTGCGAGGGCCGGACGCGGGGTCATTGATATAGGCGTATCCCCGCCGTATCCCCTCAAACACCACGTAGTGATTGAAGTTCCAGTGGATAATGGAGGGGACCGGCAAGTCCGGCAGCGCTTTCGGTTCCTTCTTGAAGCCCTTGGCGGATAAACCGAAGCGCCGTGCGGCCTTCAAAAGGTTGCTGGCCTTGCTCCCGTCCCGGGTGACTCCCGCCGCCACCCGCAGCGCATCAATGGATTCCCAACGGCCGTAATAGCCGAGCACCATGGCAAGGCACGCAACGCCACATTCAACGCCGGTCATCTGCAGGACGGTCGGAGTCCGCGCCCGGTTGCCAAACAGCCGCCGCCGTGCATGGCCTTTGATGCTTTTCAGTGCTGTCGTCATCGATCAGAAGGTCCAACCGGACCAGAATCCGATGCCGGTATGCCTGCGGATGAATGGCACGATCAGATTGGCCGGCGGGTCCTCGGAAACCGTGATTTCCGCCTCCAGCGTCGTCCCGGCTGTGATCGGCACCGGCGGTCCCGTCCCCGATGTCCAGCGGTAGCCGCTGGTCGTCTGGACATCGGATATCAGGTCCACCCGTGCCGCATAGGGCGCACCTTCTTCGGAATAGGCCCCGACCAGTTGTTCGTTCTGCAGGATGCTCAACATGCCGTCCCGCGTCGCCGGATAGTCCGAAACCTCGATTACCCGACCCAGCAGGGCACCAAATTCCTCCTTCTTCACGGTTGACGGTGAAAGATGCACCGTCATGCCCGGCACGACGCGCTTCCCGTCCTTCGTTGGAACGAACATCATCGCCTGGAGAACTTGACCGTCCGTAGCAATGCTGGCGATTGCGGTGCCGCGTTGGACCACGGCGCCTTCAAAAATCTTGAGTTCGGTCACCCGCCCCGATGTCGGTGCCAGGATGCGCGCTTCCTGGGTCAGCCGGGCGTCAAGTTCACGGACACGGTGTCGGGCCTCGTCGACCCGCAAATCGACTTCCGTCAGGCTCTTGGCGTGCGCCGTATGAAGGCTCAGCAATTCGGATTCAAGTTCCAGAATGCGATTCCGGGCGGTGCTGATATCCTGCAGGGACGCATTGTATTCGGCGGTCTTTGTGTCCAACTGGTCCCGTGTCGCATATCCTTTCGCCGCCAGTGCCGCCAGATTGTCCAAACCGGCCGACAGCGATTCCGCGCGCGCCTGCGCGGCCCGAATGATCCCTTCCTGCGCGGCCTTCTGCTTTTCAAAGTTGCCGGACTTCAGTTCAACTTCCTGATCGTAGTTCCTCTCCAGGACCGCGCGTTCGCGTAGCCTCCCGGCCAGAACCTCACGCGCGCTCTCGGCCTCCTGACGGAGTGCATCCTGTTCCAGGACGGCTATCTCCTGGCCTTTCACAACCACATCGTTCTGATCGACCAGCAGCGCGACGACGGTTCCGCCGGATGGCGCCATGGCATCGAGAATGCGCCCGCCCGAGGTCACAAAAATGCCCTTCCCCGAGACCTGGTCCGGAATCTGTCCGAAAATTCCCCATCCGACGATCCCCGTCAGCAGCATCAGCAAAGTCAACAGCGTGACCCAGCCGAACGGATCGGATACCGGCACGACCCGATCCAACTGCTCAGGCGATGAAAGCCTGTCCAACGCTGCCTGACGGAATATCTGCCGTGCCATGTGGTCCGCCACCTTTCGCGCCACATCCCGCGCCATGGTGATGAAAGCCGGGATAACCAATTGCAAACTGGTTGGATTCTAGCATCGCAGGGGGTTCAGACGGTTGGCTGCACTTGTCTGAATGTCTCGAAAGCATTGCGTGAAGGTTTCGACGGGCAGCCCAACCGACGATATCGGCCATTTCTTGAATATTCATGGCCAGGAACCTGTTAGGCTATCGATGAGCCGTGGAATCCATCACCCGGAATTGGGCGCATGAATCAGATCGTTGATGACAACAACCCCATTCCCATCCCACGGCTGAGCTTCGACACCCAGAGTTTCGGTGCGAACGATCGGCTGGATGCCTGGCGTGAGAATATGGGCGTCTTCTTCGATCTGTCGGCAGTCGATGGCGGGCGTCAGGAAAGCATCGCGCGGGCGCGGATCGACGCCTGCAGCATGGCCGGTACGGTTTTCGGTGTAACCACGGCCGACGCACAATTGTTCCAGCGTTCCGAACAGCGTGTCGCACGGGACGAGATGGAGCACTTCCTGATCCAGGTCTTTCTTCATGGCGGCGGCCGGACGCGGGACGGTGAGACGATTCAGGCCGGCGACATGCTGATCATCGACCTGGATCAGCCGCACAGCATGGTAACGTCGGATTTTTCCAACCTGACACTTGTTCTGCCGCGCGAATTGCATCCCGCACTATCGGATATCCTGACCCGTCTGCATGCCAGGCGTCTGCCCAGCACCAGCCCGGTCATCCGGCTTCTCGCCAGCCACCTCCAATCAATCTGGCATAATGTCGGCGATATGACGGTGCAGGATTCAGGCGCGACGCTTAAAGGTACGATCGGGCTGATGGAATGCTGGCTGTCGCAGAGACAGTTCAGCGAGGATCTGTCGCCCGAGGTATCGTCCGGTCTCGCCAAATCCATCTTCCGTCACATTGACGCGCACATTGAAGAACCCCTTTCCCCTGAACATCTATGCGGTCTGTTCCGGATTTCCCGATCGCAGCTCTATCGTATCTTCAAGCCCTATGAGGGCGTATCCCGCTATGTTTGGGAACGACGCATGGTGAAGGCCATGCGCATGCTGTCGAACCCGATTTTCAGCGAACTCGCTATCGGAACCATCGCGTTCAAGTGCGGGTTCTCGACCGAACCGCATTTCAGCCGCTCCTTCAAGGAACGCTTCGGGATCAACCCAAGTGCCTTCCGCCGTGACGCGTTGGAAGCCTGTCTCAATGGCGGAAACGGAAGCGACCATGGCCAGCATTATCGCCACCGCTTCGCATCCTGGATCCGGGAACTCTGACATAACCGGTTCTGGATGTTCGGGCATGGGCATAGCGCCGATCAGAGGCAATGGTGGCGGCGTCTAGGGAGGGCAAAAACCCGGAGACGCGCGACATGGACTGTCCCCGGCCAAACAACTGGAGAAATTGATGACCGATAACTCTGCCGGGCAAGAGAATGTCCTAAAATTCCGATCCCTGCTGGAAGCCAATCCGGCGCTTCAGGCCGATGTCGAGCAGCATGTCGGTAACGGAAGCTGGAACGCCACGGCCATCGTGCAGATCGGGCGCGATCACGGACTGGAGTTCACAGCAAACGACATCGAAACCGTCATGGATCAAGACGATGAACTGTCGGATTTCGAATTGGAGCTTGTGGCTGCTGCCGGCGGCCCTACGCAGTGCGGCAACGACGGCTTGTAAGTCAGGATAGTGGTTGTTCGGGCCCGGAAACCGATCCGCCGGCCCCTATTCCCCGACTGTTCGAATCGGCCCCGGGCCGGGCGCGACTAAGCAACGTCTTCTGGATGCTTGGACATGGTCGCTACATCTCCGAACAGCGATAATTGCCCTGCCATTGGGAGGGCGTGCGCCGATCGCGTCCGGCTTGGACGAACCTTCGGCCATTACATTGTGGAGAGAATGATGACCGATCACGCCGCTGGGCATGCGAATGTTCTGAAATTCCGGTCCCTGGTGGACTCCGATCCCGCGCTTCAGGCCGAGGTTTCGCAACATGTCGGGAACGGGACTTGGAACGCCGCGTCCATCGTCGATCTGGCGCACACCAAGGGTCTGGATTTCAGTGCCGACGACATTGTCGATGTTCTGGACGAGGACGACGAGCTTTCCGACTTCGAACTGGAACTCGTGGCTGCCGCCAACCCTGTTTCGTGCAACAATGACGGCGCATAACGCCACATAGCTGGCCCTCGAGCCTCAGCGCCATCTCGGCAGGAGTTTTTTCAGAACTCCATCCGGGCTACGACACGCCATGTAAACGGATCGGGACAACCGGGCATATTCTTTTCACGTGTCGGGACGACGATGATCCCTCTGTCACGGGAGGGCATCAGTCGAATGTGACCGTTTGGAAGCCGCAGCCGAATAGTGTGAACAGGAGAAGTCTATGACTGATATCCCGGTTGGGCATTCAAACGTTCTGGAATTTCGGCCCTTAATTGACGATTGCCAAAAATTGCAATCCGAGGTCGCGCGCCATGTCGGAAACGGCGGTTGGGATTCCGCCGCCATCGTTCGCATCGGCCATGCGCGGGGACTGGACTTCACGGCGGCCGACATCCAGGCAGTGATGGAACAGGATGACGAACTCTCCGACTTCGGGCTGGAACTTGTCGCCGCAGCGGTGCCAATCAACTGCAACGACCAGAATATTCGGGCCTAGCAATCCGAGTCCTGTGGAGCGGCGTCTCCGGCATGGCAGTTTGCAGCGGGAAACATCCTCTATGGCCCTTACAGCCCGTCCAGCACCCGCCGCCCCACAAAGCGTGAATCCGTCCATATGGTGAATGGCTTAAGCCGACGCTGCATGATCCCAATCATGCCCGGATTCTCCCCATAGGTCTCATAAACCGCGACTGACCTCGGTCCGTAAGCCTCGGCCTGAAAACGGCACACATCGTAGACGCCGGCGACCAGCCACCCCTTCCGTTGAAGCTCTGGCGCGACATAGCCATTGGTGTAGTGATAGTAGCCGTCCTCCGCATGGTTTTCGCCGAGCACCCAGCCGACGATCTCTCCGTGGCGTCGCAGCACGATCGAAATTCGTGGGTCACAATGCGGTTCGAACCGGCGGTAATCGAAACGCCAGTCGTCTGACACGATGCTGTCGGCCCTTTCGCGATCCGCGTCGGTCAGGCTTTCCCACGGCGTTGCGGCGTAGCCCTGTCTCGCGAACCTGTGCAACATCGGTGCCCAGGACGGCCACGCCCGCTCAGTCCAGTCCGCATGACCGGCCAGTCGGAATTCGACCAGTTTCGGTGCCGACCATCCGTGTGCCGCCAGAAAGGCCTCAAAGACATCCGGGTTTCGCATACGGTCAGAGTGGTAGGCAACGAGGCATGACAGTCCCGCAGCGCCCGCCGCTTCCTGGGCCCGGTCCATCAGAGCATGCCCAATGCCCTGTCGCCGCTGGGCCCGTTGCACCATGATCGACAGGATCCGCATTTCCGGTTCGGATTCCTTCGACGCCCGCTCCGGCCGCATCAGCACGAGCCCTGCCGGTCGGTCCCCCAAATAGGCGCCGAATGCTTCAACCCTGCTATCGGAATTGTCAGGCGACGGATCCGAGGTGAGCAACTCTCGGAAGCGCGGGTATGTCATCGTGATGAAGTCCCTTGCCGTCGCGCCGGCAACTGGCTCGATCCTAATCATGGCCGACATCGATCGCGCCTCCCGACCTTATTCCGCTGTCCTCTGCCATCAGGACTCCACCCGTGATCCATAGCAGCACTCCAAGGATCAGGGCCGCCTGCGCAACCCGCAGGACGCGCCACCGGCCGGGATGAAGGAGTTCCGGCATCCGGCCATCGCCGTGCACACCGATAAAGCGATCCACCGCCTGCTGACGAAACAGCGGGCGCTTTCGAAATTTCAGGGCATCCATTCGGGCGTCCTTTCGCGGGTCTCTTCGGGAACGAGACTGGCACCGGGGCTGGTTGGCGCGCCATTTTCGGCAACGAGGCTACCTCCCTCCATGCGATACACGCGATCGGCCAGCCCAAGGGCGCTGGCACGGTGAGAGACCACAAGACAGCCAATACCAAGCGCCCGGATTGCAGCGAAGATCTCCAGTTGCTGAGCATCCGGCAGGGCATTAGTCGCTTCATCCAGGATCAGCAGTTTTGGCCGCCGGATAAGTCGACGGGCGATCAGGATGCGTTGCTTCTGACCGGTCGAGATGCGTTCGGAATCGACAATGGTCTGTATCCCCATCGGCATCGCATCCAGATCGGGCTCCAACTGCGCCTGCCTGGCGGCTTCCCAAATTTCCGGAAGCGTGAAATCTTCATCACCGCCGATATGCCCCCGGATCGTCATGGCTTGTTCCAGTTCGTCGTCCTGCAACACCGCGCCGACCTCCTCCCTCCAGGCGGAAATATCGGTCGCAACGAGAGGCTTGCCTTCGCGCAGGATCTGCCCCTCATCCGGGGACAGGAAACCAAGTATCAGGCGCAACAGTGTGGATTTGCCGCAACCGGATGGACCGGTAAGCGCGACGATTTCTCCCGGCCCGATGTGGAGCGAGACGCCGTCGACCGCCCGCTGCGCGACGCCCGGATACCGGTAACCAACCTGTCGCAGATCAAGGCTGCCGACGTCGGTTCCAACCGCGGCCACCACCCCCGTCGGGGATGGAGGATCAACGGGGGCATCAGCGAGCCTTTGCAGGCGCCGCAGAGCCGGACCGATCCGTATAATCTCGCACAGTGCCCCCGACACCTGCCAGGCCGCGATTGCGGCGAGCAGAAAGGCCAGTATCGATGCGCCCCCCTGGGTCGTTACGGGGCTGTTGCGCAGTAGTGTCAGGGCGAAGCATCCGACAACGGCAAACGCAAACCATTGCAGCGCGGCTTCAGCCACCGTCTCGCATCGTCTTACCTGATGGGCGGGTCCGCACTCCGTGTCGACCAATCTATCCCAGACGCCAAGTGCGGCTTCTGTCCGCCCGGACTGGCGGAGCTTGGCAGCACTCTTGGTCATTGCGGCCAGGAACACTCTACCGGCAGGACGCAACCGCAGGACGGCTGCAGCCGCGTCCGAGCGACACCAGGCCAGCAAGGCTGGAACGACGACAAACGGGGTCAATAGAAACGACGCAAGGCCGACGGATTGAGGCGTGAGGACGGCCACGACAATAAGGCACGGGATAGCAGTGGCCCCCATAACGAGGCGGCGCGAAGCGCCATTGCGCAGAACGTTCAACAATTCCGGAATAGCCTGCAGGCTGCGGTTCACTTCCTGCGGCGCGCGGTTCCGAATGAAGAGCGGCTGAATCCGCATCAGATGCTGATAGAGGGCTGAATGGGCCGACAGTTCCAGAATGCCTTCAACCCGGTGCTGCGCTGATAGGCGTGTCGCCCCCAGGACAACGATCGCGACCGCCCAGAAGGCAATTCCGATGCCCCAATGACCCGGCGGTGTGCCCCCATCTGAAAGCAGGAATAGCGCAGCGACAGGCCCACAAGCCAGCAACCCGGCAAGCAACAGATCTGACACAACGCCTTCGAACATCGCCTTCCCGACCGGTCGCAAAGGAAACCGGAAGAAATCGCGCGCTCGCGCAACTTTCTGTGCGAAACGCGGATAGATCCGATAGGCGGTCGGCATCAGTTCGGAGGCCCCATCGGACAGCAGAAACGTGCCGCCGTCGGGATCTTGAAAATACCCGGCCCCAGACGGATTCGGCAGGATCGCGACCGGTCGACCGTCCTGCTTGCGGAATCCGATCAGCGGACCGCAATCACGCCGCCACCATTCCGCCACGACGAATCTCACCGGGCGCAAAATCAACTGATTGTGTCGCGCCAAGTCCATCAGGACGCTTCGCGCCGTCCCCTTCTGGGAGCAAGCGGGGATGGTGATGGCGGGAATACGAGATGCCTTGGCGGCCAGTTCGAAGACCCGGGTCAGATCGCCAGTTCGCAGGGTCATGGACGACGCATGGCTCGTCACCCCTTGTTCTGACCCCGTGTAAGGATCCGGCCTGGATTCAGACAAGGGGACAGCAGTCATGGATGCGTCAGAAGCAACCCGCCCTTCGGACAACAGCAGCGTTCGATCGCAGGCAGAGAGGGTCGACGCACGATGACTGATGACCAATACTGTCACGCCGCGTCTGCGAAGGTTCTCAAAGACGCGCCGTTCTGTTTCCGGATCGAGCCCGTCCGTCGCCTCATCGATCACGACGAGGCCGGGATTACGGGTCAGGATCCGCGCCAGTTCCAGCCTCTGCCTCTGCCCGCCGCTCAGATTGGCGGCACGCGGAGCTAACGGCGTGTCGAGGCCAGCCGGAAATCCAGCGATGACGTCCTCCAGGCAGGCATCCGCTACGGCAGCCTCCAAATCCGACTCCGACACGGCATTGTCCCAAAGACACAGATTGTCGCGGATGGTGCCCGGCGCGAAGAACGGATGCTTGTCGAGCCAACCGATCCGGCGGGCCAGATCAGCCGTGCCGATGGCGCTGATCGGTCTATCGTCCAATTGCACCATACCGGCCCAGGGCCGGTGCAATCCGATCATCAACGCCGCCAGGGCCGACTTTCCACCGCCAGATGGCCCGGTCAGAGCGACCCATTCCCCGGGTCGCACGGTGACGGTAACAGCATCGAACAAGGGCGGCTTCACCGACGAGAAGCCAAAACGCACCTCCCGGAGGCAGAGTGCCGCACCACGCGCCGGCCAGATCATCGGCGGGTGCGGTGCTTCAAACTCGTTACTGCAGTCGCTCAGATCGTCGAGCGGTGGCAGCATGAAATGCAAAGCATCAAGGCGGCCATGCAACCGGGCGAAGGCGCGCAACGGCGGCAGCAACAGGGTGATCAGAGCAAATGTGGCTATCAGAGTTCGCACAGCACCATCAGATGCCGGGGGAAATACCCAGAAGCAGATCAGCACCCCCGGCCACATCAGGAAGTATGTCAGGTCGGCCGATAGTTCTGCGCCCCCCTTCATCAGGCCGGTGCGCTGTCGGATATCGAGCCGGCGGGCACAAAGGCCCATCGCGTCCTTGAAGAACTCCCGGTCGCCGCCGCTGGTCTTGAAGGATTCGAAGTTCTCCAGGCTGTGCGACAGTTTCATCCAGTGCGCGTCACGATCGTCCTGTCGTACGCGCCCTTCACGACCGGCCGCCTTGTCCGCCGCAAGATTGAGCCGGAGAAACAGCCCGACCAGAAACGCAGCCAACACCGCGGAAGGCAAATGCACCACGGCGAGGGCGGAAAGCAACAAGGGAACTGCGACCACGGCCGCTGCCGCCGGCAACAGAACTCGAAACAGCGTCTCGGCGAGCGCATCATGGCCCCCGATGCGCTGCGCGAGAACCGAATGTACCCGGTAGACGAAGAAGGCATGAGCCTGCGCCAGGACATGCCGGGCCATTCCTGAAAGCCGATCCCGGCAATATTCATCTTCGACCCGCGCCGATGCCCAGGCCGAAACGGCCAGTGCCATCCCCGAGCCCAAGAAACCCGCAATGCCAAGACCGATGAAACTCGCGTCTTCCGCGCCGGTCTGGCGGGCCAGGTCCAGCAGTGCCGGCAACAACGGAATGGCCCAGATCGCCTGCGACACGAGGGCTGTCAGGATCAGACCGGGCGGGCAATGATTCAGTTGCCGCCGGATCCTGCGCCACAGCGTGATCGGGACACCGCCGGGACGAAATCTTTCCGAGGGAGAAAAGAACAGTGCGACGCCCGTGAAGCTCTCATCGAACTCTTCTCGCGACATTACGAAGCGCCCAAATCCAGGATCGGCAAGCTGAACGTCTCGTTCGTCAATCCCCTCGACCACTGTGAAATGGATGAAATTGGTGAACACGACCAGGGGAAAACCGAAGCGTTGAAGCCGGTCCGGCTCCGTCCGGACGACCCGCGCGTCGAGGCCGAAATGGTCGGCGATGCGCAGCAGATCCTTGGCGTCGACGCAGTCGCGTGAAACGCCGGAAACCCTCCGCAACGTCTCCAGATCCACATGACGGCCGTAATGGGCGAGGATCATGCCCATGGATGCCAGTCCACATTCCGTGGATTGGGTTTGCAAATGGATCGGAAACGGTCTCACCCAACTCCCCCGGACGCCTGATCCCACCTTGGAAAGAGACAGTGGATTCTCGCAAACGTCCGGCGAACAACCATGACCGTCCGTACCAAACCGGTTGTCTGCCCATTCGGGTCGACCGCAAAACCGGCAAAACGGGGCTGGCCCCTGGATCCACCGAAGTACGGTCCCACAGTCATTGGAGGACATAGACCTCGACGCCCGGGTCCGGTAAGACCTTTCGACGGCAACCATCAGGGACATCCTCGGCGTTGCCATCATGAACTGGAACTGCCGTGACCTTTGCGCAGCGTTATCTCAATCGACGCATACTGCTGGAGTTGTTTCCGGCGGCTGTCTTCCTGGTCGTGAACTTCGCATGGGGTTTGATGCCCGCGACTGCGGCGGTGATGGCGGCAACGGCCCTCGCAGTCGTTGTTGGGCTCGCGATGGAGCGCCGTGTCCCGATCCTTGCGCTCGTAACGCTTGTTCTGGTCCTGGTGCTGGGGGGTGCGAGCCTGGCCCTTGATGATGCGGTCTTCATCAAGATCAAGCCAACCGTCGGAAAGTGCCTGTTCGCCGCCGCCCTCGGGATCGGTCTCTTCTTTCGGCCCAGCTTTCTCGCCCGGGCCCTTGACGGCCAGGTGGCGCTGAGCGACCGGGGGTGGCGAATCCTGACCATCTGCTGGATTGCGCTTGCACTGTCTCTGGCAGGATTGAACGAACTGATCTGGCGCACGCTGGATGTCGATATATGGGCAACATTCAAGGCCGGCATGACGCCGGTTTCCATCGTTGGCTACATCGCAATCACACGTGTGATCGCACCGCGCTACTGGCAGGAGGCAACAGACAATCGTGCTGGCGGTTGACCCAGGCACGCCTGACAAAGCTTGAAAGGTTCTTACGCGGTCAGGTCAGCGGCCGATTGCGGTACCTCGACAGCACCCCGCCGGACGGTATTCAGCGGCCGGATTAAGTTGCGGCACGCCCGCTGGTTAATTCAAACCAGCATCGTTGCATTGAGTAGGCGCGGCGGCGGCAACGAGTTCGAGTTCAAAATCGGACAGTTCGTCGTCCTCATCCATTCCGCTTACAATATCCTCAACATCAAAATCGAATCCCATGCTCCTACCGATTGCAACAATCGCGGAAGAATCCCAGGTGCCATTGCCGACATGACGGGCGACTTCGTGCTGAAGTTTAGGATCGGAATCGACGAGTTGACGGAATTTCAGCACATTCTTTTGTGCACCATGCGAACGGGTCATATCAGTCTCCTCCACCAGGCTCTTGCTCGAAAGCGCCAATCCTTGGACGCCACCGCGCTTTAAAGACCATGTTCCCACTCGGTCGGAAATTGATGCCATGTCCAGACGCCCCCAACCGGTTGTCTGACCGTCCAAAAATCCGCAAACTCCGCCCCATAAAGGGCAATCATTTCACTGCTTCCCTTATCTGGTGCGGAGCATCTGCAGCCGAAACCAATTTTGTCTCGCTCCGGCCATTGCCGGCAATGACGGAACAAAATCCAATGACCAAACTTGGAAGGGCTTGAAAGCGTTGGCTGACCGCCAGCCGCACAAAAAAGCTTGGCGGCCCCGGCAGGACTCGAACCTGCAACCATCCGCTTAGAAGGCGGGTGCTCTATCCAGTTGAGCTACGGGGCCGGATACCGCGGCAGGAGCTCTTAGTCTCGGCCCCGCGGTTGGTCAACGGTCAATGGGTCCAGGGACGCTTGCGGCCATTCGAGAAGTTGTCCGCATAGGCCTTCGGCTTGATGCGGCGGTCCTTCGGCTTCTCGACGGTATAGGCGTAGCCGTGCTTTTCGGCATAGGCGATTGCCTCTTCGGCGGTATCGAAGCTCAGACGCACCTGCTTGCGCGTATCCGCGGAGCCAACCCATCCCATCAATGCGTCCGGACGCCCTGGATCGGCAGGTTCGAATTCCAGAATCCAATCCCGGGTCTTGCCGCGCCCGGATTGCATAGCGGTTTTCGCCGGTTTGAAGATCCTGACTTCCATTGTCCCCTCCCTAGCGAGGCCGTTTTCCGTGTCGGATGGGGTCATACCACGCTTCGACTGGAACATTCCAGCCCGCAGCACAGTTCAAATTCACCTTAATAACCGGCGTGACGTTATCGAGGGTCATCCCCCTGGCCGCCCCCGTCTCGGATCATTTTGTGGTTCTCGACAACGCAACTGGACCGAAGGGGTACGGATGATTAAAAATTCAGAAAGCGTCTTTTCGCCCCCAATGGCACAAGCACGGTCTGTCCGAATGGTTGATATGCTTCAGAAATCGAAATGCCGCGTCCTGGTCGTCGATGACAACGCGCCGGTGAGAATGCTGCTTCGCGAGCTGCTGCGGAACGAAGGCGTTGCGTCCATTTCGGAGGCGGAGAATGGCGTTGAAGCCCTCGCCCATCTGGAGGCACGGCCTTTCGACATCGTGTTCGCCGATCTGGAAATGCCGACGATGGGCGGCATGGAGCTCATGCGAACCGTCCGGGAAGAAAAGATTATCTATAACAGCCAGATACCTTTCGTCTTCGTCACGGCGCATGCCAATCCGGACCTTGTCGCCATGGCACGTAGCCTGGGCGTCGCCGGGTATCTGGTGAAGCCGATCTCGTCGGGACAACTCCGTGCCAAACTGGACCAGGCCCTGCGCATTGCGCAGAAGCTTATGGATCAGGATGCCCGGCCGTCGAAGGCCGCCGATACCTGGGATCTGAAATAGTTCGGCCGACGGTGACCGATTCCGGGTCACCCCAGTTTCCATTCTTTCGTAAGGGTGCAGAGCCCCGGAACGGCGGCGGTCCACCGGGTGGGATTGTATCGCCCCCCGTAATTCTCCCCAGCAGCCTCCATGAACAGGGGGCGTTACCGCGTCGGCATTTGCCCTGGTGCGTGCATTCAGCACAGGTCCGTTCGATCCCCTGCCCGCTTACGGCGAAATCAATCGTCTTCCACATTGACATGAATATTGATTCATGTTTCATAATTTGCCCAGAACATACAAACAGGGAGGACTATCCAGATGAAGAGAACGTTCATGGTGGGGCTGGCCGCTTCGATAAGCGCCATGCTGGCGACGACGGCACTCGCCGAAATCCGAATTGCGCATGTCTATGGCAAGACCGGGGCCCTGGAGGCCTATGCCGCACAGTCACACCAGGGTTTGATGCTTGGGCTTGAATACGCAACGGGCGGCACGATGGAAATCAACGGCGAGCCGATCGTCGTCATCGAAAAGGACACCCAGGTGAAACCGGACCTCGGCAAGGCAATGCTGGCGGAGGCATTCGGTGACGATGACGCTCATATAGCCGTCGGGCCTGTGTCCTCCGGCGTCGCACTGGCGATGCTGCCGGTCGCTGAAGAATACGAGCGCATCCTGATCGTGGAACCGGCCGTGGCCGACTCGATCACCGGCGAAAACTGGAACCGTTTCATCTTCCGGACCGGGCGCAACTCGTCACAGGATGCCATCGCGAATGCCGTGGCACTGGGCGGCGAAGGGGTGACCGTTGCCACACTGGCGCAGGATTACGCGTTCGGCCGGGACGGTGTCGCCGCCTTCAAGGAAGCCCTCGAAGCAACGGGGGCGACCCTGGCGCATGAAGAATATGTACCGACAGACACGACTGATTTCACCGCCGCGGCCGAACGCATCTTTCAGGCCATGGCCGACATCGAGGGGGAAAAGAAGCTCTTCATCATCTGGGCCGGTGGCGGCAATCCGATGGGCAAGCTCAACGCCATGGATCCGTCCCGTTTCGGCATCGAAATCGCGTCCGGCGGCAACATTCTGGCGGCCCTGACGGCCTACAAGGAACTGCCCGGCATGGAAGGCGCCACCTACTACTATTACGAAATCCCCAAGAACCCGGTGAATGACTGGCTTGTGGAGCAGCATCTCGATCGGTTCGGCACGCCCCCGGACTTCTTCACCGCGGGCGGAATGGCGGCTGGAATTGCCGTCGTGGAAGCGATCCGCAAGGCAGGTGGCGCAGAAGATACCGAAGCGCTGATTGCGGCCATGGAAGGCATGGAATGGGATACCCCGAAGGGCACCATGCGGTTCCGTAAGGAAGATCACCAGGCCATGCAGACCATGTACCACTTCCGGACCGAAATTCAGGACGGAAAGGACTATGGTGTTCCGGTTCTGGTGCGTGAAATCGGTATGGACGAAATGGACATTCCGATCCGCAACTGATCTGCACGGGCGGGCACCGTATCGGCGCCTGCCCCTGCTCCGCCCTTGCCGCTGTCACAGCCCTTCCCGTCGAAAGTGTGACTTCATGACCCGGACACTCCTGGAAACCGACGGCCTGACCGTGCGCTTTGGTGGTCACGTCGCTGTCGATGCGGTGACCTGTTCCTTTCACGCCGGCGAACTGACCGCGATCGTGGGGCCGAACGGGGCCGGCAAGACGACATATTTCAATCTGATTTCCGGACAGATCCCGGCGTCGGCCGGGACGGTAAAACTCATGGGATCCGACATCACCCGGGACGGTGTATCGGAGAGATGCCGCAAGGGACTTGGCCGCGCCTTTCAACTGACCAACCTGTTCCCCAACCTGACCGTGCTGGAAAACGTCCGCCTCGTGATCCAGGCACGGGCAAACAAGGGATTCAGCCTACTGTCGATGGCCGACAGCCATTCGAAACTGACTGCCGACGCGATGGCAATCCTGGAGCGTGTCCGCCTGGACCGCCTGAAGGGACAGACCGTCCGCGAACTGAGCCACGGCAATCAGCGAAAGCTGGAAGTGGCGCTGCTGATCGCCTTGGATCCAATGGTCTATATGTTCGACGAACCGACCGCCGGCATGAGCGTCGACGAAGCGCCGGTTGTGCTCGATCTGATCGCTGAGCTCAAGAAGGACAGCGACCGCACAATTCTGCTGGTCGAACACAAGATGGATGTCATCCGGTCGCTCGCGGACCGGATCATTGTGCTGCATAACGGTGCCCTGGCGGCGGACGGGCCGCCCGGCGAGGTCATGGCGTCCGACATCGTTCAGGAGGCCTATATGGGACGGGATCTGGAAGATGTCTGAACCGGTGCTCACCCTGACAGGCGTTCATACCGACATCGCCCAGTATCATATTCTCAACGGTGTCGATCTGGCCGTGCCAAGGGGCGGCGTCACCATGCTGCTCGGCCGGAACGGGGTCGGAAAGACAACGACACTTCGAACGATTATCGGCCACTGGCAGACGAAGGCCGGCAGCATCACCTTCGACGGCACGGACATTACCGGTCAGACCGTACCGGCCAGGGCCCGCGCCGGAATCGGCTTCGTGCCGGAGGATATGGGAATCTTCTCCGATTTGACGGTAGAGGAGAACATGATCCTTGCGGCGGTTTCGGGCCCACTGGACCCTGCCCGCCGCGACTGGCTGTTCTCCGTCTTTCCCCCGCTTCGAACGTTCTGGGAATCGCCGGCAGGGACATTGTCCGGCGGTCAGAAGCAGATGCTCTCGATCGCCAGAGCGATGGCGGAAGAACGGGTCCTTTATCTGATCGACGAACCCACTAAGGGACTTGCCCCGGCCATTGTCTCCACCATGGCCGGCGCCCTGCGCAAACTGAAGGCGCAGGGGGCGACCATCCTGCTGGTCGAGCAGAACTTCGCTGTAGCCAGAGCCCTGGGCGATACAGCCGCGGTAATGGATGACGGTCGCATCGTTTGGGCCGGCCCCATGGCGCAACTGGCGGAAGACGCCGCGTTGCAGGAACGCCTGATGGGCCTCAGCATGGAAGCGCATTGAGATGACCACAGCACCGGACCACACACCGACTTTCGCTGCCGAGACACTTGCGGAGCGCCTTGCCCGATTGGCTCCGTATCTCCTGATCCCTGCCCTCGTGCTGATCGGCTTCATCGCAATCGGGGCACCGTCTTCATGGTTGACCCTGACGGTATCGGGTCTCGCCATGGGGATGATGATCTTCATCATGGCCTCCGGGCTGACCCTCGTGTTCGGGTTGATGGATGTCATCAACTTCGGTCACGGCGCATTCATCTCGGTCGGCGCCTTTGTCGGAGTTTCCGTCCTGCTGGCGATGGGGGACTGGACCGGGGCCTCGTCCCTACTGCTCAATGTTTCAGCCGTGTTCTTGGCCGTCATGGCCGCCATGGCGGTCACCGGGTTGATGGGCTGGGGTTTCGAGCGGATCATCGTACGGCCGGTCTATGGGGCCCATCTGAAGCAGATCCTGGTTACCGTCGGCGGACTGGTGGTGATCGAGCAGTTGATCCATGTCGTCTGGGGACCGGATGAAATCTACCTGACCCGCCCGGAGACCCTGAAGGGGGCTTTTACCTTTGCCGGTGCCGCGGTCGAAAAGTACCGGTTGCTCGCCGTCGTACTCGGTATCGCCCTGTTCCTGGTCATGCGCCTTGTTCTGAAGCGCACGAAGATCGGGCTGATTGTCCGGGCCGGTGTCGAAAACGGCGAAATGGTGCAGGCGCTGGGCTACCGGCTGCGCATGGTTTTCATCGGTGTCTTCGTGGCCGGATCCGCCCTGGCAGGACTGGGCGGTGTCATGTGGGGGCTCTATCAGGAAGTCATCACCGCCGGAATGGGCGAGGAGATGATGATCCTTGTCTTCATCGTGGTCATCATCGGCGGCCTCGGTTCGGTCGAAGGGGCCTTCCTTGGTGCGCTGCTGGTCGGGCTCTTGCAGAACTACGTCGCCTTCCTCGAACCAAAACTGGCGCTGGTATCCAATATCGGACTGATGACAGCAATCCTCATGTGGCGGCCGCAAGGCATGCTGCCCATCGTGAAGGCGAAGTAGCATGATCTCGACACTCCTGTCCCGCGACCTGCCCCACTCGACGATCCTGACCGTACTGCTTGTCACGATCCTGGTCTGCCTGGCGGCTGCCCCCTTCCTGTTCCCGGGGGTCCGCTCGCTGGAGACGGCCGCCCGGATCTGCATCTTCATCGTCCTGGTCGCCAGCTACGACCTGTTGCTCGGATACGGCGGCATTGTCAGCTTCGCCCATACCATGTTTTTCGGGTTGGGCGCCTATGGCGTGGCCCTCGCCTCGACGCATCTTGGTCGGGGCTATGACGCCCTGCTCATCGGCGCCCTGCTCGGCGCCCTCGGCGCGGCGTTGCTGGCCTTGCTGATCGGGCTGTTCTCGCTGCGCGTCCGGGCGATCTTCTTTGCCATGATCACCCTGGCCGTCGCTTCGGCCGTCGCGGTGCTGGTTTCGCAGTTTTCCGGGATTACCGGCGGAGAGGACGGGTTGAACTACTCCATTCCGCGCGAACTGACACCTGCCTTCCGGCTGGGTGAGGTCTTTGGGGTCAAGATCAACGGAAAGCTTCTGAACTACTATCTGATCTTCTTCGCTTCGCTTGCGCTTTTCCTGATCCTTCTCCGTCTCGTCAACTCACCCTTCGGACGCGTCCTGCAGGCAATCCGGGAAAATGATTTCCGGGCCGAGGCAATCGGATACAAGGTCGTCTGGTATCGCACCGTCGCGACCTGTCTTTCCGCGGCAATCGCCGCACTTGCCGGCAGTCTGTTTGCCATCTGGCTGCGCTATGTCGGGCCGGATACGACGCTGAGCTTCACGATCATGCTGGACATCCTCTTGATGGTCGTGATCGGCGGCATGGGCACGATGTACGGCGCGGTCATCGGGGCGACGATCTTTGTTCTGGCGCAGAATTATCTGCAGAATCTGATGGGCGCCGCATCGGACGCAACGGCGATGATCCCGCTTCTGCCGCAACTGCTGGACCCGGATCGCTGGCTGCTTTGGCTGGGTGTTCTGTTCATCCTGAGCGTCTATTTCTTTCCCTCCGGCATCGTCGGCCGATTGCGGGCGGGGCGCTGACGGTGGCGCACCAGTTCCTGTTTCTGCATGGCTGGACAATGCATGGCGGTATTTTCGATGACCTGATCTCAAGGCTGGGGGATAACTGCATCTGTGCCGCCCCCGACCTTCCCGGACATGGGAGCGCCAAGGCACGACCGCCGACACTGGACGATTGTGCAGATGTCCTCGCGTCCGCCCTCGACGCGCTTGGTCCGGATCCGGTCATTCCCGTTGGCTGGTCGATGGGCGCGGCCGCGGTGTGGCGGTACATCCGCCGGCATGGAACTGGGAAAGTCACCGGCCTGGTCACTGTGGACATGAGCCCCAGGGTCAGTCCGGCCAAAGACTGGCCGCATGGCCTGATAGGTCAGACCGAGGAATCCGTCGCCGCATCGACCGCACGGTTCGAGACGGATTGGCATTCTGCGACCGAGAGTATCGCGGCGACCATGTTCGGATCACCGGAGGGCGCGCCCCGGTTCAGCCGGTCCGATGCACTGCGTATTATTCGCGGACACTCCCCTGCTGCAATGCGCGCGCTATGGCATGACCTGGTGGCCCTTGATGAACGGGCGCTTATTCCGCAGATCGACGTGCCCTATCTGGTATGTTCCGGTCAGCGCAGTCGCGTTTATCCGGAGGCCGCCTCACGCTGGATCGCCGACCAGGCACCGCAAAGCCGTCATGCGGTCTTCGAAATGTCCGGCCACTCACCTCATCTCGAAGAACCGGCGGCCTTTGCACATACTCTACTGGATTTTGCCGACCAACTCTGACGCTCCCTGTCGGATGCGAAGGCGTAGGCACCGCTAGAATCCTCCGGCGACATCCTTCGCCTTGACCAGGGAGCGCCCCTCACAGATCACCGTCCCGTCCGGCGTCACACAACGCGCCCAAAGGTCGACCAGGTGCTTGTCCGGGCGCAGGCGGGTGACTTCCACGCTCGCGGTCAAGTTTGTATCCAGCGGTGCGGGCAGGTTGAAATGCAGTTCTTGCTTGAGATAGTTCGTGCCCGCCCCAGGCAGCTTGACGCCCAGAAGGTAGGAGAACAACGCGGCGATCAGCGGTTCCGGGACATGATCGCCCGGGTCCGCGCCCGCCAACGCTGAGAAACGCTCCAGGTCGGTGCGGGAGTAGCGGCGGGCAACGGACGCTGACTGACCGACATTCAACATTCGATTTCTGCCTCGCCAACCAGAACCTCCGCCCCGTCGGCAACACGCATGGCCCTGAAGGCAAGCTTTCCAGGCGCTGTTTCGATTACCGACAAGGCAATCTCCTCCTCGGCAAAGGCCGGATTGGGAAACATCATGGTCTGAATGCGCTGCCGGACGCCCGGACGCGCCTGTTGCAACAGCCCCCACAGTTTCGAATAGATCAGCATGCCGTGACTTACCGTACGACCGAATGCGGTCCTGGCGGAGAATGCCGGGTCCACATGGATTGCATTGTCGTCGCCAGATACCGCCGCAAAGGCATCGAATTCCGCCTGGGTCGGCACCCAACGCGCGGACAGGTCAATCATGGTCCAGCAGCTTTCTCAGTTCCGGTTTCCGTACCTTGCCGGCGGCGGTGCGCGGGAAGTCTTCTACGATCCGGACAATTGCGGGCACCTTGTACGCGGCCAGTCTTTCCCGGCACCAGGGCCGCAATGTCTCCGCCGACAAGGTTTCACCGGGTCGCAATGTAATGAAGGCCGCACCGACCTCGCCCCATTTATCGTCTGCAATGCCGATCACGGCGCATTCCAGAATGGCCGGGTGAGCGATCAGGACACGCTCGACCTCGGCCGGATAGACGTTCTCGCCGCCGGAAATGTACATGTCCTTGATACGATCGACGATGAAGTAATAGCCATCCGCATCACGCCTTCCGACATCGCCGCTTTGCAGCCAGCCATCTTCGGTAAAGGTCTTCTCCGTTGCCTCGGGATTCTGGAAATAGCCCGGTGTGATGTTGGGCCCACGCAGTTGGATTTCGCCTTCACCGGACACTCCGTCCGGTACGCCGGCCAGCCGAACCTCCGTCAGCATCTGCGCCCGCCCGACAGAGCCGATCTTCTCCGCGGCATGGCGGGCATCCATCAGAAAGACCGTCGGGCCGGTTTCGGTCATTCCGAAACCGTTCAGGACATAGGCGCCGCGCTGCGAAAAGAACCGGATCAAGGGTTCCGACAGCGGTGCACCGCCGCAGCCACAGCGAATGCCGGCCCAGTCCACCGCATCGATGTCATGCAACAGCGAGAAGGCCTGATAGATGGCAGGGACGCCAAAGAACTGCGTCACGCCACCGCCCTCGAGAAGGGCCATGACCCGATCCGCGTCAAACTTCGGAAGGATGGTGGAGAAACCGCCATTCAGAAAAACCGGAAGCGTATAAAGATTAATACCGGCGGTATGAAACAGGGGCAGGAAATTGATCGACCTGTCAGCCCCGGTCAGGCCGATGGCCTGACCGATATTCACGGCATTCGCCCAGGCCATCTTTGCGGTCTGTATGACCGACTTGGGCCGCCCTGTCGTGCCCGAAGTGAAAAGCAGGTACCAGGGACGATCAGCGGGAATGGCGGCGCGCAGCGGCGGCCCGCCCGCGGCGATCCAAGACTTGAGATCGCCATCCGTCCCAACCAACGGAACTCCCGACCTCCGCGCGACGTCTGCGGCCGTTTCAGCCATCGCCCGATCATGGATGAGGGCCCTGGGGGTGACGGTGGCCAGCGTCTCAACAAGCTCGGCGGCAGGCTGTCGCCAGTTCAACGGACACAGGATGACGCCCGTTTTCTGGCAGGCGAACAACGCCAGAAAGAACTCCGCGCAATTGTGGCAGAGGATGGCAACGCGCTCCCCCTCCTCCAGCCCCATCGATCGGAAGCCACATGCAATGGCGTCGGCAGCCGCGTTTATGGCGGAGAAGCTCCAGTCCTGACCGGAAATGGCATCGTGAAACGCCAGATCATCGCACGAAAGTTCCGCGCGTTTCATCGCCATGTCCGGGAGCAGATCAGACATTGCCGGCGGCCTCTTCCCGGCCAAGGAAACGCGCCATGCGGGCCTTCACGAGGTCCGAGCCAATCAAGCTGCAAAAGGCCGCTGTTTCCCGTGATAGACCGTCCCGGACACGGGGCAGGCGCTCCGCGTTCCAGAGCAATCGCTTTGCAGCCAACGCACTGTCGACATCGATCCGCGCAAGTAACTCCACGCATCGGGATTCCGGATCGTCATCAACTGCCGTAGCAATGCCGAGCCCAACGGCGTCACCGGCGGAAACGCGGCGATCGGTCAGGAGCCAATTCTGCGCTGCGGAAATTCCGATAAGGTCAGGCAGTACCGCCGTCCAGCCGCCGTCGGGTGCGAATCCCACGGTCCCATAGTACGGTTGAACAAAGGCCTCAGAAGACAGTACCGACAAGTCGGCGGCGAATAGAAAGCCGGCGGACCCGCCTGTGATGGCACCCCGTGCCGCCACGGCGAAGATCACCGGTGCCGCCATCATGCGATAGACGCATTTCTGAAGGCGGGGCACAACGGCATTTGCGTATTCCAGAACCGTTCCGGATTCCGCAGCATCGTGAAAACGTCCGACATCGCCGCCGGTCGAGAAGTTCCTGCCGCCCGAGAGAACGACCCGCTCGACACCGCTGTCGATCACCGCATCCAGCGCAGATTGGAGGGCGTCGAGAAGTCCAGGTTCAAGAGCATTGGCACGGGGCGCGTCGAGCCGAATGAAATGACAACGCTCCCCGGTCGGCAGATCACGCAGATCCAGCCTTACCAGTTCGTTCACGGCTCAAGTCCCCGACGGATCAGGCGGTGCGCCTCTTCAACCACACGGTCGATATCGGGAGCATCATCCCAGAGGATGTATCGATCCCCCAAGGCCCGCGCCATGCCCATCAGCGCCCAGGCTCTGATTTCCGGATCGCCGGCGGAGATTTCGCCCTTCTGCTGCGCTTCCCGAAGACCGGCTGCATACGCATCGCCAAAGGCGGTGAAATAGCTGCGATAGGCTTCCGGATCGGTAAACCTGGCTTCCTCGACAATGCGGTACAGCGATGGCCTGGCCAGCAGAAACCGCAAGAAGGCCTCCAGACCCAGCCGTTCGGCCGTCAGCCTGTCCGGGGCCCCCGCGACGGCGTCGGACACCTCCGAACGGGTCAGGCGCCCCATTTCCAGAACGAGTTCCCGGAAGATTTCCTCCTTGCTGGAAAAATAGATGTAGAATGTACCAAGTGCGGTTTCGGCCTGTTGCGTGATTTCCGCGATCGATGCCGCAGCGAAGCCCTGAGCACCGATGACGGCCTCAGCGGCTTCCAGGATCTTTGCGCGGCGCGCCAGTCCGCGTTTCGTTTTCGGCACAGCTTGAACACCCATGAAATCATGAATACTGATTCATGTTTCAAATTCAAGCTCTATTTCATCGCCGGAATGGCTTGCTGCATGCTCGACGCTTGCAAAGACACCGAACTATCCATAGAAGACGCAACGTTTCATATGTCGGGGCGTAGCGCAGCCTGGTAGCGCATCTGCTTTGGGAGCAGAGGGTCGTTGGTTCAAATCCAGCCGCCCCGACCACTCACCGTTTCGACTCCGTTCAAATTGCTTCGTTTGGTTCGATATTCGAACGGGTCTGATTTTCAGATTGCGCGAAATTCTTCAATCGCCCCTCCAGAGGCTTCACCCTCAATTAGACTGCACAAATGTAAGATTGCCGACATAATTGCATGGTTTCCCATCGCTTTTCGAATGCCACAGATGAACCGTTCCCTTTCACAAGTTTCCCGTAAACCGCGTATCGTACACTTCGCCTAAAATGCTTCCAAAATCTCCTTGAAAAGATACGGGTAAGACTATTACATCCCGCTGGGTCACATGAGGCGACTGCTTTGCATTCGCTTAAACAATGAGTTGGTGGGATAGATTATGACCGCGCATGCAAGCATCGCGGACGAGCGGTCGTTTGACCGACTTGTCGATTTCGACGCGGCAACGACACTGTTGCGTGCATTTGCCAACCCGCATCGGTTTAAGATTCTCTGTCTTCTACGGCAGGGCGAATTGACCGTGGGCGAGCTGGAAATGGCAATCGGCATTCGTCAGCCGAGCATGTCACAGCAGCTCGCGAGACTTCGCGAAGATGGCATTGTTTCCTGCCGGCGCGATGGCAAATCCATGATTTACAGCATTGCCAGCCCCCGCGCTCAACGCCTGGTAGACGCGCTGATTTGCATCCACGAAGCGGCCTGAACAACGGCGAGGCTCGATTGCTGGGGCCCAACTTCGTGGGGCCCTTCACTCCCCATCCGGCGGGTCGCGATTCAGGCGTACCGGAATTTCCACCGACGAACGGATGTGCAGATCCCGCTGCGAGAATGGAAATTCGATGCCGTTCTCGCGGAAAATCTGCCAGACATTCAGCAGTACCTCGCTTCGCACATTCGCGACCCCGGCCTGGGGATCGTCGATCCAAATTCTCAGTTCCAGTTCCAGGGCATCCGCCCCAAATGCCATGAAGCGGCAGACCGGCGCCGGGTCGCTTCGAACCCGTGCGACCGACCGCGACGACTCCTCCGCCAGTTCCATCGCCTTCTTAACATCCGACTCATAGGAGATTCCGACCGGAATTTTCAGTCGGACCAGCGTGTTGGAGAAGGACCAGTTCTCGACGCGCTGTGAGATCAGTTCCTCATTCGGAATCAGATGTTCCGTTCCATCACGGGTGATGACGGAAACGTAGCGCGCCCGCAGCGAATTGATCCAACCGAACGTATCCCCGATTGCGATCACATCCCCCGGCTTGACCGATTTGTCCATCAACAGGATCAGGCCGCTGATCAGGTTGGAAACGACCTTCTGCAGGCCGAATCCGATGCCCAGCCCCACCGCGCCGGAGAACACGGCAAGCGCCGTCAGGTCGATGCCGATACTGTCCAGAGCCGCGACGACGGCAACGCCCATGAGGAAGATGCGAACCGTCTTGCCAAGCAGTACCTTTGCGGACGGGGAAAGCCCCTTTGCATGTTCGAACCGGGCTTCGACCAGCCGCGAGAGAAATCCGGCTGCCCAGAGCAGTGCGACGAGCACGATCCCGGCCTTCAGCGCACTCAATACGCTGACCCGGACATCGCCCAGCGTCACCCCCATACTGTCCAGCGTGGCCATGGTCGGCGCCAACAGCCCCAGCAGATTCAGCGCCGCCAGGGTCCAGGCGAGAAATGCGAGAGATTTGGACCAACCCGGGTCGCGGATTGCCTGGGACAGGACCCGGATGACAACCCACGCCGTCAGCAGGCTAACCGCGCTTTCGACCAGATGATGCGGCCAGTCCGCCTGTTTTGCGGCGAATACGCTGAACCATTGCAGGATCAGCCAGATGACCGGCAGGACGAGCGGAACCATGGTTCGGAGCGCTGGATCCGTGAACCGCGCGAAACGGCCCTTCCCCAATTGTCGCTCCAGAACCCGGCGGGTCGTCCCGGACAACAGTCGCGCCAGAGCCCATGCGGCAAGGATTGTAAGAAGCTGTATCAGAGTGGAAGGAACCAGGATCGTCGTATCGATCCAGGTCCAGACGGACGCGGAAAGTCGTTGAATCTCTCCCGGGTCCAAAAGGCGTTCGAGTAACCCGACTTCTTCTTGCATATGCGCAGTCTAGGACGGTACTGCTCGTTTGGCTACGGCATGAATGGCCGCGCGGAATCCGGAAGGGCCAAGCCAACCGTCGTTCCGCGCGGCGCCGATTGCCTACTCTGTGACGCCCCCCAGCTTATGTGGATTGCAAATTGTAGCGGTCGTGATGGCGTACCCAGCTCATCGGCCCTTCCTCGTTGCGCCCTCGCGGCGCAAGATCGAGCAGCGCATAAGTTCCCATCATCGCCTCCACACCCCGGCCATAGGTCGAATAGGTGTGGTAGACACTGCCATCATCGTCCTTGAAGAAGGCACTGATGCCTGGCCATTCCTCACCGAGATGACGCCACTGGCCGTAATTGTAGTCGATTGTTCCGCCAGCCGTATCCGCCGGCGTGAAGCTGACCCGGAAGTCGAAGTTGAAGGACGACCCGTGCGAAGAGACCCAATTGAACTTCCACCCCATACGCTTCCGAAACCCTTCAATCTCGTCGAGTGTCGCGCGAGACACCGCCACCAGGGTGACATCATGATGGGCCAGATGCCGGTTCATGCCATCGATATGATCGGCCATGAAGGAGCAGCTTGGGCAGCCATGCTTCCAGCCCTCCACGAACATGAAGTGCTGCACCAACAGCTGTGAACGGCCATCGAACAGGTCAGCCAGCGTGCGTTGGCCATCCGTCGTATCGAACCGGTACGCCACATCAACGCGTTGCCAGGGCAATGCCTGGCGTTTTCGGGTCACTTCGTCCCGCAGCCGGGTCAGTTCCTTTTCAGCCTTCAGCAATTCCAGGCGGGCGTCGCGCCAGTCATCGCGGTTTGCGATCTTGCGATCCATGGTCAGTTTCCTTCCGAGTGAGAATTGAAGGTCGCGGCGGTCAGCCTCAGCCAGGGCGGCAGGTGAAAAAGTCCCATGAGGAAATACATGAGCGCCATGTCGCTGATCAGGGGCATCCCTGTCAGGCTGTTGCATAAACCGTCGACCGGTGCCTCCGCCGACAGCCAGGCCATCCCCGCACAAATCGGAGACACGACAAGGCTCAGCCATCCGGCCGGGTCCCATCGCGTCACCTTCGGTACACTGCCGGTACCCGGTACTGGTGCCATTGCCAATTTCACGTCTCCGTTCAATTGTGCCTGTCTCGGCGGTTGCGATGGCGGCACGCTAGGACAGCCCGGCGCGCGGGTGAGAGTTACAAAGGTGACGGGATTTTCATGGACTCGCTGATCAACAGCGCTGCCAGGGCCCTTTCCGGCGGCGACCCGCTCGCAGCCCTGAACCGGGTCGCGCTGCGAAACGATCCTCCGGCCCTGGCTTTGCGTGGCATTGCGATGGCGCAACTCGGCGATCTGGAACGGGCGAGGACATTGCTTCGGGCCGCCGTTCGAGCCTTTGGCCCGACTGAAAGCGTATACCGGGCGCGATGCGTGGTTGCCGAGGCCGAGGTCGCCCTTGTGTCCCGGGACCTCGGAAAGACTTTGGACGAACTCCCAGGTGCGCGCGCCGTTCTTGAGGCGGCAGGCGATCTCGCGAATGGGGCCCATGCCGCCTATCTCGACGCCCGGCGTCACCTTCTTACCGGCCACCTGGACCATGCGGAGGCGCTGCTTTCTTCCTTTGACAGATCGGGGCTCCCCCTGACCACTCGGGTCGGCTGCAATCTCGTCGAAGCGGGCATCGCGATCCGGCGTGTTCGAGCCCGGCCCGCACATTCGGCGTTGGAACAGGCAAGACGAGGGGCTCGAAAAGCCGCAATCCCTGCCCTTGCCGCGGAAGTGGAAGCCACGGCGAAGTCACTCCAGGCGCCAAAAGCGCGTATCCTGACGCAGTGTGATGACCGGTTGGCGTCCCTCGCGGATGTCGAAGCCCTCTTCTCCTCCGGCGCGCTGATTGTCGACGTCTGCCGCAACGTTCTGCGGGCCGGACCAACCGTCATTTCAATGACGAACCGCCCGGTCCTATTCTCAGCCCTGCGCACGCTTGCCGAGGCCTGGCCCACGGATGCCGCCCGGGAAGTACTGCTCAAACAGATCTTCGGGGCACGTCAGGCGGACGAGTCGCACCGGGTCAGGCTTCGGGTAGAAGTCGCGCGTCTGAGAAAACTCATTGTACCACTGGCGGATATCAGGGCGACGAAAGCAGGGTTCGTCCTGAGACCCAGGACGAATGTCGACATCGTCCTGCTGCTGCCCCCGACCGAAAGCGAGCATGGCGCGTTTCTGGCCTTGCTGGCGGACGGGGAAGCCTGGTCGAGCTCCGCCCTGGCGGAAGCGACAGGGATGAGTGCACGCACGGTGCAACGGGCCATGAAACTGCTCGCGGGCGAAGGCGCGGTCGAGCCGATTGGCCAAGGGCGCTCCCGCCGTTGGATGGCCACGCCTGTGCCGGGTTTCCCGACAAGTTTGTTACTCCCCGTCGCCGGCATTCCCCGCTAGTCTCCGGGCATGAAGAAATCCGGCGCTGAAATCCTGTGCGAGTACGGTCCCTTCCCCGGCATCGATCATGTCGCCGGGGTCAGTTTCGATGGAAAGTATGTCTGGTTTGCCTCAGGCGATCGGTTGAATGCAATCGACCCGAACAGCGGCAGGATCATCCGTGCGGTCGATACGCCGGCCAATGCCGGAACCGCCTTCGACGGCACGTACCTGTTTCAGATCTCGGAGACGGTCATACGCAAGATCGACCCACTGACGGGCACCATCGTCGCGGAGATTCCATCCCCAGGCGCAGGAAGCGATTCTGGTCTCGCCTGGGCGGAGGGCTCACTCTGGGTTGGTCAGCACCGGGACCGGAAGATCCATCAGATCGATCCAGAAACTGGCGATATTCTGCGAACGATCCAGTCTGATCGTTTTGTAACCGGCGTGACCTGGTCACAGGGGGAGTTCTGGCACGGGACATGGGACGACGACATGAGCGACATCCGTCGCGTCGATCCGGAGACGGGCGCGGTGCTGGAATCCCTTGAAATGCCACCAGGCAGCGGAGTCTCGGGTCTGGAAGCGGACGGCGGGAACCGATTTTTCTGCGGCGGCGGCAACAGTGGAACCGTCCGCGTCATACGGAAGCCGGATTAGCCGACAGCGCGCCCGGCTGCTCCTTCAGCGGCGGCCCCGGGTCACTCCCCTACTCCCACTCGATCGTCCCGGGCGGCTTCGACGTCACATCGTAGACAACCCGGTTGATACCGCGCACCTCGTTGATGATGCGGGTCGCGACCCGGCTGAGAAACGCGTGATCGAACGGATAGCTGTCGGCCGTCATGCCATCGGTCGATGTGACCGCGCGAAGACCGCAGACATGATCATAGGTTCGCGCATCCCCCATCACGCCGACCGTCTTGACCGGCAGCAGCACCGCGAAGGCCTGCCAGATCTCGTCATACAGGCCGGCATTGCGAATTTCTTCCAGATAGATCGCATCCGCCTTGCGCAGGATATCCGCCTTCTCGCGATCGACCGGGCCGGGAATTCGGATCGCCAGTCCCGGACCCGGGAACGGATGACGCCCGATCATGCTCTCCGGCAGCCCCAGCTCGCGTCCCAGTTCCCGGACCTCGTCCTTGAACAGTTCCCGCAGCGGTTCGACCAGCTTCATGTCCATCCGCTCGGGCAGGCCACCGACATTGTGGTGCGACTTGATGGTGACCGATGGGCCTCCTGCGAAGCTGACACTCTCGATCACGTCGGGATACAGCGTGCCCTGCGCCAGGAAATCTGCGCCGCCGATCTTCGTCGCTTCCTCCTCGAAGACATCGATGAACAGGCCGCCGATGATCTTGCGCTTCTTTTCAGGATCGTCGACACCGGCCAGCTTGCCGAGGAACAGATCCGACGCGTCGCAATGAACCAGCGGTATGTTGTAATGATCGCGGAACAGGCGCACGACCTGCTCGCTTTCGCCCTGGCGCATCAGCCCGTGATCGACATAGATGCAGGTCAGGCGTTCGCCGATGGCTTCGTGGATCAGCACCGCGACCACAGAACTGTCGACGCCGCCGGACAGACCGCAGATCACGCGGCCGTCCTCACCAACCTGACGGCGGACGCTTTCGATCGCCTGCTGCTTGAACGCCGCCATGGTCCAGTCGCCGGTGCAGCCGCAGACCAGATGCACAAAATTCGAGATCAGGCGCGCGCCGTCCGGAGTATGAACCACTTCCGGATGGAACTGAACTGCATAGAACTTACGATCGTCATCAGCGATGGCGGCGAAGGGTGCGTTGGCGCTTTTGCCGACCACCCGGAACCCATCCGGCAGGCGGTCCACGCGGTCGCCATGGCTCATCCAAACCTGAGGTTTTCCACCTTTCTGCCAGACCCCGTCAAACAGACCGCAATCATCGACGACGTCGATTTCTGCACGGCCGAACTCCTGATGATCCGACCCTTCGACCGAGCCGCCGAGCTGCGCGCACATCGTCTGCTGCCCGTAGCAGATACCGAAAACCGGAACTCCCAGGTCGTACACGATCTGTGGCGCGCGGGGCGTGTCCGAATGGGTCACACTGGCAGGGCCGCCGCTCAGAATAATACCCTTCGGGGCGAAAGCTCGGATCTTGTCGTCGGAAACGGCATTGAACGGATGAATTTCCGAATAGACGCCCGCCTCGCGCACACGACGCGCAATCAACTGGGTAACCTGACTGCCGAAATCGAGAATGAGAATGCGGTCGTCGCCGACAATATCTGTCATGGTTCTGGAATCTTCCTCTGGCAGGCGCGGAATGCGCTTCTAGCTATAGCAAATCCGTTACTCGAACAAGGTCAGGGCCGGCGCGCCACCATATCGATTTCAACCAGGGCGCCGACGGCCAGCCCGGTGACGCCGATGGTGGTTCGGGCCGGCAGCTTTCCGGCCTCGAAATACTCGAGATAAGTCTGGTTCATCGCCGCATAGTCCCGGTCGAAATGGGTCAGATAGATCCGGCACTGCACGACGTCCGACAAGCCCAGGCCGAGCCCGTCCAGGATCAGTGTCAGATTGTCCATCACCCGGCGAGTCTGGGCCACGATCCCGTCGGGCAAGGGCGCAGCGTCATCATTCGGGTCAGTCGGCATCTGGCCGGTCAGGAAGACAAAGCCGTTGACCTCCGTCGCATGCGAAAACGGTGCGACGGGCGTCGGGCCCGCGGCGATCATGTGGTGCAGAATGTCGGACATGGTGTGTCTTCCCCCTTGATTATCCGGGTCCGGACCAAGCCCCGATCGCCCTGACGAGGACGCCGGCAGGCCTGCCGTGAGCCCCCCTCACCCCAGCTTCCTGCCGAGAACCGCAACAAAGAAGCCGTCTGTATTGTGGTCCTTCGGCGTCAGCCGCAGATGGGGACGCCCAGCATCGCCTGGATAGGACGTTCCCGGCACCGTTTCACGCCAGACATCCGCCACCGGGTGCTCGAAGAAGGTCGGGTTCGCAGCCAGGAACGACGCAATCTGAGCCTCGTTTTCACTGGGCAGGATGGAACAGGTCACATAGATCAGGCGCCCGCCCGGTGCGACCAGCCGCGCCGCGCTCTCCAGAACGGAGGCCTGCTTGGCGATGACCTCGTCCAGGCCTTCGCGGGTCAGTTTCCATTTCTGGTCCGGATTGCGCCGCCAGGTGCCGGAACCGCTGCAGGGCGCGTCGACCAGCACCCGATCGAAGCCGCCGTCGAAACGAGCCGCCCGACGCTTCACCCATTTGTCCCGTTCCGACGACAGGGCACGACGTTCCACCATGAAGACGCCGGCCCGCTTCAGGCGTTGCGCGGCGCGGTTCAACCGGGCCTCGGAAACGTCACAGGCAACGATCCGACCGGTATTCTGCATGGCAGCGCCAAGCGCCAGCGTCTTGCCCCCTGCCCCGGCACAGAAATCGACAACCTTCATGCCCGGTTTGGCCTCGACCAGCAGGGCCGCCAGCTGCGAGCCTTCGTCCTGAGGCTCGATGAGACCGTCCTTGAAGACCGTCGTACCGGTCAGCGGGCGCCGTTCCCGCAGCCGTAGCCCGGTCGGAGAATACGGCGTCGGAACAGTTTCAATGCCCTCGGAGGCAAGCCGGCTTCCCGCCTCCTCACGCGTGCCCTTCAGCAGATTGACCCGCAGGTCGACCGGCGCTTCATCGCCATGGGCCGCCAGTTGCGCCTCGGCATCGTCGCCATACAGCGCGCCCAATTCCTCGGACAGGAAATCCGGGACGTTCGCCGCAGCCGCCAAAGGCTGGCATCCCAGATCGAACCCTTTCTGAGCCGCCAGTTCGACCGCGACCCTCTTTTCGACGCCGGTTAGCGGCGACGGATCGAAACGCTCCCCGGTAAAACTGCCGTCCATATCTGTCAGTTGCTGCCCCTGTCCCAGCTGCAGCCAGATGAGCAATCGCGCCCGCGGTGTCGGGTCGCCACCCTGACAACGCGACAGCCACCAATCGATCTGACCGCGCCGACGCAGGGTGCCGTAGACCATTCCAGCAATTGCCGACTTGTCCTTCGCGCCGGCATAGCGGTTGGAGCGGGCCCAGTCGGCCAGCAGCTTGTCGGCTGGCGGTGCGTCCGCCCCGTCCAGGCGTTCCAACAGGCCGATCGCGGCGGAAATTCGGGCACCTGGTGTCATCCGTAACGCACTTTCATCCACAGTATGGAAAGGACCAGCAACAGGGTAACCCCGTTTGCCAGAACGAGCGGCAAATCGCCGATGGCGAGACCGTATGCAAGCCAGAGACAGACACCGGTTGCAAAGATCAGGAACATCGTCAGCGAAATGTCCCCGGTCGACCGACTGCGCCAGCATTTTATCGCCTGCGGCAGAAACGCGATTGTCGTGCACAATCCGGCGATCAGTCCGACGGCCTCGATCATCGGCGTGGCCTCACCGATCGATCTGATAGTTGGGGGATTCCTTGGTCACCGTGATATCGTGGACATGGCTTTCACGCAGGCCGGCATTCGTGATGCGCCGGAACGTGGCACGGGTCTGAAGGTCCCGGATCGTCTCGCTTCCAGTATAGCCCATTGCGGCTCGCAGACCGCCGACCAATTGGTGGACGACACCAGAAACAGAGCCCTTGTAGGGCACGCGCCCTTCGACGCCTTCGGGAACGAATTTGTGGCTTTCCGCCACTTCCTCCTGGAAATAGCGGTCAGCAGAACCGCGCGACATCGCGCCGGCCGACCCCATGCCGCGATAGGATTTGTAGGAACGCCCCTGATACAGAAAGACTTCACCCGGCGCCTCTTCGGTTCCCGCGAGGAGCGACCCGACCATGACGGCATCCGCCCCGGCGGCAATGGCCTTGGCAAGGTCGCCGGAAAACTTGATGCCGCCGTCGGCGATCGCGGGGATTCCGCGCGCATGACAGACCTCGGATGCCTCCATGATCGCGGTAAGCTGCGGCACACCGACGCCGGCGACAATCCGTGTGGTGCAGATGGATCCGGGCCCGATCCCGATCTTGACCGCATCCGCACCGCTATCGATCAAGGCCTTGGCGCCGTCGGCCGTCGCGACGTTGCCCGCAATAACCTGGGCATAATTCGACAGTTTCTTGACGTTGCCGACCTGATCCAGCACGCCCTGGGAATGACCATGGGCGGTGTCTACGACGATGACATCCACCCCGGCGTCGAGCAGCGCTTCGGCGCGGGCAAGGCCATCCTTGCCGGTCCCGGTCGCGGCGGCCACACGCAGGCGACCGTGCTCGTCCTTGCATGCATTCGGGAAGTTCTGGGCCTTTTCGATGTCCTTGACGGTAATCAGGCCGACGCAATGCCGTTCCTCGTCGACGACCAGAAGCTTTTCGATGCGATATTTGTGCAGCAGCCGCATGGCCTCGTCGCGCGTAACGCCTTCCGGCACGGTTACCAGGCCGCGCTTGGTCATCAGCTCCTTGATCGGCGTCGCCATCTCTTCCGCGAACCGGACGTCGCGGTTGGTCAGGATGCCGACCAGCTTCTTGGACCGCTTGGAGACCACCGGGATACCGCTGATGCCGTTTCTGCGCATGATTTGCAGTGCGTCGGCCAGGGTGCGGTCCGGGGTGACGGTGATCGGGTTGACCACCATGCCGCTTTCGAAGCGCTTCACCATGCGCACTTCGTTGGCCTGTTCTTCAACCGTCAGATTCTTGTGCACGACGCCGATGCCGCCCTGCTGGGCCATGGCGATTGCCAGCCGCCCTTCCGTCACCGTGTCCATCGCCGCGGAAATCAGCGGCATGCCCAGTTCGATGGTGCTGGTCAGTCTGGTTCCGGTATTGGTCTTCGCAGGCAGGACGTTGGAATGTCCGGGCTGGAGGAGGACGTCATCGAAAGTAAGGGCTTCGGCGAAAGTCATCGGACGGCACTCCTGTTTTGTCTGCGGTGCCGCAATATACGCAGAATCCACTGCCTTCCAAGCCTTAAGCGCTTCGAAATTGCAAAATTTGCCCCAAAAATCCTATTCCCACAAAGACACGATGCAACTGAACCCTAAAAACGCGCTTTCACCCCATCACAAAATGCAAAATGCGCAGTTTATGTCCTGAAACGCACTACAGCAGGTTCGCATCCTGCAATTCAGCTTCGATTTTCGCCATTGCCTTTCCGGTTATGGCCCCATTCAGCAATCCGACTGCCGCTTTCGCAGCTGCCCTGTGCAGGAAATTGTCCAGATTTTCGTCAATCAGCCGGCAAAGGACCTTACCGATCCGTCTTTTCATCCGACCGTGCAACTCAGGCATCTTTTCGGCAAATCCGGACGGCCAGGGCGGCGTGAAGGGCTTCAAACCGAGATCCAGCCCGAACATGTCCCGTCGGTTCATGCCTCGAACCAAGGGAATGATCGGCAGAACCTGCGAACCGTCCGGTCGCGTGATCTTCCAATGGTCGATCTGTTGCGGCGACCACCTGCCCTGAATCAAGCGGTGTTCGACCGGCACGGTGAACCAGTTCGCCAGGAAACGCTGGGCGTTGATCCGGCCAAGAATGTAGTCGTGATGCCGAAAGGACACATCCAGGAACCCACCGAAAGCGCGCAGGGCGCCCCCCGCGACAGCATATCTGGCCGGTACCTCATTGCCTGCGCCATCCAACTCGTACCGTGCCGGGGCAATGACATATCGACTGGGGGTTCCGTTCCGCAGAACCGCCAGATCTTCCGGCTTGAAGCGTGCCTGCTGCTTCAGCGCCGACATTAACGCGCCGAGCACAAATCCCAATGTCGGGTGACCATCCTTCGGCTCCCCTTCCTGATGAACATTCGGGAACGGGTCCACCATGATCAGTTTGCGGGTGGATTTCACGGGATCGCGTTCGTTGCGTCCGCTTTCATCGGCAATGAGACGCCTTCCGATCTCGATCGGCTCGTTGTTCATCGTGCCGCCGTCGACCGTCCAGTACGCAAACTCACCATCGGATCGCCCTCCGGGAAAGTCGGGGGGAATTTTTGCGGAGGCCATGCATTTCCCGTCAATCGGGCTGTCGAGCGGTACCGGCCAATGCATTTCATTATAAAGGTCACGGTCAGTGGATATCCGCCGAGGACGCAAGGCAAAGGGAAAGGCCGCGGTTCCCATCGCGGCGTCCGCCAGCTTTCTAAATGGCTCAGAGGTACCGTCGGTATCGAAATCGACGAAACAATGGCCGACCCAGCCGGGGTTCGACGTTCCATAGGCGAACCGCGCATAGTCCTTGTGGGCGGTGACGGAATGTTCGGTCCCGGCCTCCCCTATAAATGACAGATTGTAGGGAACACCCCGCAAATTCGTCGTCGACAGGTAGATCGGCACCGGATCGCGCAGCCAGGCCGGATAGGCTGATCGTGTCTTCGGAATATCAACCGCACGGTCCCGGATGCCATCGATACTGCCGGCCCCTTCCGTATTCAGAAGCGAGAGCAACGGCTTATCCTCCGACAGGTCGTCATCCTCCAGCATGCCGGCGATGTCGACCTCCTCAACCCAGGAACGGTAGAGCACCGAATGGTCGGCATCCGGATCGTATCGCGGCCCGGAGACGCCTTTCACCTCACCGCGAACGACGGAGGCCAGCAATGCGCCGCTGATGCCGCCGGCCGATGCGCCCAGCACGGCGTCAACGGTCACTCTGTGGTCCTGGGGCAGCATCGGGTCGCCTTCGGTCCGGGCGGCCTCCATCGCGTCCAGTGCCTCGATCAGGAAGTCCAGAACGCCGGCGGTATAGGCCCCCGCTGAAACAGCCCCGGCCATGACCAAAGAAAGATGAAATCCGGTATCGTCTTCCTGACGGCCCGGCAGACTCATGTCTTGAAGATACATCCTGACGCCCCCTTCCCCCGAAAGAAGGCAATCATATCATGTCAAGCGAACTTGTTTAACCGTTCTGGTTGTCATCCTCACGACGGAAGCCGAGGGCGACGACATACATCTCGGGCGATTCCTTGCGGCTGGCGGGCGGCTTCATGTGGAAAACCCGCTCAAAGTCCTTCTTCAGCACGTTCAGGAGCGATCCTTCGGTGCCGCCAGAAAAGACTTTGGCAACAAATGCGCCACCGGGGGCAAGCACCTCCTGCGCGAAGGCATAGGCGGTTTCAACCAGGGCAACGATGCGCAGATGGTCGGTCTGAGGATGGCCCGTCGTGTTTGCCGCCATATCCGACAGAACAATGTCCGCCTGACCGCCGAGTTCGGCCTTCAGGCGGTCCGGTGCATCGTCATCCATGAAATCGCCGACCAGCAGAACCGCGCCGGGTATCGGGTCGCATTCCAGCAGATCGATTCCGACGACGCGCGCGTTGGAACCGCAGCGCTGAAGCGCCACCTGGGTCCAGCCGCCGGGCGCACATCCCAGATCGACGATACGGTTTCCGGGTTTCAGCAGATTATGCTTGTCGTCGATCTCCGCCAGCTTGAAGGCCGCGCGACCACGATATCCGAGCCGACGGGCTTCCGCCACATAGGGGTCGTTGAGCTGACGTTCGAGCCAAAGCGTGGAAGACAGCTTTCGGCCGCGTGCGGTCTTCACCCGTACCCTTGCGCCACGGGAGTCCGTGACATTGCGACTGCCGCCGCCTTTCTTTCCAGTTTTCCTGGCCATGCATCGGCCTCCCGAAACGAAGAAACCGCGCCGAAGCGCGGTTTCCGAGTGGCTGGGGAACCTGGATTCGAACCAGGACTAACGGAGTCAGAGTCCGTGGGTCTACCGTTAACCTATTCCCCATCAGAGGTCCGGTGCGCCGGACGGGCGGGTACATAACGATTTCCGACGACGAGGTCAACCGCTCCGGCGGATAAGATTTGCAGATCGTATCATAAAACCGACGCCCTGTCGTCTTGCGCCCGGTTCCTGTTTTCAACGACCAAGCGACAGTCTATACTGGAACGACCATTCCACAATCGACAGCCGGAGCATTTCTCATGACCATCGAACTGTTCGAACTGCGCGGCAAGGACCCGGACCTCCGGTTCAGCCCCAATGTCTGGCCGACGCGCATGGCGCTTGTGCACAAGCAACTGCCTTTCACTTCCGTGCCCTGGCGCTTCACCGAAAAGGACGCAATCGCCTTCTCGGGCCAGAAAATGGTGCCGGTGATCCGCGACGCCGGAAAATCGGTCCACGATTCCTGGGCCATCGCGAATTATCTCGAAGACACTTATCCGGATCGCCCCAGCCTTTTCGGCGGTCCTGCGGGCAAGGCCGGCATCGTCTTCTTCCGTCGCTACGTCACGACAATCTATGGTGCGGCCGCCCCGATCGCGGTCCTGCCCGTCTGGAACTGCCTCGATGAAGAGGATCAAGCCTATTTTCGGGACACCCGCGAGGCCCGCCTGGGCAGGAAACTTGAAGATGTCTGCGGAGATATCGCCCAAAGGCTCGACACTTTCAGGACGGCCCTGGGGCCGATGCGCGCCATGCTGGGCGACCAGCCCTTTGCCGGTGGCGACGCCCCGCTTTATTCAGACCACATGCTTTTCGGTGTGATCCAATGGCTCCGCTGTGTCGCGGATGTTGACCTGTTCGAAAAGGATGACCCCGTCGCCGACTGGGTCGAACGCATGCTGGATGCCTATGACGGGCATGCCCGCGCGGCAAAGACCTGCCGAACGGCAGCTTGATACCGCGGAGAGTCTTACAGGGATCGCCGGCCGCCCTATGCTGCACTGCGGTATTCGGTTTTTGCACGGCGACCCTGCCCTTTATGCAATTGTTAAATGTCCCGGCGACATCCATTTCCAGCGCAGTCGCCGGGACGCGCTGTTACCCCCAACACCACGGCCCGGATCCAATAACTCGAAGTTGGAGTAAGCCAAATGGCCGTAACCACACTCGACGCCGCCCGCAGCGCCCAGCCGACGAAAGTCGGGTCCTTCACCGTTCCCGCCGCCCTGTCCGGCTTCGTGAACCGCATCGCGAACTATCTGGAACGTCGCAAGGCCGTTTCGCAGTTGCAGTCGCTGACGGACCGGGAACTGGCTGATATCGGCCTGACGCGCACCGAAATCGAGAGCGCTGTCGCCGGTCGGTAAGCCCGGAGAGTACATCGTCCGGCAGGTCGTCCCCCAAGGGCCGGCCGGACCTGTAAGAACCCCCGCCCCGGGTGACCGCGGTGGGGGTTTTGCATTTTGGTATCCAGCTGCCGCGAAATGACGCACATTGAAAAGTTTTGGCCGTGGTCGTGCCATGCCAAAACCGCAGAGACCCCCTGCTTTTTCTGCAATTGCCGCATGTCGCAAAAGCGATCATTTAGGCGCCAGAAACGGTGCCCCGGACGCCCGCGCCCAAAGCCCGAAATCGAAACCGCTAGTTTCTGGAGATCGAACCATGGCTGTTACCACGCTCGACACCGGCGCTCGCGAAATCACGGTTAAGGACCTGATCGCGCGCGGCGTATTCTCTGTCATTGCCCAGTTGGAAGCGGCGGCCCAGGCCGTTGCGGACTATCGCGCCCGCCGTGCCACCGCGGCACAGTTGCATGCCCTGTCCGACCAGATGCTGTCTGACATCGGCCTGACGCGCGACAGCATCGACACGTCGCTGTCCCTGCGCTGAGCAGATTGCGGTCCCGGATTTAGACCGGGCTACACCGCCAGTTGAAGTTCGACCCCGCCCGGCCCGGCCGCGGCGGGGTTCTTTCTGGCCGGAACACCGCATTACACGCATTTGGACCCGCGTTTATGCCGTAGACGCGCGAACGGATATGGCTTAAGACTATCAGGGTAAACCGGGGCAGGCTTCAGGAGAAACCACGCCCTATAGTAACGGTTGGGGATTCGGGGAAGATACGCAAGACATCCGTACCCTGGCCAGGGAGTAGCGAAGGAGCGCCAGTTTCCCATGAATCGCCGTTTACCGCCCGCCGTCGTTCAGGAGCGGGTGACCGTTCAAGTGAAGTGGTTCAACCCGACCAAAGGCTTCGGTTTCGTCGTTCCGGAAGATGACGACAACAGCGATGCATTTCTGCACGCGTCGGTTCTTCCGTTGGAAGACGCAGCATCCATTACCGAAGGTGTGACCCTGGTCTGCGATCTCGCGCAGGGCCAGAAAGGCCTTATGGTCTCCACCGTGTATTCCGTCGATGCCTCGACGGCTGCGCCGCAGGCCAGCCGTGGACCGGGGCCGGGCCCGCGCCCGGGCGGTTTCGGCGGCGGTATGGACCGTGGCCCCCGCCACCAGCCAGGCCCGCCCGGCGAGCCGGGCGAAGGCACCGTGAAGTTCTTCAACGACGCCAAGGGTTTCGGTTTCGTGACCCCGGATAACGGCGGCCAGGACGTTTTCGTCTCCGCCCGGATCCTGGGACGTGCTGGAATGCAGACGTTGGAAACCGCTCAACGGGTCCGTTACGTGGCGCGCCAAGGGGACAAGGGACCGATGGCGGAGAAGATCGAGCCGCTTTAAGGCCGATCAATCGATCCGTTTTCGGAGAATCGGCGCGGCCCTATCCAGCCGCATCGGATTGTTATGTGCGCTTTGCCGCACCAGAATTTGAATGCACATCGCGTGCATGAAGAGAGGGAGGCTGCCACCGGGCACCCTCCCTCTCTTGCGTTTCAAGAGGCGTCTTCGCTAATCCCCGGGCAGGTCGTAGTAGTCGCCCTGCCCATCCAGATGAATATGCTGCGTCATCTTCACGCCTGTCTTTCCGTCGATCGTGCCCGCGGCCACGGATATCCGCGCCTCAGATTCCGGCTTGAAGAACAGATTGCCGCCACATCGGTTGCAGAATCCCCGCCGAGCCGTCTCAGAAGACCTGAACCAGGTCAGCGTCTCGTCCGCAACGAGCGCGAACTGGGACTCCGGCACAGACGTCATGGCTACGAAATGCCCTGATGTCTTGCGGCACTGGCTGCAATGGCAACCGATCACGTCCCGCAACGGCGGCTCCAGACGAAAGCGCACACCGCCGCAGTAACACCCGCCCGTCAGAAATTCAGCCATTCTCTCCCCCTATGATAAGGCAATTCAGGACCCGAAGCGCAGGAAGGCCCGGACCTCGATACTGTGGCGCGGCGGCGCATCCGCCGGTGTGCCCCGAAGCTCGAACGCCGAATGCGGCGTGAAACGGGCACGGCCGTCCCGCGCACTGTCGTAGCCTTTGATCAGCAACGCCTCATCGGTCGTCATCCCCGGGAAATAGACCCACTTCTGATCCGGATTGTAGCTCAGATGGTAGATGTGGCCGACCCGGTCGTCATAGATCAGGGCGGTGTCACGCAAATCATGGGGGCCAAGCGAACGGGCGTCGACCAGTGCCAGCGGCAATGCCCGGACCGGGCCCCGCAGCGGGCGCCACAGGTTGACCTGGGCAACCCGGCCTTTCAGCCAGTCTCGGGCGGCCTCGTCCCCGACCAGCTGGGCCAGGCGGACAGGCGCCGATTCATGGGTGTAGTCGTTGTGAACGTTCTGGACCGGCCGCCGGACCGTGTCACTGCCCGTGATTCGGATCGTATGATCGAAGATCAGGACCTCGGTGGCGCCTGTCGCGCGCCGGAAAATCGCCTCGACTTCCGGATAGTACACCTTTGAGATATCGGGGTGATCCGGGTTTTCCACCGGGCCCAGTTGGGTAGGGGCGCGAACCAGTTCAAATCCGGAAGTGTCCAGGCCATAATCGTTCTGAAGCAGGCGGCCATCGGCAACCTGAACCTCGCGGCGTTCCGCCTCGTAGTTGCGTTTCGCCTCGCCGCTTGCCCCGTGATAGCGCGCCTCAGGCACACGGATCCCGGCAGGGACAAAGTTCATTTCCGCTTGGGTGAAGGGGTATTGCGTCATGGCAGACCTTCTTTCAGTTTGCGTTAAACGTTCCTTTGCGCCCCCTCAAGCACATCCCCTATCTTGTCGCTGAAACTGGTAAGGACAAACGATGTTTCGTTGTATTATTTTTAAGTTGTGCTAATGAATGTGAATGGCTGACCGACTGCCGCCCCTCACCGCGATCCGGATGTTTGAATCCGTTGCACGGAATCTCAGCTTTTCCCGTGCCGCGCAGGAACTGAACGTGACCCCGGCGGCCGTCAGCCAGCAAATCCGATTGCTGGAAGATCACTATGGCGTTCAGCTATTCATCCGGTCGACGCGACGCCTGGAACTGACCCCGGACGCCGCGGCCATCCTGCCCGCCGTACGAAGCGGATTTTCGTCATTCAGGGATGTCCACACGCGGCTTTCCGCCAGTCGAGAGGCCGGCATGCTGACGGTCAGCGTTTATCCCACCCTGGCCGAGAAATGGTTGATTCCACGCCTGGAACGGTTTCGAAAGGCCCATCCCGATATCGACCTGCGCATTCACGCTTCGGACGACTTTGCCGATTTTGCGCGCGGCGGCATCGATATCGCCATTCGATACGGGACCGGCAACTATCCCGAACTGACGGTCATTCCCTTCCTGGAAGAGAAAGTGTTCCCCGTCTGCAGTCCTGCCCTCGCGACCCAGTTGAAACGTCCCGAGGACCTGCGCGGCCAGACATTGCTGCACGCGGAGTGGCGTATGGAGCGGGAAGCCGGCGCCAACTGGCGGCTCTGGCTTAAGGCGGCACATTTGGACGATATCGATCCGGTACGCGGCATGCGCTTCAATATGGAGGCGATGCTGGTTCAGGCGGCAATCGACGGGCTGGGGGTCGCATTGGCCCCCTCAACCCTTGTCGGTGGCGATCTGGAATCCGGCAGGCTGGTTCGTCCGTTCGGCGAGTCACATGAGATCGCCCCGGAATTCGCGCATTACATCGTCTACCCGAAGGCTTCAGAAAGCATCCCCAAGGTCACAGCCTTTCGGGACTGGGCCCTTGACGAGGGCGGCCGCATCAACCCTTGAGGCTGGCGGCGTGACGCTTTGCGAGATCGGCATAATGCGTCCGCGTCCAGGTCATCATTTCGACCTCCCGATCCGAAAGCGGCCGTTTGCAGGAAGCCGGCGATCCGGTCCACAGCTCCCCCCGGCGCACGATCTTTCCCGGGGTCACAAGGGCTCCGGCCGCGACCATGGCCCCGCCTTCAACGATGGCGCCATCCATGACCACCGCCTTCATGCCCACGAAGGACCCGCTTTCCAGCGTACAGGCATGGATCAGCGCCATATGCCCGATCGATACGTCGTCGCCGATATAGGTGCCCTGCCCCTTCGACGCGACATGGATCACGGTTCCGTCCTGTATATTGACGCGGGCGCCGATGCGGATCTCGTTCACATCACCACGAACCACACAGCCATACCAGATACCGGTATCGGCACCGACTTCGACATCCCCGATGACCTTGGCGCCGGGCGCAACGAACACACTGTCGTGCAGTTTGGGCATTGTGCCGTCGAACGGCAGAATGTCGCTGTTCATGATACCTCGCTTTCGCCGACCGCTGCCGGTTTGGCGGCGGTGGCGCCACTGAGATGGTGGAAGCTGACCTCCGCGCCATAGAACCGCGCGGCAATTGTGGAGACGGTCTCCGGATCGCCGCTCGTCAAGAGCGTCAGCCCCGGCGCTTCACTGGGGTCGCGCCTGAACTCCGGGTGACGCGACAGGTAGGATACCAGGCTCTGGGCAACGACATCGGGTTGGTCCATGACCCGGATTTCCTTCGGCAAGGCGCCGCGAAAGTAGTCGCCGACCAAAGGAAAATGGGTGCAGCCCAGCACCACGAGGTCAATCTGCGTTCGCCCGGCCTTTGCCAGCAATTGACCGGCATAACGCTCAACGCCGCGTTTCAGGGCGTCCTCGTTCAGCCCTTCCTCTATCGCCTCCGCCAGGCGCGGACAGGGCTGTTGAATAACGGACATGGATGGTGCCCGCGCCTTGATTTCATTCGGAAAGGAACGGCTTTCGACCGTCCTGCGCGTGGCAAACACGCCGACGGTTCGGGCGGCACGCGGCGGGGCATAGGGTGACGGCCCGCGGACATACCAGTCCTGCGCGGTCAACGCCTCCACCACCGGAACGAATACCCCCAGAATGCGCTTTTCCGGCGCGACGGAAGGCAACCATTCCGTCTGCAGACGTCGAAGGGCCACGGCCGAAGCCGTATTGCAGGCCAGGACCACGAGATTGCAGCCCCGATCGAAGAGATCCGCGATCCGGCGTCGGGTCAGCTGATAGATTTCCTCGTTCGAACGCATGCCATAGGGCGCATAGGCATGGTCGCCAAGATACAGGAAGCGTTCATCCGGCAGGGTCGCGGTAAGTGCCCGAAGAACGGTCAGGCCGCCATGCCCGGAATCGAAAACGCCGATCATTCGATATGGGCCGGCCGATCCAGACCCTCGTCCTCGGGCAGACCGAGCATGATGTTCAGATTTTGGACAGCCTGACCGGACGCCCCCTTGCCCAGATTGTCCAACTGACCGACCACGACGGCCTGCCCCTCCGCCTCATTGGCGAAGACATGCAGGCGCAATTCGTTGGTTCCGTTCAGGGACTCCGGATCGATCTTCGTAGCTGCAACACTGTCCTTCAGATCGGTCACGGTGACATAGCGCTGCCCCGCATAATGGTCCGACAACGCCCTGTGCACCTGTTCGACGGTCGGTTGGCCCGGCATCGCCCACAGTTGCAGCGGGATCTGAACCAGCATGCCCTGGGCAAATCGGCCGACGCTGGGCACGAAGAGCGGCCGCTTGTCCAGGCGGCCCCATTTCTGGATCTCCGGCACATGTTTGTGGGAGAGCCCCAGCCCATAGACCCGGAAGGATTCTTCGGTATACGCCTCGGACGCACTATCCTCGAATGCGGCGATCAGTTGCTTTCCGCCGCCGCTGTAGCCGGAAACGGCATTGATGGTGACCGGCCAGTCGGATGGCACGAGTCCCGCCGCCACCAGCGGATTCAGGATCGCGACGGAGGTGATGGCATAGCAGCCGGGATTGCTGACCAACCGGCCGGCAGCGACTTCCGACCGGCTGTCCGCGGAGTATTCCGGAAAGCCATAGACCCAGCCCGATGCCGTCCTGTGCGCGGAAGAGGCGTCGATCACACGTGTTTTGTCGTTGTCGATCAGGGAAACCGCTTCCTTCGCGGCCTCGTCCGGAAGACAGAGAATGACGAGATCGGCATCGTTCAGGGCTTCCCGACGCGCCGCGGCATCCTTTCGGCGGGCATCGTCCAGACGAATGAAATCCAGTCCCGGACGGCCTATCAGCCGACTCTTGATTTGCAGCCCCGTCGTTCCGGCTTCGCCGTCGATGAAGATCGTTGCGCCCATGTGATGCCGCCATACCGTAAAGAGTTAACAAGCTACTCGGCGCCATGGATACATGGTTTGCCGAAGGCTTCAAGTCAGCCGGCGGCTATTCCCGCCCGCCGCCGACGCTTTCCAGCCGATCGCGCAATCCGGGATGCGACGACAGCAGACCGGTTTCCTCACAATCCTCGCCGCAGTTTTCCAGAACGCGTCGCAGCAGCGTGATCATGGCCTCGGGATCGCGCCCCAGTTTGCGCATGATATCCGCCGATACGCGATCCGCCTCGGTCTCAAACTCCCGGGAATAGGACAGTTCAGCAACGGCAGCGCCGGTTGCGGCCAGTTCCTCCAGAAGCGAAGAGGAATCCCCCAGGAAAATCGTGACGAGAATCCCCAGCCCAGCCGCACGTGCGATTTTCCGGACACTGTGGCGATGTTGAACATGCCCGACTTCATGCGCCAGCACCCCGGCCAGTTCGTCATCATGCTTGGCAAGGGCGACCAGTCCGTCAAAGAGAACGATCGTGCCGTCCGGCAAGGCAATGGCGTTCTGGTCCAGTCCCTTGAAACGGCCCTTCCGATACCGAAGGCGGACATCCTCCGGCGACAGATCGGAGACTCGGACGATGGCATGAAATATCTCGTTCAGTTCGCTCTTTCGCCGGGGCGAAATCCGGCTTTCGAGGAATAGCGTCCCATCCATCTGTTCGAAGGTGGATTGTCCGATCGCCCGATCGACCGACCGGGGCAACGCCTGTGCCACACCGTCCGCCGCAAGGGGATACAGGTACCAGAGCGCAATCGGCATCAGGACGGCCGCGACGATCAGAAACGCCCATTTTGCCGGACTGAGGCCCAGGGATGCGGGACGACGCCGGTCGCGTCGTTCGGCAAGCGCCAAGGCCGCCTCAACAGCGTCATGATCGTCGCATTCGAAAACTTCGCCGCTCCGAAACGTCAGGCGCCGGGGCAACCCGGTAACCGGACGGTCGATGCGCAGTTCAGTCATCGAATGGATCGGACCCGTGCTTCCATCCGGGTAATCCTGACAGACGGATCCGGCACCGAACAGCAACGCAGCCTCCGTGTAGCTGCTGCTGCCGGCCTGAAACAGGCGCCCTTCGATGCGATGTGTTCTTCCCCGGCGATCAGATGCCGCTGAAGACTCCATCCGAAATGCCCTCCATGGCCCCGAATTCGCTGACGGCGGCGCCTCCCGGATCAACATCTCTGGAAACAAATGTGTCCAGATCGCCGTTGGCCAGAAGAGCCGTGTGATCCATCAGATAGCGGTGAATCTGAACCGTTGCCCAGGGAATGAGCAACCCCAGACTGACCGTTGCCAGCAAACCGCGCGACAGGACCATCCAGCCAAACCGGAATGCCGTCACGTTGCTGTCGAAACGATGCCCACCCTGAAGCCACAAGTTCTGAAGCACTGCATTCCGCAGCGCTGCCTTCAGGATGAACGACAGAAAATACATCAACAGCATGAACACGATCATGGCCCCGAAGATCACCATCGCTAACGCAGGAGGCGGCTGCGCACCAGCCTGCGCGCTTTCCATGAGATTCACGAACCAGAATCCCACCCCGGCGCCGAGCGCGGCCGTTGCCGGGACCGCAATCAACAGCATGATCGCAAACGCCTTGTACAACGGAGCCAGCGGCACATCCACATCGAACCGGGCGCGGCCGAGCCGGACATTCTTAAGGGCAAATTCCTGAAATTTCGCCTGATACCAGGGATAGGCAATACCCAGGGTCAGACCGACAACGAAGGGCGCGATCGACAACACAAAGAACGCGCTGCCATAGGTGCCGGTAAAGTCGAAGCGCACATTGCGATAGCTCGTGTTGCGCAAATGGAACCGAAAACTGCGCAGCACGATGTACGGAATACCGAAAAAGAACAGTGCAAAGGCAAGCGGTCCGATGAAGACGAGCGCGTTGGGCGGCGCGAAATTCAAGACGATCTGAAGCGCCACAATCACGCCGACCGCAATAAACCGGCCGATCAGAATGACAACCGGGCTGGCATGATAATCGAACCCATGTCCGGCCACGACCGTATTGCCCATCCTGTAGCGTCGGCGTTCGACCGTGCCCCAGGCGTCATAGATGCCGAGTGTCACCACGGCCAGCAGCACTGTTCGCAGACAGATTGCGAAATACGCCCCTGCTTCACCCTTGAAAACAAATGGATGGCGGGTAAGCGAAGCCTGCGCTTCGTCTGCTGAGACTGCGAATGACATGGGGCCCCCTTCCCGCCGGTGTAGCTTTTACTGGCGCGCGGTACGCGCAGTGCGGGAAACAATAGCCGGTCAGCCGACGCAGGCAACGATTAATGACGTGCCCGGCGGGGACAAATCAGTCCGATCACGCAGGCTCGGCGGTCCGGCGCCAAAATCCGATGCGTGTCCAAACCCTCTCATGCACCGCATAGGCCACCGTTTGGACCAGCGGCTCGACGAGGCCGATGCTCAACGCAATCCTCCAGTCGCCGGACAGGGCGTAAGCCACGGAGACGGCGACGAGGAGGTGCATCACACTGTAACTGGCTGTTTTGACGACGTTTCTGTACATCTGCTCGCTCCATAGGTTCGTTACCGGAACCGATAACCATTCTATATATGCGAACGATTATTAGTTTCAATATACATCAATCCACAAAGTAGCCGCACCCGGGACGAAACGGAATATCCGTAGAACCATAATCAAGTCCGAGCCGATGTAGTTCCGCGGTCACCTGACTGCGATGGTGGGTCTGATGGTTGAACATCTGTACGACAAGCAGCCATCGAGGAATCGACTTCGCACCCGGCATGCGCGGACTGCGAACATCCGCCTCCCCGGCCAGCCATTCCAGTTCCCAATTTTCAGCGAACCCTTTCAGATCGGCGTCTGTTTGCTTTCGGACAGACATCAACTCCTGCCAGTCCGGCCAGATCATGTCGCTGTAGGAACTGGGCGGCGGCGTGTCGCTGTTCAGGTAGGTCAGGATGGCGCGATCGACCATCAGGACATGATCCAGCGTGTGATGGATCGAGCCGAAGAACATGCCGCGGTCCTCGCGACGTACCTCTTCCCCGATCTCCTCGCACAGATCGAAAGTGACACCGTTCTGCCACTCGTTATGGGCACTCAGCTCACGAAGGTAGGCCCTGGAGATCATTCCGCTGCCCCCGACACACCGCGCCGCAGCAGGCATACAGCCTTCTTGCCGCCCTCGGTATCCTGCTCCCCCACGGTAATGAACCCGAGGGCCGCGTGAAAGCGCAACGACCCGCCGTTGAACGGCTTCAGGTTGACCTCACAGGTAACGGCGCGCGTTCCCTCCCGTGACGCAGCGATCCGGAAGATATCTTCGTACAATGCCTTCCCAACGCCGCGTCCGCGCGCGGCATCGGACACCATGATCCGGTCCAGATACAGGAAATCGTCCATTCGGGAATCGAACCAAAGGTAGTTCATGCTGTCATGGTCGACACCGGGGGCCAGTGTCATCGCCACACCAACAGGCTGCCCGTCGATCTCCGCGACGCGGGTTCTTGCCGTCTTTCCGACCAATGCCCAAAGGCGTTCCTTCGATAGCTGATTGACTGCCGGAAGGCAGGCTTCGTTCAGGGCGTGGAGCCAATCGGCATCGCCGTCTCGGATGTCGCGAATATCCATTTTTTCCTCAGAGCCATTTTTTGATGCGGAAGAGCAGCCATGCCCCGATTCCAAGACCAACCAACAGGACGCAGACGATCCAGAACGCCGCCAAATCCTCATTGATGCCCGGAAGCCCCGTTACGAAACCCAGAGGGAGAAAGAAGCCGGTCCCGCGGTCGGCCCAGGCGCGCTTCGCCTCGTCAACAGAGAGGCTCTGCCCGCCAACGTTTCCGTCCAGGCGACAGGCACAGATGAAGGGGGATTGCTTCATGAACGGATGCTAGTCGGAATTGCGGCAGCACGTCGAGTTATGCCTGCGTCGAGCAGGAACGAATGACCTTTTCCGGCGGGATCAGCACGTGAACCTGCGTACCGACTCCGTATTCGCTTTCAATCTTCAGGTCGTAGTTCATGGCGTCGCAGAGGCGATCGACGATCGACAGCCCGATTCCGGACCCGGATTCGCCCTGAACATGGGGCGCGCGCAACTGGGTAAACGGCTCCAGAACTCGTTTCAGGTCTTCCCCTTTTATGCCGATCCCGCTGTCGGAGACGACGATCAGACAGCCTCCTTCCTCCGTGCCTGAAAGAGATACCGTCACCTTGCCGCCACTGCGGGTAAACTTGACCGCATTCGACATCAGGTTGATCAGAACCTGCCGCAAGGCGCGACTGTCGCCCAGCACGAGGCAATCTGTCGGGGTCTCCACAGCCACTGCAATCGATCGTTCCGCTGCCTGGTCCTTCACCACGCTGACACTAGCGGCCACGACTTCCGCCAGTTCGACCTTCTCTTCCTGGATATCCAGCCGCCCGGACTCGATCTTCGACAGGTCGAGGATGTCGCCGATCAGTTCCATCAGATGCGTACCGCTGCGCCGTATGTCGGCGGCATAGTCCCGATATCGGTCACTGCCGATCGGTCCGAACACCTCACCCTCCAGTACCTGCGAAAATCCGAGGATGGCATTCAACGGCGTTCGGATTTCATGGCTCATATTGGCCAGAAAATCCGTCTTCGCCCGGTTTGCGAGTTCTGCGTCCTCTTTCGCCAGTAGCAGCTCTTCCTCGATTAGTTTGCGCTCGGTGATGTCGACTTCAATGCCGCCGATGGCGGTGACGTTGCCGTCTTCATCCAGAACCGGAAACTTCAGAACCTCCAGAAAGTTGGTCTTACCATCGACCGTTTCCTGGGAATCGAAGACGACCGCTTCCTTCGTCTCGATGATGCGCTTGTCCGCGGCCTGCTGTTCGGGTCGGGCCGGATATCCGGTTGTCTGAAGTATCGTAGACCCCAGCAGCCGATCCTGTTCGACGCCGACGGATCGGCAGAAGGCCGGATTGGCAAGAATGTAGACCCCGTCGAGATCCTTCAGATAGATGCCGACGGGCGCGTGGTGCAGAATGGCGCGTATCCAGCGATCAGACTTGGACAGGCGTCTTGAAATCTTCAGGACTTCGGTCTGGTCCGAGACTACGGCACCAAGTCCAAGCAACTCGTCGTCCTTTCCGAGAATCGGGAACTTGCTGAGGCGCAGGTCCCGCGCGCCCAATGCGGTCTCAACCCTTGCATCGCGCACGATCGCCGTGCGCCCGCTCAGGACCGCCAGATCGTGTTCTCGGATCAGATCGACGCTGCCTTCCGGCACATACTGGCTCGGCAGTGTCCCGACCAGATCGGCCTGATTCACGCCGATCAGCCGTTCGAAACTACGGTTGATGCGCAGATAGCGTCCCTGATCGTCCTTCAGATACATTTCGACGGGCGCCTGGTCGAACATGGCCTCCAGCAGCGCCAGGCGTTCCGCATCGCCCTCTGAAAGCGCCTGATCGCGGGGCATCTTCATCACACCGCGAACGGCACAGACGAACGAAACAAGGGCCACGAGCCCTGACAGGCCGACCGCTCCACCCGCCCCGCCGGTGCCGAGAAGATAAAACGTCAACGAACCGGACAGGACGGCAACGACAATGGAACTGAGCATAAACCAACGAGACTTGAGCACTTTACCAACCTTGCCGGTGAACCAGTGGCTTCAGCGCAGAATAACCGCTCCATGCCTGTGGGAATAGACACGTTTCGAAGTTTTATGACAGGCTTGCCAAGCACCGCGGTTTGCCTATAGTGCGCGCCCGATGAAGACCTCACCGGAAACCTCCTTCCCGCACCGCCATCTTCTTGGCATCGAAGGTCTTTCTCCCCTCGACATCACGATGGTTCTGGACGCGGCCGACGGCTATGTCGAGCAGTCGCGCCGGGTCGACAAAACGTCGGACCTGATGAAGGGGCTGACCGTCATCAACCTGTTTTTCGAGAACTCCACCCGAACGCGCACTTCTTTCGAGGCGGCGGCGAAGCGTCTTGGGGCGGACGTCATCAACATGACTGTCGCCTCCAGTTCGATCAAGAAGGGCGAGACCCTGATCGACACGGCCATGACGCTGAACGCCATGCATCCCGACGTTCTGGTCGTGCGTCATGGCAACTCGGGCGCGGTGCAGCTTCTGTCCGACAAGGTCGACGGCGCGGTGATCAATGCCGGGGACGGTCGTCACGAGCATCCGACGCAGGCCTTACTGGACGCACTGGCGATCCGCCGCCGTGTCGGCAAGATCAGCGGCCTGACGGTCGCCATATGCGGTGATGTTGCCCACAGCCGTGTCGCGCGCTCCAACATTCAGTTGTTGCAGATTATGGGAGCGCGGGTCCGGCTGATCGCGCCCCCGACACTTCTTCCGCCCAAGGCCGAACGGTTCGGCGTTCAGGTCTTTACCGATATGCGCGAAGGCCTGAACGATGTCGACATCGTCATGATGCTGCGTCTGCAACTCGAGCGGATGCAGGGCTCCTTCGTGCCTTCGGTGCGTGAGTATTTCCGGTATTTCGGGCTCGACAGGGAAAAGCTGTCCTATGCCCGACCCGACGCCCTGGTCATGCACCCGGGTCCGATGAACCGGGGCGTGGAAATCGATTCCGAACTGGCGGATGACATCGACCGGTCCCTGATCCGTGATCAGGTGGAAATGGGTGTCGCCGTCCGCATGGCCTGCCTGGATATCCTGACACGACCGCTGCGTGAGGGGGGTGCCCCGTGACCGAGGAAGGACGCATCGCCTATCTGAATGCGCGCCTGCTGGACCCGGCCACCGGCTTGGATGTTAGCGGCGCGCTGCTGGTCGAGGACGGGCGGATTGCCGATTTCGGGGCGCACCTGTTCCGGACCGGCGCGCCGTCGGTCAACGAGGTCGTGGATTGCCGCGGTAAATGCCTGGCACCGGGTCTGATTGACGTGCGTGTGCAGCTGCGCGAACCGGGCGAAGAGCACAAGGAAACAATCGCGAGCGCCAGCCAGGCCGCGTCCCATGGCGGCGTCACCACCATGGTGCAACTGCCCAATACAACGCCGGTGATCGACGATGTCTCGGTTCTGGAGTTTATCGCCCGCCGGTCGCGGGAACTGAAGCAGACAAAGGTCTATTGCTACGGTGCGCTGACAAAGGGGCTGGAAGGCAAGGAAATCAGCGAGATCGGGCTGTTGTCCGAGGCCGGAGCGGTCGCCTTCACCGACGGCGAACGCATGCTGACGGATGCCAAGGTTCTGCGTCGTGCCATGAGTTATGCCCGCGCCTTCGATGCACTTCTGGTGCAGCACCCGGAAGATGCATCCCTGTCGGCAGGCGGCGTGATGAACAGCGGCGAGCTGGCTACAAAGCTGGGTCTGTCCGGCATTCCGGCGGTGGCTGAAGTCATCGCCATCGAGCGCGACCTGCGCCTGCTGGCGGGGGCCGGCGGCCGCTATCATTTCGCGCATGTGACGACCGCCGACGGGATCGAAGCAATTCGGAAGGCCAAGCAGGCGGGACTGGATGTAAGTTGCGACACCGCCCCGCACTATTTTGCCCTTAACGAGTTGGCGATCGGAGACTACCGGAGTTTCGCCAAGGTCTCTCCGCCGCTGCGATCCGAGGAAGACCGACAGGCCGTGGTCGCGGCCCTGGCCGATGGCACGATCGATATCGTGGCCTCCGACCACGCGCCCCATGATCAGGATTCCAAACGCCTGCCCTTCGATGAGGCGGCTTTCGGCGTGGTCGGGCTGGAAACCTTGCTGCCGATGGTGCTGAGCCTGTATCATAACGATCACATGTCCCTGATCGACGCTATGGCGCTGGTCACGATACGACCGGCCGAACGGTTCCGTTTGCCTGGCGGACGGCTGAAACGAGGCGCGCCGGCGGATCTCGTCCTCTTCGACCCGGACAAGGCCTGGCGGATCGAGGAAGATGCGCTGCACAGCAAGTCAAAGAACTCGGCTTTCGGCGGCCGGCCTGTTCAGGGGCAGGTGCTTCGCACGGTGGTCGACGGCAGGCCGCTCTTTGCCGCCGACGGCTATTGATCGGAGCCCGCCATGACCGAAATCCTTCCGTTACTGATCGCGGCCGGTCTTGGCTATATCCTGGGCAGCATTCCGTTCGGCCTCGTCATGGCGCGACTGTTCGGCTATGGCGACATCCGCAAGATCGGGTCGGGCAATATCGGGGCGACCAATGTCCTGAGAACCGGCAACAAGCCACTTGCCCTCGCCGTTCTGATCCTGGACAGCGGCAAGGGCGCGGCCGCGGTATTGGTGGCGCGCTTCCTGTTTCCGGAACTCGGCATAGCATCGGATCTCGGTCCGATCGTAGCGGGGGTTGCAGCGGTCTTCGGGCACAATTTCCCGCTCTGGCTGGGATTCAAGGGCGGCAAGGGAATGGCCACAACCCTTGGAACACTGATCGCAATCCATTGGCCGGTCGGCCTCGCCGCCTGCGCGACGTGGCTTCTCGTGGCGGTTCTGTTCCGGATATCGTCACTGTCGGCCCTGATTTCGTTGGCCGCGGTCCCTGGATTGGCGCTCCTCCCCTTTCTCGGGGGCCCTAATCATGCGCTTTCCTGGGCCGGCGCAGTCCTGGCCGTTCTGGGATGGGCCCGTCACCACACGAATATCCGCCGTATCCTGAACGGAACGGAGCCGCGCATCGGCCAGAAATAGGCCCGACGCCCCGCCGGTCCATCAGTCGTCGAAACGCAGTCCCCAGGCTGTGCCGATCCGGCGCAGCAACGAGTTTTCCTGCCGGTGCAACTGCCGGTCCGAAATCGCCACGCGCATCAGCATCACATAGACCTGCTGCCGCAGTTCCGGGTCGTCGATCTGGTGCAGGACCGATTCCAGGACGGCGTCTGCACCAACGTTTTCAAGCTCTTGATAGTAACGGTTCAACGAGGCCATCAGCGCTTCCGGCTGACGCCCCGGGTCATCGGCCAAAGTCGGCGTCAACTCATTCAGACAGGTCTGGATTTCAGAAAACTCGACATCTTTGCGTTTGCCGTCGGCGTCCAAGGTCAGCATCAGAAGCCACAGACACGCCGCCGTCGAGTTCTTCCCCGGATTTACCATCGAACCACCCTGCCCCGTTACCGTCGTTATTCAATCCATCATTCCCAGCCTGTGTTGCACGTCAACCCCGCAGTCAGACGATCGCGCGAAGATTGTTCACCCCGCATCGCAACGCCAATAGGTGCAAACATCAATTGACCCGGGCCTGATTTGTTCCCACTCTACGGGCATGCAAATTCAGCCTACAGTTGACGACGAGGACCGACTTGCGCGGCTGCGTCTGATCCGTACCGAAAATGTCGGTCCGATGACCTTTCGGCAATTGATGGCCCGGTTTGGTACCGCGCAGGAAGCGCTCGATGCCCTTCCATCCCTGGCCGGCCGGGCCGGGCGTAGACGGCGGCTTGCCATCCCCAGCGCTTCCGACGCCGCCGGTGAAGTCGAGGCATTGGACGCCTATGGCGGGCGAATGCTTCACCTGGGGGATCGCGACTACCCTTCTCTTCTGGCGGCGACCGAAGATGCGCCGCCGGTTCTCACCATAATGGGACGCGGCGACCTGCTGAATCGGCCGACGATGGCCATTGTCGGTTCCCGAAATGCATCGACCAACGGCAAAAGGATGGCGGCACAGTTCGCGTCTGAAATCGGCCGTACCGGCTATTGTATCGCTTCGGGCATGGCGATGGGGATAGACACCGCAGCCCATCACGGGTCGATCGAAACTGGCACTGTTGCCGTTCTGGCCGGCGGGATCGACGTGGTTTATCCACGCGAAAACAAGGATCTTTATCGGGCGCTCGCGGAACGGGGAACAATCGTTGCGGAAATGCCCTTCGGGACTGTCGGTCAGGCCCGGCACTTTCCGCGCCGAAACCGCATTATCTCCGGCCTCGCAAGTGCGGTGCTGATCGTGGAGGCCACGTTGCGGTCCGGCTCGCTGATCACGGCGCGGCTTGCCGCCGATCAGGGCCGGGACGTCTATGCCATTCCCGGATCCCCACTGGATCCCCGTGCCCGCGGTGGCAATGACCTTATCCGGAAAGGGGCCGCTCTGATCGAAACTCCGGAAGAAATCATTGCCGCGTTGGATCAGCAGCTTTCCGCTCCACGTTCCGATTACGCCGTGACCTTCCCGACCCCGCGCCAGCTAGTCCCCATCGATGACGGGAACGCCTTGCGTCAGCGGCTGCTGACAGCGTTGGGACCGACCGCCGTCGCGGTGGACGACCTGATCGCCGATCTAGAAACAGACGCCGCGTCGGTATCGTCCCTGCTGCTGGAACTTGAACTTGCCGGTACGGTCGAAAGACGCTCGGGCGGAAAGATCGCGCGGATCGCTTAGCAGATTGATTCAACTTGTGCCGGCTACATCCTGGATTACCGCGAAAATTTGAATCCGCTCCACGTGCAGGTCAGACTGGATCGTTACAATTTGATCCAATTTGCCCTCAAATAATATTCAGTCCTTTGACCTTTTTTTATTGAATTCCCGGGCGATAGTTCTTCCATATAGCGCCGGATCGGACGTATTCATATTGTGCGATCCGAAGGGCAGCCAGAATGGCTCGCCTGGCGTCGCGCCCCCTGGGAGGGGCATGGAAGAAGACCGTGAGCGATGACTGACCGCGCCGTATCCTTTGAACATCTGTTGCGCCTGGCGCATCAGCGTGCCCTTGACGGAAAAGGGGGCTTGGCCGCATCGGTCGCCAAGCTCTGTCTCGACTCGAGATCCGATCTCAGCGAGCGCGAACTGTCCCTGACTTTCGAAATCCTGCGCATGTTGATCGATAAGGTTGAGGTCGCGGTGCGGCGGAACATTTCCGACTATCTTTGCGATCGGACGGACGTGCCGAAGGATCTCATTGCCTTTCTGGCGAACGATACCGTGCATGTCGCCTATCCGATCCTGCGATCTTCCCCGCTGCTGACAGACTATGACCTGATCCGCCTGATCGACGATCATGGCCATGGTCATGCGATGGCGGTCGCCGCGCGCGACGACCTGACCGGCGCCGTCAGCCACCGTCTGATTGCCATGCAGGATGATGCGGTCGACCTGACGCTGGCGAAGAACCTGACTGCAACAATCGATCCCACGGATATGGAAGCTCTTGTCGAGCGCGCCGTGGATCGCACCGCCCTTCATACTCCCCTTGCGTCCCGTGGGGACCTGGGTGCGGATCTCGCGCGGCGCCTCTATACCCTGGTTGGCGATGCCCTGAGGCGCCACATCATGGACAATTACGACATAGACGGCGCCGTCGTCGCGGAAGCCGTCGACAACGCGGTACTCGACAGTCTGGACGCCCCGAACCCGCTCGACGCGGCCGTTGGCAGCGGATGGACGCAACAGATACAGCGCGGCGGTCACCGGCCGGCGGCGCGGCTGTTGCGTCGTCTCCTGTCGGACGGAATCGAAGGCGCGGCCATCGAATTTTCCGAGCATACGCACCTTCCCCTGGAGACCGCGCGCTGGGTATTCGAGCGGGGCGACGGACAGACCCTCGCAGTGGCGGTGAAGTCCGTCGGAATGGATGTTGACGGTTACACGACACTGCTGGACCGGATGAAGCGCATCTCGGAAGATGAGGATATCGAACGGCTATCGGCCTATTTTGAGCGGATCGACATGAAGACCGCAGCCATGGTCGTGAGTCACTGGAAGACGCGGCCCCCGCGCGCGGAATAGGCTCCAGGCACTGAACCGTCCGGATTTTCACAGGTCCTTCAACGTCTTAGAAACGAGCGGTTGACGCCTTCGACTGCGGGTGCCAATTCTGTCGGCCATGCAAACCGTTTCATTTAGAGGCCTTTCCCACTCATGACCGGCCAGAATGTCGTTGTCGTCGAAAGTCCGGCGAAGGCCAAGACCATCAACAAATATCTGGGCAGCGATTATTACGTTCTCGCGTCCTACGGGCATATCAGGGACCTTCCGCCGAAGGATGGCTCGGTGCAGCCTGACGCCGATTTCGCCATGCAATGGGAAGTCGACGGGCGCGCGAAGAAGCGCATCGACGAAATCGCTAAAGCCTGCAAGGGCGCCAAGGCCCTGTTTCTCGCCACCGACCCCGACCGCGAGGGAGAGGCCATTTCGTGGCACATCCAGGAGGAACTGACCAAGCGCAAGGTCCTGAAGCCGATTTCCGTGCAGCGGGTCGTCTTTAACGAGATCACCAAGTCGGCCGTGACCAATGCCATGGCCAATCCGCGTGACCTGAACAAGGAACTGATCGACGCCTATCTGGCACGGCGCGCCTTGGATTACCTGGTCGGCTTCACGCTGTCGCCTGTCCTGTGGCGCAAGCTGCCGGGGGCAAAGTCCGCCGGTCGCGTCCAGTCGGTCGCGCTACGTCTGATCTGTGAGCGGGAAGCGGAAATCGAAGCCTTCAAGCCTCGCGAATACTGGAGCATCGACGCGCAGATGGCGACGGCCGACGGCACTGCCTTCGCCGCGCGGTTGACCCATCTGAACGGCAAGAAGCTCGACAAGTTCGATCTGGGTGACAAGACCGCTGCCGATGCCGCCCTGACCGCCGTCCGCAGCGGCGGACACAAGGTCCAGTCGGTTGAGCGCAAACAGGTCAAACGCCACCCTGCCCCGCCCTTCACGACCTCGACCCTGCAGCAGGAAGCCAGCCGCAAGCTGTATTTCGGCGCCACGAAGACCATGACGCTGGCGCAGAAGCTCTATGAAGGCATTCAATTGGGCGGCGAGGCCGTCGGCCTGATCACCTATATGCGAACGGACAGCACGACCATGTCCGGTGAGGCGATTGCCGCCGCCCGTGGCATGATCGAGGACGTCTACGGTTCCGACTATCTGCCGTCCGGTCCGCGCCAGTATCGCACCAAGGCGAAGAACGCGCAGGAAGCCCACGAATGTATCCGCCCGACCAGCATGCGCCGGCGGCCGGAGGACGTGGCCCGTTATCTGGAGCCGGACCAGCTCAAGCTCTACGAGTTGATCTGGAAGCGCGCCGTGGCCTGCCAGATGGAGAGCGCCACCCTGGACCAGGTTGCGGTCGATATCGAAACCGCCGACCGGACTGCGCGGCTGCGCGCAAGCGGCTCCGTGGTCCGTTTCGATGGCTTCCTGACGCTCTATATCGAGAGCGAGGACGACAAGGACGAGGACGACAAGGAAGGCGGACGCCTGCCCGACCTCAAGGAGGGCGATACGCCGGCCCTGGTCAAGGCAGACGCCAATCAGCATTTCACCCAGCCGCCGCCACGCTTCACCGAGGCAAGCCTGGTCAAGCGCATGGAAGAGCTGGGGATCGGCAGACCCTCGACCTATGCCTCCATTCTGAAAGTGCTGCAGGACCGGGAATATGTCCGTCTGGACAAGCGCCGGTTCCAGCCCGAAGACCGTGGACGCTTGGTCACTGCATTCCTTTCTTCCTTTTATGACAAGTACTTCGACTACGCCTTTACGGCCGGACTTGAAGAGCAATTGGACGACATTTCCGGTGGGCGCATCGACTGGAAAACCGTACTTCGGGATTTCTGGAAAGCGTTTCGCGACATTACCGATCAGGCCATGGAACTGACCGGTCAGGAGGTTCGCGACAAGATCGATGCCGTTCTGGGACCGCATTTCTTCCCACCAGACGAAAACGGCGATACCGAAGCGGCCCGCAAATGCCCGTCCTGCGGCAATGGCCGGCTGAGCCTGAATTTCGGTCGCTATGGCGCCTTCATAACCTGTTCGAACTATCCGGACTGCAAGCTGACGCGAAATCTGGACGAAGTCGGCAACCTGAACGGCGAGAGCCCGGACGCGACGGAGTATCCCCGTTTGCTGGGCGTCGACCCGGAAAACGGGATGGACGTCTCGGTACGACAGGGCCCCTATGGCTACTACGTGCAATTGGGCGAAGCGGAAAAGGACGCCAAGGGCAAGACGAAGACGAAGCCGAAGCGCGCCTCCCTGCTCAAGTCGATGGAGCCTGCGACGATCGACCTGGAGACGGCCCTGCGGCTGTTGTCCCTGCCGCGATTGCTCGGCGATCATCCGGAAAGCAAGCTGCCGGTTGCCGCGGGGATAGGACGCTATGGTCCTTATCTCAAGCATGGCGACGCATTTGTCTCGCTGCCCAAGGATGACGACGTCCTGACCATCGGCCTGAACCGGGCCGTTACCGTCCTGGCGGAGGCCGGGCCCAAGGGCAAGGGGCGTGCCAGTGTCTCCAAGGAACTTGGCGCGCACCCCGCGGACGGCAAACCGGTCAGCCTTGGGTCCGGACGCTTCGGGCCCTATGTGAAGCACGGCAAAATCTATGCCTCCATCCCGCGCGGGACAGAGCCTGATTCCGTCACGTTGGAGCAGGCTGTGGAACTGATCGCGGCCAAGGCGGCGAAGAAATCTGCGGGGAAATCGTCCGGCGCCAAGAAGGCGACGGCCAAGAAGGCCGCGGCGAAGAAGTCCACCGCGAAGAAGGCGGGCGCCAAGAAGTCGAAATCAAAGAAATCGAAAGCCAAGAAAGCCCCGGCACGCAAGGCCTCCTGACTTGGACGATCCCGACGACATTTCCGACAGCATCCGCGCTTCGCTTCCCGACAAGGCCGAGATCAAGTCCTATATCGAGAAGAGCGAGCGACCGCTGGACAAGAGGGATATTGCGCGCGCCTTCGGTTTGAAAGGCGCACAACGCGCCATGCTGCGCGATGTCCTGAAGGAAATGGCTGAGGAAGGGCTGATCGACCGGGGGCACAAGAAGAAGGTCGCCGCACGCGGAGCCCTGCCCGAGGTTCTTGTCCTTTCCATCGATACCATCGATGCCGACGGCGAGCTATGGGCCCGACCGGCAACATGGGATGTCGATCAGGATGGTGAGGCGCCTGACATTGTTATCGGCGGCGGGACCCGCAATGGCCCGGCCCCCAAGGTCGGCGACCGCGTGCTGGCACGGCTGCGCCGGCGGGGCGACCATCAGTATGAGGCCTCGATCATCCGCGTCCTGCAGCCGGGCCTGCGAAAGCTGCTGGGCGTTCTCGAACCCGCCAAGGGCGGCGCGGTGCTGGTTCCGACAGACAAGAAGCAGCAGGACAAGACGTGGTTTATCGAGCGGGATCGATTGAAGGGCGCGGAGCCCGGAGACCTTGTTCTGGCAGAACCGCTGCGCGGCGGGCCCCGCGGCGCCCATTCCGCCAGGGTGTCCGAACTCATCGGCCGCCTCGATCAACCCAAGGCGTTCAGTCTTATCGCCATTCACGCCCAGGGCATCCCCGTTGAGTTTCCGGATGAGGCCATCGAGGAGGCTGAAGCGGCTCAACCGGTGACGCCGGAGGGCCGGACCGATTTGCGCGACCTCCCCCTGGTCACGATCGATGGGGAGGATGCGCGGGATTTCGACGACGCAGTCCATGCGGTGCCGGACACGGACCCCGGCAATGGCGGTGGGCACATCCTGCATGTCGCGATTGCGGATGTGGCCCATTATGTCCGCCCGGAAGGCCCGCTGGACCGGGCCGCGCGCGAACGCGGAAACAGCGTGTACTTCCCGGACCGGGTGGTGCCGATGCTGCCGGAAGCACTCTCCAACGATCTGTGCTCGCTACGTCCCGACGTCGATCGGGCCTGCATGGCCATCCGGATGCGGATTTCAGCCGATGGCCGGCTGCTGGAACGGAAAATCATGCGCGGTATCATGCGATCCGCCGCCCGGCTGACCTATACCCAGGTGCAGGATGCGATGGAGGGCCGGCCGGTCGACGGAACCGTGGGCACCCTTCTGGAACCGGTCATCAAACCGCTCTATGCCGCCTATGAGGCCCTGCAGCGGGGACGCGCCGCTCGCGGGACGCTGGAACTCGACCTGCCGGAGCTTCAGGTCGTGCTCGGTGAGGATGGCAAGGTCGAACGCATCGCCCCGCGCAAGCGCTTCGACAGTCACAAGCTGATCGAAGAGTTCATGATTACCGCCAATGTCGCGGCGGCAGAACTCCTCGAGGCCAAGAATGCGCGGGCCATCATGTACAGGGTCCATGCGCCGCCGAAGCTCGACCGGCTGGAAGGCCTGCGTGAATCGCTGCAGGTGCTCGACATCAAGCTGGCCGCCGACGGCGCCCTGCGGCCGCATCACTTCACCAAGATACTGGACCGGGTCGCCGGCACGGAGAAGGCACAACTGGTCTCGGACATGGTCCTGCGGGCCCAGAGTCAGGCTGTCTACGCGCCGGAGAACGAGGGCCATTTCGGCCTCGCCCTGCAGCGTTATAGCCATTTCACGTCGCCGATCCGTCGATATGCCGATCTGCTCGTCCATCGCGCCCTGATTTCCGCCTATGGCCTGGGGAAAGGCGGTTTGCCGGACGCTCAGGCGGAGCAGTTCGAAAAGTACGGCGAACTGATTTCAAACACGGAACGACGAGCCATCGCGGCCGAACGAGACGCAACGGACCGTTATCTGACCGCCTATATGGCGGACCGGATCGGAGCAACCTTCCAGGGCCGGGTGACCGGCGTGAAGCGGTTTGGCTTGTTCGTGCGCCTGGACGAAACCGGCGCGGACGGCCTTGTTCCGGTCGGCACCCTGCCCTGGGACCGCTACTGGCACGACGAGGTTCATCAACGCCTCGTCGGTGAGCAAACCGGGCAGGCATACCAGCTGGCCGAATCCGTTCAGGTCCGCCTCGCGGAAGCGAACACCGTCACCGGCGGCCTGATCTTTGAAATCGTCGAGGGCGGCCACATCGTCAAGGATCGCAAGGCCCGCATGCCGGGGCGCGGCAAGGGACGGCCGAGAAAGTTCAGTGGCCCGAAAGGTGGTCCCAAGGGCGGTTCCGGCGGCGGCCGTGGCACGGTGCGCCGCAAGGGGCGCCGCTGATCGGATTCGCCCCAAAGGATCACAAATCTAACATGGCACAGCCCCCGCGACGCGGGTATCCTTGGTGCCATCATGCGTGGTTCTGCCATCCCAAGAAATTTGTCGGACAGTTGGAAAGTCGTATTTGCGATTCCGGTTGTCCTGAGCGCCTGCTCGGGAACCGTATCGCCCGACCCGGCCCTCGAGGGCCGGATGACGTCAATGTTCGACACGGTCTATGCGGAGGTCTCATCCGTCCATATCGAGCCTCTCGACCTTCGGAAGTTCACGATCGGGGGGCTGGACGGACTGCGCGGGACGGGATCGGGCTACCGCCTGGACGTCGATGATTCGGACTTCCGAATTGAGGTCAGTGGCGATCTGGCCGCGGCCGGCGTCGCGCCGGACGACGAAGCGGAGATCGAGGCCTGGAGTGAGTTTGCCCGTCAGATGGTCATGACTGTTCACATGTCGGGGATGCTGCCGGAGAAGGTCGACGAAGAAGTTCTGTATGATCGCTTCTTCGATTCGGCCATGCGGACGCTCGACCGGTATTCGCGTTATGCCAATCCAAAGGACGCGGCGGATCTGCGCGCCGAGCGGGATGGGTTCGGCGGCATCGGCATCGACCTTGAGGAGCACCCGGACGGTGCGCGGATCGATCGGGTGGAACGCGACAAGCCGGCCGCGGCCGCGGGGTTGCTGGTCGGGGACAGAATCATCGCCATCGGCGCGCAGAAGATCGACGGAATGCCGCTTCGCGCCATCGAAAGACTGATGCGCGGACCCGTCGATTCGCCGATCGCGCTGACAGTCGTCCGGGATGGATTGCCTGAGCCCCTGACCGTTACGGTGGGGCGCACCCGGATAGTCCCCAACACGGTCTTTTATTCGCTGAGCGGTAGTCATGCGATCATTCGCATTTCCGGCTTCAATCAGCGCACGTCCAAACGAATCTCGGAGGCGATCAGCCAGGCCCGTGCGGAACTGGGGCAGAATCTCACAGGCCTGATCATAGACCTGCGCGGCAATCTCGGCGGACGTCTGGACCAGGCGATCGATTCGGCGGACCTCTTCCTGGAATCCGGCCTGATCACCCGGGCGGACGGCCGTCACCCGGAAAGTCATCAGGTCTTCAAGGCCGAACCTGGCGATATTGCCGATGGTCTGCCGACGGTTGTCCTGATCAACGGCGCGTCGGCCAGCGCGGCCGAGATACTCGCCTCGGCCCTGCAGGATCACGGCCGTGCCGTGGTCGTCGGAATGAGCAGTTTCGGAAAGGGCACGATCCAGACCATCGTCGACCTGCCCAACAGCGGAGAACTGTATGTCACCTGGGCCCGGTATGTCGCGCCAAGCGGCTATGCCCTGCACACAATGGGCGTAATGCCGACCGTATGCACCAGCGGGGCCGCCGACGCGGTCACGACCCTGGAAGATGCCTTGGGCGCAGGCCCCGGTAGTGGAATGACTCTGCTGGAGCGTCGACGTTCGGTCCCCACCGATGACGAGGACGCCATACGCGACGTCCTGGCACTTTGCCCGTGGTTGCCCCATGCATCCGGCGATATCGACCTGTCGATCGCGGAACTCCTTCTGGACTCGCCTGCCCTGTTTCGTCGGGCGTTGGCTTTGGGAAGGGCGCCGAGCGATGCCTGACCGTCCGATGGTTCATCCGGCCGACGCCGCCAGCCTTGTGATTCTGAGGGGCGCCCCCGATGCGCCGGAGGTCCTGCTGGGCCGACGCCGGGACAATGCCCGTTTCATGCCGGGTGTCTATGTATTCCCAGGCGGTGCGGTCGACCCGCCCGATGTGGGCATGGAACGGTCTGCGGACTGGCCGGGAACGCGGTTTCATGCCGCCGCCATCCGGGAAACCTGGGAAGAAACCGGTGTCATGATCGCAGAGCCTGGCCCTCTGCCCAGTTGCGCCCCAACAGACGACCCGTTCTACGCTGCCTTGTCGGAATCAGCCTGTGTGCCCTCGGCCGGTGCGCTGCACTACATCGCGCGCGCCATCACGCCGGAACCCTCGCCAATCCGCTTCGACACCCGATTCTTCCTTGCGAAGGAAAGCGCCACAAGCGGCATCGCGCATGCGGTCGGGGAACTGCCCGAAGTACTTTGGCTGCCGGCGTCACACGCCCTGCAAAGCGACCGGCTTCGGGGCGTTACAAAATTCGTCCTGGGACAGGCACTGGAGCTTTGGCAGGATCCGGACCGCCTGCAATCGCCGAGTCGTCCGGTTCGGGTCTTCACCTGGGCTGACGGCACCCGATTGATCCGGAAAGAGCCGCAGGACGCGGGCCTGCTTTAACATCTTGACATGGCCGGGCGGACAGCTATTTTCCGGCACCGTTTCAACGCGGCGCTCCCGCACGGTTTGGGTGCGACGCGCTTCAAGTAGAAGGATCAAGGCGATGGCGAAGCCCGCGACCGTTCAAATCAAATTGGTAAGCACGGCTGGCACCGGTCATTTCTATGTGACCAAGAAGAACCCGCGCAACCAGACGGAAAAGCTGGAATTCCGCAAGTACGACCCGGTTGTGCGCAAGCACGTCGCGTACAAGGAATCCAAGATCAAGTAAGCTGCTGCTGCCCCCTCATCGGGGCGCGGACACAAATCGGCCGCCGGAATTCGGCGGCCTTTTTGCGTTTCCAATCATGAAATGCGGTCCGAGCGCTTATAGCGTCCCGACCTTGCAATAGGCCCCGCGCTGGACCAGCACGCGGCAGATGGCCTTGCCCTGAGCATCGCTTTCCAATGGTCCGGCATGCAGGCGGTAAAACACGCCCTTTCCGGCAATGTCCACTTTCCGGATCAGCGGGCGCATGCCCTGCAGCTGATCGCGATGCGCTGCCATCATCTGCTGCCAGCCGCGTTCAGCGTTACCCGGCTCCTTGTATGATGCCAGGTGCACCGCGACGGTTCTGGGCGGCACCCCAGCCTCTTCCGCAGCGGTGGCCGCCATGGCCGCCTCCTGCCCCTGCTGTGGCGCCTGAGATTCCGTCTGGGAGCCGACCAGACCCGACTGAGGCGCCTGAGATGGGGCCGGCTCCATGGTCTGGGGTGTTCCGTCCTGGGCAATCATGCCAAGCGCCGTCGGACCGGCGCGCGGCGTCGGCGGCGCATCGGCAGGGGAGTCTGACTGAGACAGCGACATCTGGTCCGGTTGTTCGGATTCCAGAACCACCGCGCCCGGCGCCGGCACGGGCATGCCGGCCCGCTGCATCGGCATCGCGGCGCGGGAATAGCCAGTCAATCGACGTTCCTGAGGCGGACCGCCATTCGAATCGACTGCAATCAGATGCACATAGTTGCCGACTTCCGGTGCGTAATAGAAAACGACCTCGTCCGGCTGCTGACGGCCACAGGATATTCTGTAGGCAGGAAAAGTCCCGGCCGGCACTGCGACGGATTGAAGATCCCCGGTCTCGCACGTCCAGTCGAACTCCCACGCATAGGGCGGTCGGTCGGTATCAACCGTGGAGCGGAAGGTAATGTCATTGCCGGGCTTCAGCGGAAACATCGAGCCGGACATGTCGGAAATCAGCCGTCTGCCGCTGCCACGGGATTCGCTGCTCCATTCCAGGGCGGGCAGCAAAGGGTTCGGCGCCGTGATCTGAGTTTCGCCGTTATCCGCCTGCCAGGCGATGTTGCCATCCTCGGTGACCGAAACGACCTGCCAGGTGACTGTCGGATTGTCGAATACGAAAGTATCACCCGGTCGCAGATCCGGGGGCGTCTGGGAGGCGGCACGGACGGCCGCCATGCGGTCCGTGGCAACGCCAGGTACCTCTTCCGCCATCGGGTCGAGTATGTCGCAACCGGCAAGCATCAGGGCCGCCAGTCCGGCGAGCGCACATCCGGGGTAACTCAGTCTCGTCTTGATCATTGTCTCACGCTTCCGCTAGCGCGGTGGCGGCATGTCACCGAACAGCAAGCTTCCAGGTATTTCGAAACCGCCGGTTCCCGTGTCCCCGCCCTGCGGCAGGACGGCAATGGCATCCGTGTCGACGCGTACCGTCTCCGGCACTGTCACAGGCTCCAGCTTTGCGACCGCCGGCCGGACCGCTTGTCCCGTTGCGGGCGCAGCCTCCGCCACAGCCGGTGTCGGTAGAACCGTCTCAACGGCGGTCGGGACGTCCGCTCGAGGGGCCGATGCGATCGGAGGGGCCGATACGGTCGGCGCGGCCAAAGGCGATTCCGCCTCCACAGGGCCTTCATCCCTGGTCACGAACAGGTTCTGAACGCGCTCCAGAAGGCTCGGGCCCGATGATGCCTGTTCATCGCCGGCCAGCGGCAAATCAGCCCCAGCCCCCGCACGTGTTTCCAGGTTGGGCGCGCTTGTCTCAACCGCCGTTGACTGGACCGCGACGGGTTGCGCTGCGGCCGCCTCTGAAATGACCGGTTCAGTGGGAGCGCTTCCTGCCCCCGGCACGACCGGCTGCGACGCCGGCGAAACATCGACAAGATTGGGCTCCACGTTCTGCGGCGGAACGGCGAACTCCCCGGAGAAAAGGGAAGTCCCTGCTCCGTCCTGCGCGACAGCAATGGAATCCGTCGAAAGGCCATCGCCGGCTGCTGGCGTCAAGGTTCCGGATTCAGCGGTCGGCGGGGGCACGTCCAATGCCCCGGTTGTCCCGTCGGTCGGCGGCGGTTCGATGACCGATTCGGTATCCTGATCCGCTTCACTCTCGACATTGGACTCGGCCGGCTGTTCCGTTTCCTGCACCGTCGGCGTTGCATCGGCGGGAGGCGTTTCCGGCGCCGGCGGCTGAGCCCGATTGAGCGGCGTTGGGGTCTGGGCCTCGATATTCGCGCGATACTGCTGAACGCGCGGATCCGGTTCCGGATCATCGATCTCGCTCGCGCCGGTCAGATATTCTTCCGGATTCTCGATGATCTGGACATCGATGCCCAGCATGGCCGGCGTCATGATTCCCATGGCGACCGCCAGTTCATACACCGCCACCCGGGTATCGTAGTCGGCACGGATCAGGTTCTGTTCCGCCTGAAAAACCTCGTTCTCGGCATCGAGAACGTTCAACGTGGTTTCCTTGCCGGCATCGCGCAGCTTCTGGCGCGCCGTGAACACTTCCTGCGCAATGGACACCGCGTTGAGCAACAGCTCCTTTCGGTCGCGCGTGTTCTTCAACTTGGTCCAGGCCTGACGGACCTGGCGTTCCACCTCACGCTTCGTCCGATCCGCGGCTGACAATTGTTCAATCAGGGATTCCTGCGCGCTGGTGACGGCGGCATCGGTCCGGAATCCCGAAAAGACCTCCCAGGACATTTCGATCAGGACGGCGGAATCCTTGGACAATCCGCGGGTGCCGCCGACATTGCTTTCATGATCGACCCGGCCGACCAGATCGAAGACCGGCAGATAGCCGGAACGCTGTGCTTCGACGGTGAACCGGGCGCTTCGGGCAAGAAACTCGCGGCCCGCCAGCAGTGGATTTTCCTCACGGGCCGTGAAGATCGCGTCCTCCAGCGTCGGGGGGACGACTTCGCTGGGCGACGGCTCCAACCGCATCTGCGTGATGTCCGGCTCGCGATTGAAATGCAGAACATATTCCGACATTGCCTGGCGCAACTGGCCTTCCAGATCGACGCGCTGTTCAATCGCCAACTGCAGGCGCGACTTGGCCTGCAGCACATCCACTTCAATGCCCGCCCCGCGCTCGACGCGCTCGGTTTCAAGCTGCAGCTGTTCGCGAATCGTCCGTTCCCGCGCCCGGGCAACCCGGATCAGTTCGTTCAGCCGCAAGACATTGAGATAGGACGTAATTCCCTGCAACATGACGGTCTGTACCGTGCTTTCCAGGGCGTAGGTTACGCTGTCCCGTGCCATGCGGGCCGAATCGACAGAGTTCGGGGTCAGTCCCCCATCATAAAGATTCTGACGAACTTCGATGCCCAAGGCATTGAAACGAACCAGCTCGTTGTCATCGTTCGTGCCGCGTGTCGTCGGGTTCGACACGATGTTGCCACCGGCGCTGCCGGTCAGGGAGACCGTCGGAAGATAGCCGGAGCGGGAGGTGGTGATCGCCTCGTTCGCGCGGCGCAGAATGGCGCGCTGTTCCTCGATCCGGGGGTGTGTCTTGACCAGGTGATAAAGCTCATCCTGCAGGGTCTGGGCGAGACTTTCCTGCGGCAGGGCCATGGACATGGCGAACCCGACCGCCGCGGCGAAAATCCCGCCACGGGCGAATACGTTCGTCCATGTTCTGCTATTGTCCACCGGCGCCCCTAAAAACCCCCGTCCGGGATGCTGCGACGCACAACATCCTGATAGTTCAATCGTCGAATATCACAACAACCGGTGCTCCGCCAGCGAGCGTTTCCGGCGGATGGATCTTTACCGCTCTCTGAACGCTTCGTGCTGTAGTTTGAGCACGGGCTTCACCAGGTAATCAAGCACCGTTCGCGTCCCGGTATGAATATCGACGCTGGCTTCCATGCCGGGTGTGATCGGAAAGTCACCTTCCCGTTCGCCGAGGTAGGTTCGATCGGTGCGCACGACCACTTCGTAGTAGGTCTCCCCCTTCTGACCGGTGTTGGTACTGGCGGAAACCCGCTCCACCGCGCCTTCCAGCCCCCCATATCGGGCATAGTCATAGGTCGTGATCTTTACCACGGCGCGCTGACCGGCGGCCACGAATCCCCTGTCCTTCGGATTCAACCGGGCTCGAATCTCGAGGTCTTCGGATGCCGGGACGATCTCGACAATGGGTTCACCAGGCCGGATCACGCCCCCGACGGTGTTCGTCTTCAGGTTCTTCACGATCCCGTCGATCGGGCTCTTGATTTCGGACCTCAATGCCTGGTCCGTGGCGGTGCCCATGGTCTCTTTTAACTCAGCGATTCGCGTCTCGACGGGCACGAGCTCTTCCAATGCGCGCCGGCTGTAGCGCTCCGTCTCCCGTTTACGCTCGGCATTGATCTCCTGCAGGGCGGCCCTGGCGCGGGGAATCGATTGGTTCATGACATCGATCTGGCCGCGTAGCTGTTCGACCTCGCCCTCGATGGCCACATGTTCCATGCGCGGCGTCAGGCCCTCTGCCAGCAGGTCGGCGGACATGCTCAGCCGCTGTTCGGCCAGTTTCAGGTCACGCCGAACCGAGGCGATATGTGCCTCCAACTCCGAAATCTCCAGATTCCGCTGCCTCGCCTTCTCATCCAGCACGGCAAGAGAGGACAGCAAGTCCCTCTTCCGCCCCATATAACTGCGCAGTTCCGCCTCGACCATTTCGGGACGCCGCTCGACCAGGTCTTCCGGAAAAACGGGTTCCGCGTCGCCCCCTTCCGCCTCGGCTTCCAGCCGTGCCTTCGCCAGCAGCATGCCGTCCAGGCGCACCCTAACCTCCTCCTGATTGATGCCGGCGCCACCGAGGTTCAGCTGCATCAGCGGCTGCCCCTTCGCGACCGTATCGCCTTCACCAACCAGAATCGCCTCGATCACGCCGCCTTCCAGATGCTGAACCACCTGGAGCTGCTGCTGCGGAATGACCTCTCCGACCGCCACGGCGACCTCATCGAGCTCCGCCATGCTGGACCAGCCGAGAAATCCGACGATCATCAGCCCCGGGCCCCAGGTACAGAATCGCGACCCGCCAACCTTCACACTGGCGCGCAACCCTTCCAGCGGGCTGGGACTGTTGGACAGGGTACTCATGCCCGGCCCCTCCAGCTTGCGTTACTCGGCAGCATGAGCGCCCCCTCCCGAACCCGTAGCCGGCACCGGAGCGCCCTGCCCCTGACCTTGCCCGCCGCCGGAGAGTTTCGTCATGACGTCCTTGGCCGACCCTGCCAGGGCCACCCGTCCCTTTTCGAGGACCAGTATGGAATCCGCCACGGAAAGCAGGGTCGGCGAGTGCGTCGATATCAGGATGGTGTGATCCTTCGACATTTCCCTCAGATTGCGCGCCAGCGCCAGTTCGGCCTCGCCATCCATATCGCCGGACGGCTCGTCCAGAAGCAGCACCGGCGGATCGCCGATCAAGGTTCGTGCCGCGGAAATTCGGCGCTTCTGCCCACCGGACAGGCGCCCTCCCGCTTCGCCGCATTCCGTCTCATAACCTTCCGGCAACAAGGCGATCGCCTCATGCGCACCGGCACGCTTTGCGGCTTCCACCGCGTCCTCGTCCTTGCCGTCCTCCGATCCCATCAGGATGTTCTCGCGGATCGATCCCGTGAACATCACCACATCCTGGGGCATGTAGCCGATCCAGCGGGCCAGTTGCCGCCGCGGAAACTGTGCGACATCCGCGCCATCGAGGAGAACGCGCCCCGATTCCGGGGGGTAGAGCCCCGCCAGGATCTTGAACAGGGTGGTCTTGCCGCTGCCATTCTTGCCGACGATGCAGTGCAGGCCGTTCGGTCCGATGGTGCCGTCGATCTTATCGATCGCCGCATCGCCCTCCTGGCCGTATCGGAAGACAACCTCTTCCAGCTTGAACTGTCCTTTCGGCCGTCCAAACGGCAAGGCGGGGATCTGGCCTTCCTCCTCAAGATGCAGGACCTCATCCAGGCGGCGGGCGGCATCGCGGGCGTTCTGCAGCGTCTTCCATTGTCCGACCAGACCGGCAATCGGCGCGATCATGCGAGCACCAAGCATGTTCGACGCGATCAGTGCGCCGATCGTCATGCTCTGCTCCAGGATCAGCAGCGCGCCGACACAGGTCATGGAAACGGTCGTCGCCAGGCTCATCACATGGCTGAGGGTCATATGCGCGTCGCCCGCCGTTCCCCGACGCAGGGACGCCCGAATACTGTCAGCATGCCGCGCTTCCCAGACCGGACGGAGACGATCCGCAAGCGCGAGCGACTTTACCGTCGCGCGGGCCGCCACGACCTCGTTGATCAGCGCCTCACGCTTTGAGCTTTCCGCCCTTTCGTCCTCTGAGAGGTTGGCGGCCGTGGCCCCCGACCGCCATGCCAGCAGGATGAAAAGCGGCAACGCGACCAGGATCACGGCGGCCAGAGGCGGCGCCAGCCAGAGGATCGCGCACAGGAACAGAACCGCGAAGGGCAGGTCCATCAGCAGTCCCATGGCCGGGCCGGAAAGCGCCGCACGCACCGCATCGATGTCTCGGAACAGGATCTGCCACGATGTCGATGTCCGCGATTCGAGCACCCGCATGGGCAACCGGACAATCTTGTCGAAAAGCGACCGCCCGACATCGATGTCAATATCAAGCCCGATCCGCTGGAACAGACGCGCGCGACCAAGGCGCAGCAGTCCGTCGAACACGATCGCCGCCGCCATTCCGATAACCAATCCCTGCAATGTCGTCAGGCCGGCATGGAACACGACGCGGTCATAGACCTGCAGCATGAAGATGGGAACGGCGAGCGCCAGAACATTGACGAAAAGCGACGAGAACAGCGCTTCGAAGAGCCGCCCCTTGCTGCGGGACAGCGCGTGACCGACCAGCCGTCCAACCCGCCCTTTCGTTGCCATGCCACCCCTCGGCCCTGAAAAATACGTCCCGGCAGACCAAGCCGGATTGGATCGGTCTTGCGGCTTCCGGCCACCGACCCGAAGCGGGAGGAGTGTACCGACATCAGTTACTTGCGTCACGCATCCAGCACCGCGCGGCGTTGGGTGCGTCGGTCCACTGCGCCTCCCGCATGCAATTTTAACCATGATAACTACCACGTAAAACTTTCCACAAGGTCACTAAAATGCTAACAATATCCTCAGAGGGGTGAGTACTTTTGGGGTTGTCTCCGCCTGCCGTCGGTTCCACAGGACAGAAGTCCGCTGAGCCTGCGCCCTTGGAGATCGCCCGGGGAATGACATGGCCAGGGTAGACTCAACGCCGCCTTCGGGTGGCGAAGCGGCGTCCAGTACAACGCCCCTCAAGGAATCCGACTCCTCCATGAAAGCGGCCGCGCCCGGTGATCCGGCGGCACAGGAAGGCGGTGCCTCGATCGCGGGCGGCGATGCCCTGATCGGTAATGGGGCGTCGGACACGCTCGAATTCCTGGACAGTGATTTCCTGAACGATGCCGTGCGCGGTGCGGAGGCCCCTTCCCCGGCCCCGGGCAGCGATGCGACAATCGTTTCCTCTCTCGACGCCCTGGCCGGCGACGACCTTCACCTTTCCGACCTGTCCTTCGTGTATGAGGGCTCTTTCGTACGTCAGGGATCGGATCTGCTTCTGGTCAAGCCGGACGGATCGGCCGTCCTGATCGAGAACTATTTTGCGGCCGACCCGCCGCCCGACATTGTCGGCGATTTCGGGCGCCGCCTGTCGCCGGAACTGGTCGATTCCTTCCTCATGCCGATGGCACCGGGCCAGACCGCCGCGCTGACCGACGAACAGGTCGCCCAGGCCCAGGGCAACTCCATCGGCACGGTCGATACCCTGACCGGGGAAGTCTACGCCATCCGCCCGGACGGCACGCGTGTGCTGCTGCAGGCCGGCGATCCGGTCTTTCAGGGCGACCAGGTGGAGACCGCCGACGGCGGTTCGCTGAAGATCTCCTTTATCGACGGCACGATCTTCACCCTGGGCAGCGATGCCCGGCTGGCGCTGGACGAGATGGTCTACGACCCGGGCACGCAGTCCGGTGAATCCGCCTTTTCCATCCTGAAAGGCGGGTTCCTGTTCGTGTCCGGACAGATCGCCGAAAACAATCCGAACGACATGCAGGTGTCGACCCCTGTCGCCACCATCGGGATTCGCGGCACGATCGTTACGGGGGAAGTCGCAGGCCTGCAGACCGCCGATGGCGAGACCTTCCGCTTCACCGTGGTGGACGGTGAAATCGCGGTCTCCGCCGGAAACCAGACCATCGTCCTGTCCGACAACTTCTCGACCGTTACCGCGACTGCGGACCCATCGACCGGACAGTTGCGCGTCTTCGACTTCGTCGACACGGCAGAGAATGTCATCGCCCGGAACTCCAACCAGTTCCGTGCGCTGACCTCCAACGACCTGTCCAACATCGAACGCGCCATCGAGACCTCGATCCAGACCAAAACCGGCGCCTCGGTCGACATCGATCTGCGCGGCATCGTCGACAATGTGACGCGGGAGCAGGAATCCGAGGAATCCGGGGCGGATGTTGAAGAGGAAGGCCCCGATGCACCGGACAGCAACGACCCGGATAACAGTGGGAATGACGATAGTGATTCCGGCGACGAAAGTGACGATGGGGAATCTGCAGAAGGTGGTGAAAGCACCGAGGACGGAGACATCACCGAAGAGGACCTAGCCGAACTCGAGGACGGCTCCGATGAAACTGAAGAAGGCGGTGGCGAAAGCGACGACGACGCGGACGAAGACGGCGATGGCGATGGCGATGGAACAGGTGATGTCAAAACAGGAGATGATGACGCAGGCACTGGTTCTGCCGGTGACGGAAAAGGCGGGGACAAAGGTGATGAAGGCGACGGCGGCGACGGCGGGGATACCGGCGGCGGCGATACCGGCGGTGGCAGCGATACCGGCCTAGGGGACGTAACAACCGGCGGCCAGAGTTTTACAGACATTAATGTGGAGCAGGCATCCGATACCGGCGAAACCACAATAACGCAACCAACAGGCACCAATACCGCGTCAACTGAACCCGACACGGTTATCGTGCCAGTGTTGAACAAGCCGATCGACACGACCAGCCCCATCAACATTTCCGATTCGTCCTTTACCACCAGCACCGTAGACGGTGTAGAGGTCAAAAGCTTCTCAAACACCACGACGTCACGAAACCTGATTGTCTCGTTTTCGTCCTCCGATTCGAACTTCAACATCGCTACAGGAACGGGTGCGGATACTGTAACGACAGGCAGTGGTGCGGATACGGTTAACTCCGGCGCAGGGAACGATAAGATCGAGACCGGGGCCGGCAACGATGTGGTCAATGCCGGGGCCGGAAACGACACAATCGTTGGAGGGCATGGCCAGGGCAATGACGACTATGATGGCGGGACCGGCACCGACACCCTGACCTACGATTCCGTCACCGGGGAATTCACCGCCGATCTGACGATGGAAATGAACGGGCTGTTGGGAGACAGCACGATCGAAGACGGCACCGCCTCCGTCATCGACAATGATACGATCACCGGAATTGAGGAAGTTCGTCTGGGAGACGGCAACGACATAATCTATGTCAACACCGCCGGCGTGAATGTCGACGGCGATGCCGGGACCGACACGATCAGTTTTTCGTCGGGTACGATAACGTCCGATGCCACTTTCTCGTTCGAGACCGGCATTGCGACGCGGGATTCAAACTCCTCGACCTTCACGAATGTCGAGGCGGTGATCGGCGGCGATGGTGACGATTCCTTCACGGTATCGACCCTGCTTCAATCCGCGTCGGGAGGCAGCGGAACGGACACTCTGTCCTTCGCCGATTTTGATGACGGCCAGACCTTCACGATCAGCACGTCCGGGATCGATATCTTCGACTCCACCCCGCAGGGTCAGTCGGAAGGCGACATCGGAATCAACGCGCGTGGTGCAGATTATGACGGGTTCGAGAGCCTGATCGGTACCGATTTCGACGACACCATCCATGCGCAGAACGGTATTCTGTCCATCGACGGCGGCGGCGGTGACGATCGGCTGGTCGTGGCCGACAGTGCTGGCACGATGACCGTTTCCATCGGCCTGAACGGCGACATTCGGAACGTCGAAACGCTGGACCTGAGTTCCCTGACCACATCGGTGCTGACCGTCGAACTGACGGCGCAGGATGTGGCGCAGGCGACCAGCGACGGAACGCTCCACATCCTCGGCGCCCCGGAAGCCACCAGCAACATCATCCGGCCCGGAAGCGGATGGGAGCGGGATACGTCCTTGAGCAACGAAGGCAGTGTCGTCCTGACCAGCGGCAGCGCCACACTGATCCTGGATTCCAATGCCATTTCCGCTGCCTCGAACGGGACAGTGACCTTCACCGGCACCAGCGACAGTTCATGGCAGAACTCCGCGAACTGGAGCAACGAGTTCACGGACGACCTCACGCCGACCGCGACCGACCTCGTTGTCCTGCAGAATGCCAGCACGCTGGCGGTTTCCTTCAGCGGCGCCACGGTAACCGTCGGCTCCATCGTCGGATCGACCGACGACGGTACGGATGCCCTGACAATCAGCGACGGCGAACTGACCGTCACCAACGGAATTTCGATCAACAATGCCGTTCAGGGCGCTTCCGACGGCAAACTGATACTGCAGGGCGACAGTTCGGTCGGGACGCTGGACCTGAACGGCGGAGAGCTGGAGATCACCGGTGCGACCGTCACATCCGGCGGCCTGCTGATTAATGGAAACGCCCAGACTGCCTCTTCCGTCACCGGGACGGGGACGCTGGTTTCGACCGGAACGGTGACCTTCGCGGACGGGCACGATATCGATATCAGCGCGACCGTCGACCTGCGCGATGCGGAACTGGTAAACAACCTCGGCACGAACAATGTCTCCGTGTCGGACAGCGGACGCCTGATCATCGACGGCGACACCACCTATACCGGTGAGAATCCCAACGGCATTGCCGTGACAATTGGATCGCTGGGCGTTCTGGAAATCGGCGAGGACGGAACCGTCACCCTGAATGACGGCAGTTCACCGGTCTTCAGTTTCAACGACCAGTCGACCATCGACCTGGACGGGGTCTGGTCCAACGAGGGCACCTTCTCCGCCCTGGCCGATTCCGCCACGACGACGATTTCCGGGACGGGGACGCTGATCAATGACGGCGAACTGACTTTCAGCCGGGACAATGTTCTTACCGATGTGGAGAACACCACGGCCGGTGTCATGTCCGTCACCGGGACCGCCATGACAACCGCCTTTTCCGGCGGGCTGACCAATGCCGGAGCCCTTGAAATCGCCGCCGGTGCCACCCTGTCGAATTCCGCCGGGTTCACCAACAGCGGTAGACTAAACCTGTCGGGTGACCTCACCGGTGTCGGGACACTGACGAACACTGCCACCGGGACGATCGACGGCGACGGTGGGGAAATCGCAGGATTCGTCAGAAACCTGGGACGTGCGGAAGGGTCCGGCACGATCACCGGGTCTTTCGATTCCACGGACGGCACATTCTCCCTGTCCGAGACGTCCTATCGCTTCGAGAGCGGCAGTACCCTGACAGTCGGCGACGATACCAGTGTCGAGGGCAGCTACGGGTCCGTTCAAATCAAGAATGGCGCCCAGGTTCTCGTGGCGTCTGGCGAAACCTTCGCCCTGCCCGAAGACTCCAGCGAAGGCTCCGACAGCAGCATCCAGTTCGAGGGCGGCTCGACCCTGAACCTCGTCGGCGATGCGACGGCATCGGGCAACGCAACCGCCTTCTCCGACTCCAGTTCGGTCACGATCACCGGCAGCGGAACACTGACGAACACCGGGGCCCTGGGGCTTGACGGCGACCGTCTCGAGGCAAACCTGGATAACCAGGGCCAGCTTGTTTTCGAAGACGATGTAACGGTAACCGGCAGCATCGTGAACGACAGTGACACGACACTAGAGAACGATGCGACCCTGACACTGGACGGTACGTTTACCAATAGCAGCAACTTCACCATCAATAACGGCGAGCTGACGGGAAGCGGCGATTTCCGGAATGATGGCGTGCTTCGGGTTGCCGGCAGCAACGCCGTGCTGGACGATTTCGATCTGGACAGCACGGAAGGCGACATCACGTTCAGCGGCCTCAATGCGAAACTTCTGGTGTCCGAGGGATCGACCTTCACGGTCGGAGCGGATACCGAAATCAGCGGCGCCGGATCGCTTCAGTTCACGACACAGTCGAAGCTGAATCTCGCAGATGGAGAACGTTTCGTTTTCGGCGGGATCAGCGGCCCCACCCAGATTCAAAGCACTGAAATCGACATGGATTCCGGCACCGAGATCACCGGCGCCGGGACCCTGGTGAACCAAAGCACTTTGGACTTCGACGGTGTCACACTCTCTTCCCTGTCGACGCTGGAGAACGAGGGCAGCGTGACGATCGGCACCAACGGCCTGACCATCCGGGGCGAGTTGGACAATGACGGTGGGACGCTGGACGTTGCAAGCGATGCCGCCATTACCCTGGATGCCGGCGGTACGACGACCCTTGCCGGTTCGATCGAGCTCAGCGGTGGCGTCGAGATTCAGGGACAGACGACGCTGGACGTGCTGGAGCTGACCGGCCGACTGACCAGCAATGGCGATACGACCAATCAGGACACGATCAGCGCCAATCTGGTTGTTGCGGAATCCGGGTCCATCGTTGTCGGCGGTTCCAACGGCGAAGACGGCACGCTGCTCATCACCGGCGATTTCCAGAACAACGGTTTCGTTCAGGTCGATCCCAATCAGAATGTCAATGGCGTCCTGCTGATCGACAATGACTTCACCAATGCCGGTAAACTGCAGGTCGACAACGCCGCCACCCTTGTCACCGGCGACAGCAATGACGACGGCACGATCGACGGCGGCGGAACGATGATCAACAGCGGCACGCTGTCTGGTTTCTATTCCGGCACGACCGAAACCGCCGTCCTTCGCCTCGGTTCGATCAGCAATACCGGCGCGATTGAACTGCCCGTCGACGGTCAGAACGGTGCCGCCCGAATGAATTTCGTGAGCACCCATATCGGCAGCACTTCCGGTGCGCTGTCGATCGGGCTCGGGGCCGTCCTGACACTGACCGGCAGCACGCTCGCCGTGGGCAGCGGCACGACCTATTCCAGTGAGGGCACGCTGGCAGTCGGCACCGGCAGCGTGCTGGATATCGGATCCGACCACGGGATTACCAGCACGTCGTCCGGCACCATCGAACTTCAGTCGGGCGCCTCTGTCGGCGGCACCGGAACACTGGTGAATCATGACGCAATGAGTCTCGATGGCGTGACCATCAACGCCGTTCTGGATAACGCCACCGGCCTTTCCAGTATCGGAAATATCTCGGTGGGGTCCGGGGACACGCTGATCATCAATGGTCGCCTGTTGAACCGGGAGGCGGCGGTTCTGAACGTCGACGGCGGAACCCTGAGCGGGTCCGGCACGGTCGAACACCAGGGCACCTTCGCGACAAACGGCGCGAAGATCGACGACGAACTGACCTTCGAAGGCACCATGCAGATCAGCGGGTCCGGCACCGCACTCACGGTCGACGGAACGGCCCGCGGCGACATCCTGGTCGATGCCGCCACCGCGACCGCCATCGACGGCGACGGCACACTGGAGATCACCGGCGGCACGATCGATGGCGCCGGGCTGCGCCTTTCGACCAGCGTCGACGTCCTGCAGGACGGCACCCTGAGCTTCACCGAAAGCACCGGCCGGATTTCCGTCGTCGGCAGCGACTGGGTATTTGGCGATGATGCCGGTTTCGGCGATACGAACGGTACCCTGACCATCAACGGCGGGGCACGGGCCGGCGTCGCAGAGAATGCAGACTTTCATTACGACAGCACGTCGATGGCACACCTCCAGCTTTCGGCGGGTGGCGCCGCCGAATTGTTTGGCGACGGCACATTTACCGTATCGGGCGGCACGCTCGCCGTTGATGACGGTACGTTGACCGCCTCAATCAATCGATTTGTAAACGAAGCGACATTCAATATTGACGATACCGGAATGTCCTTCACGGGCACTCAATTCTCCAATACCGGCGGCTTCAATGTCCTGAACGGCGATGTGTATTTTGCGGAAACGTTGTCAGCGAGCAATTCCGGGACGATTACGCTGGATGCAGGCGACAACCAGGGATCAATGGTCCTCGGCGGCGGAACCTTCGCGAACAGCGGTACAATCGCCTTCGACAGCACCAGCGGCAGCAACAACAGCGCCACCCTCACGGGGCTGAACGATGCCAACCTAAACAATAGCGGAACAATTCGGTTCTCCAATGAGGGCAGTGCCACCGTACTTCACAAGCTGGAAACGGATGTTTCGAACACCGGGACAATTGCCGTCGATGGAGATACCCGTGCCCGGTTCGGCGATCCGGAAAGCGATGACGATCACGTCCTGGATTCGCGCGACGGCACAATCGACGTCGACAGCAATGGCACGTTGGAAATTCGATCGACTCTGACATTGGGCGACGATTCAGAGCTTGTTGGGGCGGGCACCCTCGCCTTCCAAAATGGATCCGAACTCAATATCGCGGATGGTGAGACGTTTTCTCTGGTCGAAGCCACCGGCGGAACGACGGGAACCGCCACCGTCGGATCACCTCAGACGACTCCCTACAGTGTAACGAAGTTCAAACCCACCATCGAGGTACTGAGCGATGGCCGGTTGATGACAAGCACAGTGCGTTCCGGCGACGCATTTCTGGACATTTCTATATTAGATCCCAACAGCGGCGCCTTTGTTGATGGTCATTCCGTCGGCGTCGGCCAACAAAGCCAGTTTGCCCTGACACAGTTGACGGATGGAACCTTCCGCCTTGTAACCGAAAACGTACAGGCGACACGCAACAGATTGCGTCTGTATGAGTTCGATTCTGAGTTGACCTTCGTGGACAGTTCTTCAATCGGCGACTACACCTCCAGTACGGCCGCATTTGATGACCTTGAAGTTCTGGCAAAGAGTGACGGTGGCCTCGTTATCGTTTCCCAGAACCGATCTGAAGATGAGATTCAACTGCTCTACGTTGACAGTGGCGGCAGTATTACTGAAACAGTCACCCACACATCATCGATCATGGATTCCGGCATCGACGCCGCCATTTTCCCGAATGGCGATGTCGTTGTGTATTTTGCGGAAGATAACGGCAGTGCCATCAACCGCAAGGCGCTCTTCGTCGACGCGGACGACCAGACCACAACCCTGCACAATCTCAGTGGCGGCGCTTCAGCCCCGGACATTCCCAAGGCGGTCGCTGTTCTCGATGCTTCGACCTATGTCGAGGCATCAATCAGCAGTGACAGCGGTGGCGCCCAGGTTTTCATTCGTAAGGCACCGGGCCAAACCGGCGGAATCGTTCCTTTGCCTGACTTCGATTCCGGAACTTTTGCAGAAAGCATTGACGTCACCGCGATGAACGACGGTGGGTTCGCTGTCGCCTGGTCGGTGAACACCGGCACTGATGTCGATGTCTTCGTACAGCGATACAATGCCTCCGGTGAGGCCGTTGGCAACAAGATCAATGCTACGGTGGCAGGCGATGGCAGTCAGTCCGTCGGCGCGACCGGCGACCAGACCAATGTCCGCATTGACATGATGGGCGACAGAGATTTCGTCGTCATTTATGAGAGCGGAAGCGGTGTTGTAAAATACAGTAAAGGCAGCTTTGGAGAGACAACAGCCGGCGTTGCTCAAGCCGATGTGGCTTTCTCCGGCACGGTTGAATTGACCGGCGGCGGAATTCTGGAGAATGAAACAAACACCGATCTGAATTCCGACGATTTCAGGATCACAGACGGTGCGACACTGCAGAATTCCGACACACTGAATGTCTTGTCCGGAACACTGACCAATCAAGGCCAACTCACCAATTCAGGCACGCTGAACGTTACGGGCACGAGGCTCGACCATGCTGGAGGCACAATCAGCAATTCCGGCGAAATCAACCTGACTGGAAGTGGCGGCAATGTCGCCTCGTTCACCGCAGTGGATGCGACCATCGGCGGCCTAATTCAGCTGGACGATGATGGCACGGGTTTTGGCGCGCTGATTGACCTTTCGGACAATATCCAGGGCAGCGGCCACAACACGCTGACCAACCAGGGTACGATTGCGGTCAACAATACGGGTGAGTCCGAAAGTGCTGATTTCTCGATCCGGGGCTTTGTGGTCAATACTGGCACGATCGATATCAACCAATCACTCGACTTTGGATATGTAGAGGGGACAAACGGGTTCACGCTGGACACGCGTGACGGCACGATTGAGATTGCTAGCGGGCAACAACTCAACGTCCGGTACGATAATGGAATAATCGTCGGTTCTGACACATCCCTGTCGGGCACCGGAACGCTGAACCTGAACAGCAACAGCACTCTCACCGTCGCAAGTGGCGAAAGTTTCACTTACGATTCTGCCAACAGCCCATTCCTCGGGTTTAACGGCACGGTAACTGTCGATGGCAGCGATTTCGTAAACGCCTCAGGCAGTACGATTTCTATCGGAAGCAACGACATCGTCTCGATTGCGACGACCCATTTCGATAATGACGGCCTTCTGTTGACGGAGAGCGGAACACTAACCCTCGCGACCAGCAGCTTCGACAACACCGACGGCACACTGACCATTCTGGGCGATTCCGCCGATGCGGATCTGCTGATTCAGAATGACATGACCCTGGGCGGAGATATTCGCCTGGATGCCGGCGACGGCATCTTCTCCGATGCCGACATCGATACCGACGACAACACGCTGACGGTGACCGGAACGTTGCTGTCGACATCCAGCGGTTCCCTGTCCGCGGACGACAACGATATCTATGGCCATTTCATCAACAATGGCATGTTCGATATCGATCACGATACGGAACTGGAAGGCACCACCGACACGCTGGACAGCCGTGACGGGGACATCGCCATCGCCACCGGCAAGACCCTTGAGATCGACGGGTCGCTGACCCTGGGGGCGGATACCAGCCTGACCGGCAACGGCACCCTGGTGATGGATGAAAGCCACCTCATCATCGCCGCCGGGGAAACCTTCACCCATGACGGGGCAACGAAGATCGAAATGGTCGATGGTGTGCTGGAAGGCTCGGGCGCCTTCAGCAACTACGGTACCGTCGTCTTCGATGGGGAGGCTCTGACCTCCACCGGTACGCTTGCGGTGAACACGTTCACCAACTATGGGCAGATGACCGCCGGCGGCGGGACGCTGACCCTGGCGACGACCGGTTTCAGCAATGCCACCGAAGGGACACAGGACAATACCGGTACCTTGTCCCTGAACGCGGGGACACAGGGTACCGCCACGGTCCTTATGGACGAAGATTTCCAGAACGCAGGCGTGTTGGAACTCACCGGCACCGGCAGCCTGGCCCATGCCCTTCTGACCCATTCCGCCGCGGAAACCCTGGTCAACAACAGTACGGGAACAATTCTCGTCTCATCCTCGGGAACGGCCGGGAACCGCATCCTGGATGTCGAAATCGACAACCAGGGCATGCTCGACATCGACGTGAACACCACCCTGACCGCCGGCCATACGCTGGACAGCAGCAGCGGTGCCATCTCGCTGGACACGGCAGGGACGCTATCAATCCTAGGCGAACTGGCCCTCGGTCAGTCGTCGACGATCAACAGCACCTCGAGCGGTCTGATCGACATACAAGGCACCCTGAGCGTCGCGGAGAACGATACCGCGACAAACGAAGGCGCGGTCGATGCCATCGCGCTGGCCAATGGTTCGACGCTGGCAGGCCTGGGAACATTCCGAAACGCCGGCAGCCTGGAAATCAGCGGCGTCACGCTCAGCATCGCGAACCTCGACAATGACGGAACGCTGGTCGCCGACAGCGGCACATTCGATCTCGGCACGACGACGGCCATCGACAATGCCGGCGGTACGATCAGTGCGGTCTCGGACGGAGAGCGGGGCGTCATCCAGATCAGTCAGTCCGCGGCCCTCGGCGGTAAGCTGCTTCTGGACGTGGAATCGGGGTTTGATGGCTCCACCCTGTCCGTGACCGGCAGCGAGAGCCTGACCATTTCCGGCACGCTTCAATCCGTCGAGAACGTCACGCTCGGCCTGGACAATATTGCGCCGACCCACAGCATTGTGGGATCGATCGTCAACGCCGGAACCTTCGACATCGACCACACCACGGATGTGTCCGGCAACATCAACAGCACGAACGGTGATTTCGACATCGCCTCCTCCGGCGGCCTGAACATCACGAGCGGCTACACACTGACCGTCGGCGACGATACCGATCTTTCCGGCAGCGGCACGTTGACGATCAAGTCCGGCGCCGAATTGGAAGTCGCATCCGGCGAAACCTTCGCACTGTCTTCCTCAGGCAATCTGGCGGTTGAGTCCGGCGGTAGGATTGACGGTTCCGGCACCTGGAACAACGACGGCGATGTGGAGCTGACCGGCGTGGCGCTGCACGTCAGTTCCATCAACAATACCGGCACCCTGACCGGCTCGGGCGGGACCCTGAATCTCGGGACCACCACAAATGTGGACAACAGCAACGGCGAAATCGTAGTCACAAACGGCACATTGACGTTCGAAACGGCCAGTTTCGACAATACCAACGGCACTGTAGAAGTCGCCGCCGGCAGCTCTGCCGCCGTGCTGGATATCAATTCCACGCGCACGTTGGATGGTACGGTGGTCCTGGACACGGTGTCCGGTGGCAGCAACCGTTCAACACTGGCGGTCCAAACCGGCGAGTCCCTGACCATTGCCGGTACCTTGATTTCGTCCGACGACGCCAGTGCCGACGTCGAACACCAGGCAACCGGTCATGTCGTCAACACCGGCAAGATTCAGGTCTCAGCCGACATCAGTTTCACGGACCGTCTCGACAGTGCCTCTGGCGATATTGTTGTCGCGGACGGCAAAAACCTGTCCATCGGTGGAACGTTGGCGGTGGGCCAGGGCGAACTGTCCGGTACAGGCACTTTGAACCTGAATAGCGGTGCGGTGCTGGACATCGCCAGCGGCGGGACGATTACGATCGGCACACCGGAGGCGTACAATCTCGGAACTGCCGTCGTCGCAAGCGTGACCAACGGGTCGACCGAAACAAGCCCCGACATGGCTGCCCTTTCCGACGGCAGTTTCTGGGTCGCCTACGACACCGACGGGTCGTTGAGCAACCAGGATCATATCCGGATGTTCGATTCCAATGGCGCAGCGACGGGCACGGTGCTGACGGTCAATGACGGCGGCGATTTCGACGCGACCGGAATCCGCATCGCAACGCTGGGCAATGGCAAGGTTGTCGCCGGTTATATCGTCGCCGGCGAAGAATCCGTTCTGGAACTGGAGATCTTCAACTCCAACGGTACCAGCACAACGCTGACGCCGGACAGCTATGAGGCCCTGCCGGGTAAAACCATCACGAGTCTGGATCTGACCGCATTCGGTTCCGGGGCGAGCGAAGGTTTCCTCATGACCTTTGTCGAGGACGGGGACCTGAAGTATCGGCGCTTCGATTCCGACGGCAACACACTGGGCGCGGTTCAGACCCTGGAGTCCGGGATAAACAGTTCCATCGCGCCGCAATCCGCCGGGCTGAACGATGGCAAGGGTGTCATCCTGTATGCGGATGAGACAGGCGCAAGTGATACCATTCTGGCCCAGGTCATTGATACCGACGGCTCGACCCTTTCCACAGTCACCCTGGGAACGACGACCGAGACCAAGGAAGTTGATATCGCCGCCCTGACGAACGGCAATTTCGCCGCCGCGTGGAACGACGGCACGAACACCTATGTGCAGGGCTTCGACGTCAATGGCGGCACGACAACCGCATTGGGGACAATAGCGTCCGGTTCGGTGTTTGATATCGATGTGACCGCCGGTCCGGACGGGGGAGCCCACGTTCTGGTCAATACCGGCACCTCCCATATCGTCTACAATCTGGACAGTACCGGAGCCGTTCTGGACGTCGAGACGGTCGTCCCCGGCAGTGGTACCCTTACGGGCAGCGGTGACATCGTCGGCCTGTCGAATGGCAGTTACGCCCTCGCCTACAGCACAGGCGATATCGAAGTCCATACGGCCCAAGGGCTCTCTACGACCGCCAATCTGTCCGGAAACAACAACATCACCGGCGCAGGAACCCTCGCCATTGCGAGCGGATACAGCCAATCCATCGACGGCGTGACATTGAGCCTCAGCGGTGTGTTGAACAGCGGAACGCTGGCGGTGAGTGCCGGTGAAAGCGTGACCCTGAACGGCTCTAACCTTTCGGGCAGCGGCGTTCTGGACGTCGCGTCCGATCAATCCGGGGCCGGCAACATCGTCCTGACAGACGATTCGACCAATGCGGCAGGCCACACGATCGCCCTGTCCAACGCAGACACCACGCTTTCACTGGCGGGGTCCATCTCGACGGCAAACGGGTCGACGCTGGTGAACCAGGGTGTGATCACCGCATCGGCATCGGCCGGCAGCTATGCCCTCGCCGCCAACATCGCCAATACCGGCGCGATCATCCTGTCGGACAGCGCAGCCCTGTCTTCCGACGTGGTGCTGGACACCACGGACGGCACGCTGACCGTCCGATCCGGCGAGGCCCTCAGCGTCAGTGGCAATGTGATTGTCGGCGCCGATACGGAACTCGACGGCCAGCTGAACCTTGCCAGCGCAGGGACGTTGAGCGTCGCCGACGGAGAAACCTTCGTCTACGACGGAAATGACAATCAGGGGGTCAGCTTCGCATCCGGCGGGACCATTGCCGGTACCGGCACCTTCAACAACACGGATACATCCTTCGACCTGACAGGGGGCGAAATCGCCGGTTCGTCCCATTTCGACAATGACGCACGCGTCTCCATCGGAAATGGCGAAGGGGTCATCGAAACCACCAATTTCGACAATGCCGGCGGCACGATCGCGCTCAACGCATCGGAAATCAATGCCAGCACGTTGACCGTGGATTCCGCCCTGACCAATGCCGGGCTGATTTCCGTGCAGCTCGATGCCGGCGGGCAGCTCTCCGGCATGGATGCCACTCTTCGGACCACGTCCAACGGGCATCTGACGAACAGCGGTACGATATCGGTTCAGGTCGGTGGGTTCGGAACCCCCGGACAGTTCAATGTCGATATCGACATCACCAATACCGGCCTGTTCGACATCCAGGGCGACACCGTCCTGAGTTCGAACAGGGTATTGAACACAAGGGACGGTACGCTGCTGGTCACCGATGGCGAAGCCGCGACCGAACTGACGCTTGATAACGCGACCCTCGTCGTCGGCGGCGACACGGATTTGGGGATATCCGGACAGTCCAGTGCCGGCACCATCAATTTCGGAACAGCCGGCGTTCTGAACCTGACGAACGGCGAGGATTTCACCTATGCCGCATCGGCGCCCATTCTGGACTTCTCCAGCGGCGGATCCATAACGGGGTCCGGTACGATGTCGATTGCCGGGACGTTGAACGTCGGCAATGCGTCCATCGACAGCGCGGCCCTCATCGACAATGACGGACGGGTCATTGTCGAAGACAACACGCTGGAACTGCGGCCGGCCGGTTTCGACAATGACGGCGGGACTCTCTCGATCAATGCCAACGCGTCGGCTGGGGCCGTCAGCGTCGTGACAAGTGGCAATCTGGGCGGCACGGTCGTGCTGGACAGTGTCGGCAGCGGCAATGACGACGCGACACTGTCTGTCGCTTCCGGTCAGAGTCTCACCATCACCGGAACGCTGGTATCGCAGGACAGCGCCGGATCGGGCTTAAGCCATGAAGTGTTCGGGACGGTGGTCAGCACAGGCCTGGTGAAGGTCGATGCCGAACTGAACATCAACGACGTTCTGGATTCGACCGACGGCGATATCTCAATCGCGACGTCCCAGATGATCGATCTGGATGGCACGCTGTTTGTCGGATCAGATACGGATTTTGAGGGCGACGGCACCCTGTTCCTGGACGACAACGCCGTCCTGAGCATCAAGGAAAACGAAAACTTCACGTATGACGGAGACAACATCGTGCTCTCCTTCGGAGAGGGCGAGGTCTCGTCCAGTAGCGTTGCAATAACTGGTGCGGGCACCTTCACTGTCGAATCCGACCTGACATTGGGCACAGATACCACGGTCTCGGTCTCTCATCTCATCAATGATGGCGAGACACTCAGTGTCCTCAACAGCAACACTCTTCAACTGAGCGGCACCACTCTGACGAACCAGGACGATGGCGTCCTCAATTTCGGAACGATCACCGGCACCGGATCCGTTATCAACAATACGGACATGACCTCCGATGCGCTGAGCATCGGCGGTACGATCTCCTTCACGAACAACGGGGGATACGACACCGACGGCGGCACGATCATTCTGACCGGCTCCGATGCGTCGATGATCAATGGTACCAGCGGGACCCTTACCGAGATCGGCGTCGACGCGATGACCATTCAGTTGAATGATGGTGCGACGTTCGAAAACCAGGGGCTGATATCGCTCAGCGACAGTTCCGGAACCGCTCTCGAAATCCAGAACTCAGGCTCCGGTACCGGGACATTCGCGAATACCGGAACGATAAGTTTCGGAACGAGCTCCACGGAAATCCGGATCGAAGACAAGACCACGTTCTCGGTTAGGGCGGGAACGACCTTCGCCGGATCCGCCGGCATCATCGCCCTGGCCAATGGCGGCGCCATCGCGTTCGATACGGACTTCACCCTGGCGGCCAGCACATTCTCGCTGGACAGTGTCAGTGAAGGCGGCACCCTGCCCCAGGTCACGGGAACGGGAACGCTGACCAATACCGGCGGTATCGACAATTTCGGCTTCATGAACATCAATGTTGCCGGTTTCGTCAACAAGACCACCGTGGATGCGGGCACCTCGACGATCTCCACAAGCGATTTCGTCAACGACACGGACGGCACGCTTGAGGTTTCCAGCGAAACGCTGACCATCGACGGCTCCTTGACCAACAACGGGCTGTTCCAGATCGGCAGCGGCGCCGTCACCGGCAGCGGTACCTTCACAAATGCCGGAACTCTGGATGTCGTCGCCAGCACTGCGGATGTGAACGCCGACTTCACCGGGCTGGGAAGCTTCAGCAATTCCGGAACGCTTGTGTTACGCAGCGCCGGAACCGGCGATTCCGCAACCATGACCGTCGGCGACTTCGTGAACACCGGAACCATTTCCTTTGAATCCTCGAATTTTACGGATGCGGCGTTCCTGAAGATGGGCGCATCGGGTACCGGCACGCTGACCAACGAGGGCCTGATCACCAATATCGGGGCCCGCGACATCACTATCCCCAGCGATGCCTTCAGCATTCTGGGGAATGTCGTCTCCGGAACAAATGGCGGCACGATCCATGTCGTCGACTACGTCACCAGTTCACAAGGCACCGATGGCAGTCTGGCAATCACCGGAAATCTGACCCTCAATGAAAACTCGACCACGATCATTGAAAGCGGTTCGGGCTCCATCGGCGGCGTCCTGAATGTTCAGGGAACGCTCACCTATGGCGGCGCCTTTGAATTGCGCATCGACGATGGCCTCAACTTCCAGAACTACTTTGAGGCGGTCCGGACCGGCACCGCCGTCGGGGAGCCGGACCGAATCCGTATCCTGGACGACACCGGCGCAACCGATTTCGGCCTCAACAGTGCCGGCAAACTCGTCCTGCCCAATTTCAATAACGACGGGAACCTGGAGTTCCAGTTCCTCACCCCGAGTGACATTCTGCAAACCGCTGGAAGCGTGATCGGCGGCACCGGAAACGAAACCGTCCTCGGCTCGACAGGCGACGATGTCATGACCACCGGCAGCAGCGGGACGTCGCGCTTCTACGGTCGCGGCGGCAACGATACCTTCACCTTGTCGGCCACCGCCGAGACCACTTATGTCGATGGCGGCATCGGCGGTCGCGACATCATCCACACCGACGGTTTGAGTTTCGGCAGTAACGACGCATGGCGCATCAACAACATCGAAGCGCTGGATTTCCGAAACGGCGGTGCCGGTACGATCTCCATGAGCCAGGAGTTCATCTATGGCGTTTCCGAGGACATCAACGCGATCCTCACCGGCCTGGCCGTCGATGACGCGCTGAAGGATGATGCCCTGATCATCGAGGGCAATACCGGCCAGACCCTGGCGCTGGATCAGGACGACTGGACCGCCACGGGAACAACCGTCTCGGTCGACCACGACGACAGCGGGTCGTCCAGCAGCTATGCCATCTACTCCGCCAGCAACGGCGCGCACGCCTATGTCGACACAGACATGCAGGTGAACCTCTCCGCGGCGCCGTCCTAAAATTTCCCGGACTTCGTGTCCGGTTGGGAGTAAGGTAAGTTGAGAGTTCAGTACCGCGTGCCGGGGGTCGGCACGCATCGGGGGAACATGTCTGATACGGTCGCCAAGGTAGAACCCGCAACACGGGCCGAAACGAAATCCGAAACCGCCGAGCGCAAGCCGAATTTGATTCGTCGGCTACTCGACCGGAGGAAGGCGTCCAAGCGGCGCGGGCCGTGGTGGAAACCTACGCTCCCCACGCTCATCGCACTTGCGGTTCTTGTTACAGGCGTGTCGGTGCGGATCGCCGACCCGGACCCGGTTCAGGTGGTGCGCCTCCGGACCTTTGACTATTACAACGTCCTGGCCCCCCGTGAACCGATCCCACAATCCCCCGTCATTATCGTTGATCTGGACGAAAAGAGCCTTGCCGAGGTCGGGCAGTGGCCCTGGCCCAGAACCCAGATTGCGCGCCTTCTGACCGCGTTGCGCGATTATGGTGTCGCGGTCGTCGGTTTCGATATGGTCTTTCCGGAACTCGATAGAACCTCGCCCGCGCAATTGGCCAATTCTCGCCCGGACCTGCCCGAAACTGTCCGAAGCGAACTCAGCAAGACCGCCACCAATGAAGAAGTCATGGCCAAGGCCATGCAGACCGTACGGGTCGTCCTTGGCCAATCGGCAACGCGATCGACACAGGTACTCGCGGAAAGCGATATCGCCGAATGGAGTTCTTTCAAGGGCGCCATTGGATCGAAGGACCTGCAGGACCCCAATGCCACCTTGAAAGAGTATGCCGTTCGATTTCCGACGCTGGTCTACAATCGTCCGGAAATCGAGGGCTATGCCCAAGGCCTCGGCGTCTTCTCCATCGGCGAAGAGGTGGACGGCGTCGTTCGCCGCGTACCTCTCGTGATGCAGATCGAAGATCTAGTCAAACCCGCCCTGTCCATCGAAATGATCCGGGTCGGTCTTCAAGGCAACAGCATATTTGCCGCTATGGACCTGAGGGGCATCAACGAGGTGCGACTTCAGACTCCGCGAGGGAACTTCCCGATCCCGACCGACAGCAAGGGCCGAATCTGGGTTTATTTTGCGGATTCTGACAAGTTCAACATGCCCAACAATGAAGGGCGCATGTACATCTCGGCTTCCGACATCATGGAAGGGCGCGTGCCGCCTGAAAGGATCGCCGGAAAACTGGCGGTTATCGGGACCTCCGCCGTGGGGTTGCTGGATATTCGAGCGACCCCGATCAACCCGCGCCTGCCGGGCGTTGAAGTCCACGCAAATGTCATCGAGAACATTCTGGGTCAGCAATTCATTCGATACCCGGAAATGATGCAGTTGACCGAGTTCATCGCCATGAGCGTTGTCGGGCTGCTGTTGATTTTCTTCATTCCCAGGGTCGGCCCGGTTGTGACGTTGGTAGGGTTGGTGATTGGCGTCGGTGGCTTTGTCGGGGCCAGCTGGTATTTGTTCACCTCAGAGCGAATGCTGTTGGACTTCACCTATCCAAGCGCCCTCGTCTTCTCGGTCTATGCGGTGCTGACATTTGCGAACTACGCACGTGATGCGGCGGAGAAGCGGCAGGTGCGCGGGGCATTCAGTCAGTATCTGTCGCCGGATCTGGTCGAGCAGCTGGCGGAGGACCCGGACAAGCTGCAGCTGGGCGGTGAGACCAAACGGATGACGCTGCTGTTCTGCGACGTGCGCGGTTTCACGACGATTTCGGAACAGTACAAGGAAGACCCGCAAGGGCTGACCGTCCTGATCAACAGATTGCTGACGCCGCTGACCGAGGAAATTCTCAATCGCCAGGGGACAATCGACAAATATATGGGCGACTGCATCATGGCGTTCTGGAACGCCCCGCTGGATGTCCCCAATCAAGAGGAGATGGGCGTTGCCTCCGCTTTGGCCATGTTCGAGTCCCTCGAGGAACTGAACGAGGAACGCAAGCGCGAGGCCCTGGAGGAAGACAAGCCCTTCCTGCCGCTTAACATCGGTATCGGCCTGAATACCGGCGATTGCGTGGTCGGCAATATGGGGTCGAAACAGCGCTTCGACTATTCCGTCCTCGGCGATGCCGTGAACCTCGCCGCGCGTCTGGAAGGCCAGTCCAAGAGCTATGGCGTCGGCATCGTCATTGGTGAGGAAACCGCGGCCGCCCTGCACGGGGTTTTCCCGATGGCCGAACTGGATCTGATCGCGGTCAAGGGTAAAAGCGAAGCCGTTCGGATCTTCACGGTTCTGGGCAAGCCGGACCTGATGTCCGATCCGGACTATGCCACCCTTCAGTCGCAACACGCCGCCATGCTGGCCGCCTATCGCAACCAGCAATGGGATGAGGCGAACCGGATCATCGAAACCTGTCTTGGTCGCCTGAACGGGGTCCTGGACGGCTTCTATGGCATATACCAGACCCGCATTCAGGAATATCGGGACAGCCCGCCACCGGCCGAATGGGACGGTGTCTACGTCGCAACGACGAAATAGGCTCCCTCCCCCCGAAATTCGCGGCCCCGGCCCCCGTCCGGTTTATTTGGAGGACTTCCGGCGCGACCGCCCCTTTTTCGCGGCAGCCTTTTTCGCGGATTTCCGGTTCGTTCCGGTCCCCTTTGCGCCGGTTTTTCCGGTGCCGGACTTGCCGGCCTGATCCAGTGTTTTCGGGGCGGGTTCCCGTCCCTCTGCACGGCGGGTGGCCACCGCGCCTTCCAGCCCTTCCCGGACCCGGTCGACAACCATGCCCCAGTCGCCGAGAACACGCTGCCGCACGAGGCGCATGCTTGGATACCACGGCGTGTCCTCGCGATTGCGCAACCAGCGCCATTCCCCGCCAAAGGGCAGCATCGTCCAGACATCCTTGCCCAGACTGCCGGCTAGATGGCAGACCGCTGTATCGACGGTGATCAGCACATCCAGCCGGGACAGGATTGCGGCGGTATCCGCGAAATCCTTCACGCGCCCGGAAAGGTCGAAGACATTGTCCCGGTCCGAATAGGACGCCCTGAGATCCGCGACACCGTTCCCGATCTGCAATGAATGGAAATCCACCCCGTCGATGTCAAAGAGGTCAGCGAACTGATCCAGCGGGATTGAACGGTAGAGATTGTCGGAATGCGTCGGCCGCCCGGTCCAGACGAACCCAGCCTGTACCAGGGCCCGCCCCGAGGCCGGCAGCGGATCCGATGACCCTGCCCCTTCCGGCACGCCGAGATAGGGAATGTTCCTGGGCACGCTTTCGAGCGTCGTCCCGAAGCGGTGCGGCAGAGAGAGCAGCGGCACCTGAACGTCATAGACGATCTGCACGTCCTTTTGGCGAATGTGATACAGCTCGTCCACGCCCGGCAGCGTCTTCATCAAGCGATAGAGTTCCGGCTCGCACAGGAAGATGACCGTCCCGCCGCTGCCCAGCCGTTCCTGCAACAGCGGCAGGTAGCGGCAGAATTGAATCGTGTCCCCGAATCCCTGCTCGACATGCACCAGAAGCCGCCGACCGTTCAGCGGGGACCCGTCCCAAAGACGCTCCCGGATGTTCGGCACATTCGGCTTGAAGGCGGTCATGTCGTAGCGTGACTCGTAGGCCGCCCAGCCTTTCTCATACTGTCCGTCCATCAGCAGGACGGCGGCCGGGGCAAAGGTCCCCCGGGCCTGCTTCGGCTGCAATTCCCTTACCCTCAGATAAAGGTCCATGGCCGGCTGAAGCTGTTCCATGCGCAACAGGCAATTGGCGTAGGAATAGAGCGTGTCCGGATCGGCAGGAACCAGTTCCCGGGCCCGGGCCAGAACATGCTTGGCCTCGACGGCATTCCCGAGTTTCAAGGTGATATGCCCAAGGGCCTTGAGCGCCGCAACATCGTCGGGCGCCACGGTCAGCGCATGGCGCAGATGAGAGGCCGCGGCGGACAGCTTTCCGCGCTTTTCCAACGTCGCGGCAATCGCGTTGAGGCACCGTACATTGTTGGGATTGATGCGAAGCGCCTTTCTCAGCGCGGATTCAGCCTCCTCAAGGCGTTCCAGCGCATGATTCGTGGTGCCGAGCTTCACCCAGGCGTCAGCCCATCGTGGGTTCGATTCGACGGCCTTGCGGTAGTATCCGGCGGCCTCTTCCCGCTTCGTCCGGTCAAGCGCGAGTGTTGCATCGCCTCTATTGGACCACGCTTCCGCATAGTCAGGTCGGAGTTCCAATGCAGCTTCGTAGCGCGTCAGCGCATCTTCCAGCCGCCCGTTTCGGGCAAGAATGTTGCCCAGGTTGTTCAGAACCTCGGGAAAGTCCGGCTTCGCTTCCAGGGCTTCTTCATAGGATCGGATCGCCTCGTCGACCCGCCCCGCCTCGGACAGGGCGATGCCCAGATTGTTGCGCGCCTCCGAATAGTCCGGTTTCAGGGCGATTGCCTCTTCCAGGGCGGCTATGGCTTCGTCGAACTTTCTGGCAAGCCGCAGCAGGAAGCCCAGCGTGTTCCGAAATGCCGGCGCGGCAGGATCCAGTTCTATAGCCTTCCGCACCAGTTCGATCGCGGCATCATTCTTGCCGGCCTGGTGCGCGATGACCCCCAGAAGATGGACCGCCAACGCATCGCCGTCGTTGTCCTTCAGGACCGCGCGGGTGTGACGTTCCGCGTCCTGCAGATGGCCGCGCTGCAGGGCGGCCACGGCCTCCTGAAAGCGCGGATCTGTGTGGCGGCCGGAATCCTCGTCGATCCCCGCATCGCCGCCGTCCGCAGTCCGGGTATTGCCGTCATCGTCAGACATTGTCGGTCTTTTGCCCCCGCTTTATCGCCCCCCTCCGGTTTACCTCAGGGGGTAGTGCGGGAAAAGCGGGTAATGGGGCTCCCGTGCTGCGTGTCATCCGCCCAGGAAGAGGCGGCCGACTTCGGGATCCTTCAGCAACTCATCCCCCGGACCGGCCATGGCAAGCTCGCCGGACACCAGAACGTAGCCGACATCGGCGAATTCCAGCCCCTTCTTGGCATTCTGTTCGACCATGATGATCGTCTTGCCTTCATTGTGTTGAAGGTCATCCAGAATTTCGAACACCATGTCGATGAAGCGCGGTTCCAGGCCGATTGACGGTTCGTCCACCAGCAGGACCTCCGGATTCATCACCAGCGCGCGCGAAATTTCCAGCAATCGCCTTTCCCCGCCCGACAGGACCTTGGCTTGGTGCTTGCGGCGATTGGCGAGGCGTTCGTATTTTGCAAAGACCCGTTCCGCCGCTTCCTTTGCCTCGGCGGGCTTGTCCATCAGATAGCCGCCCATCCAGAGGTTTTCCTCAACCGTCATCCCGGGAAACACGGACTTGTCCTGCAGAATATAGGCAATTCCCGCCTCGCGGAGTTTCCGGTTCGACGACAGGGCGGTGACATCCTTTTTGCTGTCGCCCTCCCCGACCAGAATGCGGCCCCCGAAAATGTTCGTGAACCCGAAAATCGAATGAAGGATGGTCGACTTTCCGGCACCGTTCGGCCCGATCAGACACAGGGATCGGCCCTTGGCGATCTGCAGATCAAGGTCGTGAAGGATCTGCATCTTGCCATAACCGGCGGTCAGTCCTTCGATCTTCACGTAGGGATCGCCGCCTGCCAGGTCCGCAATACGCTGCTTGGAGACACTCTGCCCCAGTTGTTTGGCCTGCCGGTTCACCTCCTCGACGGAAATGACCGTGTCCACACTGCCAAGGTGATAGCCGGTGGACGTCTTGGGATCGTTGCCGGTGTTGTTCTCGCTCATCCCGTCGCCCCCCTCAATGCGCACCCAGATAGGCGTCGATGACGCGCTGGTCGTTCTGGACCTGCTCCGGCGCGCCGGACGCCAGGATCTCGCCATGGGCCAGACAGTAGACGGTGTCCGCCATGTTCATGATCACCCGCATGTTGTGCTCGATCACCAGCAGCGTGATACCGAAGTCCGTATTGGCCCGCTTCAGTCGGTCGATCAGACCGTTGATCAATGTCGGATTGATCCCGGCCGTCGGCTCATCCAGCAACAGCACCTTCGGTTCGTTCATCAGCGCCATCGCGAATTCCAGCAGCTTCTGTTGTCCGAAGGACAGATCGCCGGCCGGCAGCATCCGCTTGCCGTAGAGCCCGACGAATTCCAGCAGGGCTTCCGCCTTGTCCTGGTCTTCCGCCGTGTTCCGCCCGAACATGTCCATGAAACCGTGCTTCCGGTGCGGCACCGAAATCAGCATGTTCTGGACGCAGTTCATCTTGCTGTAGATCCGCGTCTGCTGGAATGTTCGCAAAAGGCCCAGGCGCGCAATCTGCTGCACCCGCATCGTCGAGATTTCCTGGTTCTCGAACCGGATGGAACCACGGTCGATCGGATGGTAACCGACGATGGAATTGAACAGGGTCGTCTTCCCCGATCCATTCGGACCGATCAGCCCCGTGATCTTCCCGTCCTGAACGTCGAGATTGATATCCTTGTTTGCGACAACACCGCCATAGGATTTGGAGACGCCGCGTACTTCGATGACACTGCCCATCAGTCGGCCACTCCCTTACCGTCCGCAGTTCCAGGCGTTTCGACGCGTATCCCGAACCGCTCCGGGAACCGCTCCATCAGCCAGCCGACAATGCCCTGCTGGAAATAGACAACGTTGACGATGATGATCAGGCCCAGCGCGACCCACTGCCAGCCGAGCAGATGGGTCCAGGTGACTTCCTTGATCACGTGGAACAGGACCGCCCCCAGAATCGGGCCCCATAGGGTCCCCTTCCCGCCCAGCAACGACATCGCCACCATGAAGATGCCGAAGGTGATGGTCGGAAAGGCGACTTCCAGCGGTTCGATGAAATGCACGATATTGCCGTGCAGCCCGCCGCTGATCCCCAGAAAGAAGGCCGAACAGGCCCAGGCTACCGATTTGTATCGGAACGTCCTGATACCCATTCCCTCCGCCTTTTCCTCATCGTCGCGGATTGCATTGAGGGCCAGTCCGAAGCGCGTCTTGTAGAGCCAGCGGAAGAACAGGAAAGTCGCGACGGCGGAGATCATGCACAGGAAATAGAAGAACAGGCCTTCCTCGTCCCCGCTACCGGGAAAGAAATCCGACCCGGGATAGAGCGGCAGGGATATCCCCGACCCGCCGCCGATCCAACGCCAGGCCCCGACCAGTTCGCCGGCCGCAAGCGCGATCCCAAGTGTGCCAATGGCAAAATAGGGTCCGCGCAATCCGAAAAAGAAGAAGCCGAGGACGAACGACAGCAATACACAGCCCACCGCGGCGACCCCAAGCCCGAGGAACAGACCGGCGAAATACTGGCTGTCGCTGATATCCACCTTGATGGCACCGAAAGCGGCGGTGTATTCGCCGACATCGTAGCCGCCGACCATGATCTGGACGACGGCGCAGATATACATGCCTGCGCCGAAGAAGAAGATGTTGCCCAGGGAATTGTACCCCATCTGCCCGCCCATCGTGTCCCAGGTCAGGGCAAACAGGATCATGATCCAGAGAAGCGCGATCTGGTGAATGTAAGCAGGAAACAGGAACGGCGCGATCAGTCCGAAAACCAGGACGGCAATCTGCAGCAGCCGTTCATTCGTGTTGGTGGCGATCATCTGTAGTCTCCCCCAATCCCGGTGATCACTGAACGACCTGTCGGATGCGGTTCGCCTGGTACTGACGCCAGATCAGCACCAGCAACAGCATCACCACCACGGTCGCGACCTGGAATTCCGCGCCGAGAATGAAGCCTGAATACTGCTCGATCACACCGAGACCCAGGGCGGACATGATCACCCCGGGCAGATTGCCGATGCCGGCAGCGGTGACGATGACAAAGGACCGCACCGAATGGGTGACGCCGTAATAGGGCTGGATCACCATGATCATGGCGACCAGCACACCTGCCGCACCGCAGATGGCGGAGTTGAGAGCATAGGTGAAGGCATAGACCCGATCGGTATTGATGCCCATGACCCGCGCGGCACGCGCATCCTGGGATGTGGCCCGGATCGCCTGCCCCATGCGGCTGAACTTCATGAAAGCAACGACGGCGCCGGCCAGCAGGATGCACATGCCGAACGCCCAGAACTTGATCTCCAGAATGGACACGACACCGCCCAGCATGGACACCGATCCGCGACCGAACTGCGCCACCTGGACTTCCGGTCCGAAGGCTAGGTTCAGGGCCTGCTGCATGACGATTGCCAGTCCAAATGTCGCCAGCAGGGAGGTGAACAGATCCTTGTCGACCACCCGCCGTATCATCAGCACGTAGATGGCCCATCCGAAACCGAACATCACCACGGCGACAATCGGCAGGGTCAGCAGCGGGTTCATGCCTGTCGTCTTGGCCATGTACCAGGCCAGATACCCGCCCATGATGACAAACTCGCCCTGGGCCAGGTTCTTCACGTTCATCACCCCCCAGACCAGGGCCAGCCCATAGGCCGCCAGCGCAAATACGGCGCCGACACAGAGGCCGTTCAAGATCAGGCCGACATTATAGGCCGGCAGGGAGAGGAGAACCTCGATACTTCCCCACATTGTCGATTGTCCCTATTGCAAAGCTCCGATGACGCGGCTTGTGCGAGGCGCCGGGTACACGCCCCCTGACGCCGTCCATGAGGAACGGCGAAAGGGGGCGCACCCACCCGACCTTCGCAACGAGCGGGTTCGTTAGTTACCCGCAGCCTGACGCGGCCAAACCAGTTTGTGAGAGGCCCATTTCGGCGGCGCGACCACCTGATACTTGTTCTCCTGAATCTGCCACAGCACCATCGGCTTCGCGATGTTGTTGCCGGCCTCGGAGAATTTGATCCCGCCGTAGAACGTCATCATATCCGTCGCCGACAGCGCGTCCCGGACCTTGTCCTTGTCGAAGCTGTTGGCGCGTTCAAAGGCATCCGCGAATACCATCACGGCGGCGGCGGCCTGTGCCGACTGATACGGCACACCGGCGTCGTAGCCTTCATAGGTTTCCTTGAACAGTTTCTCGAAATCCGCCGCGGAACCGAACAGGTCGTCGCTGTAGGAAAGCGTCGGCGACCATTGCGTGGCGCACAGGAAACCTTCGGAGGCTTCCGGGAACTTCTCGGTAACCTTGGCGGCATCGCAATGGGTCATGGCGATCATCGGCACGTCGATCGCCATTTCGCCGATCTGACGAGCAGCCGTGGCAGCCCCCTTAGAATGCCCCGAAATGATCAGAAGATCCGGCTTTAGGGCCTTCACCTTGATCAAGGTCGGCGTCATGTCCGAGAGGTCGCGCGGCAGGTTCTCGTCGATGACGATTTGCATGCCATGCTTTGCCGCATCTTCCATCACCCCGGCGCGGACATCCTGCGAGAACGGATCGTTCTCGAAGGCCAGCGCGAGCTTCAACTCCGCCGGATCCTTGCCGGCCGATTTGGCCTGATCCGCAGCCAGATCGATGGCCGAAGCCAGATACTGCTCAGACGTGGAGAGAACTGCAAAGAGGTAACGGTAGCCCTGAGTGAACAGTGACCGCGACGCCCCTTCAGCCTCAACCATCGGCACGCCGTATTTCTCGGTCACGGGCGCAATTGCCTTGGTCAGACCGGACGAATACGGGCCCAGCATGAATTCCACGCCGTCCTGCTGAATCAGGCGTTCGGCCAATTGTGCGCCGCGCGCCGGCGTCGATTCATCGTCATAGTACTCGATCTTGATCTTGTACTGCTTGCCGTCGACGGTGACCCCACCATTGTCGTTGATCATCTTCGCGGCCAGTTCATAGCCGTTCTGCGTGTGAATGCCGTTCGTGGAGTACTTGCCGGTCAGGGAAATCGCCGATCCGAGTATGATCGTATCGCCTTCGACTTTCGCCTGGGCCGCGGTAACGGACATGGAAAGTGCGGCAGCGGCCACACCTAATCCCAGCTTCCTCAAGAGCATAGATGTACCTCCCATTGTTCAGGAGGATCCGTGCCCGATCGGGATTGTCCCGTCCGTGCTCCATCCCCCTCTGTTTCTGCCCTCTCGCCAATCTGTTTGTCGGCGTTGTTTTCCCAAGGGCATGTTTTCGCCTTCGTCTTTTCGTGCGAAGGTCCGGTGGCGCAAAGACTAGCGGCTAGTGAGCCCGTTGGGAAGGCGCGTTTTGAAATCCTATAACCTCACCACCATGCTGCGACGCAATAAAAATACCGAAGCAAGGCAGGTCGTGCTCTCGATCCCGCTTCGGCGCAAACAGCAGAATCCTGAATGGAGGCCCCTGTGACCGACGGACTGACGGCATCGAACCATGACACCCTGGCCGTGGATGCGCCCGCAGATCATGTCCTGCGGATCGAATTGAACCGTCCGGACCGTCGCAATGCGTTCAACACCAGAATGGCGGAAGAACTGGTCGCGCTTTGGGACGAAATCGCCAGTACGGACCGCCATGATTTCCGCTGCATCGTCCTCAGCGGTGCCGGCGAAAAGGCTTTCTGCTCGGGCGCCGATCTGAAGGAACGAAACGGCATGGACAAGGCAGCCTGGCAGCACCAGCACGCCCTGTTCGAGAGAATGTCTTACGGCCTGATGCAGTGCCCCATCCCGGTCATCGCGGCGGTCGAGGGAGCGGCCTTCGCAGGCGGGTTCGAACTCATGCTGGGCTGCAGCTTCGTCTATGCATCCGAAAATGCACGTTTCGCCCTGACCGAAGTAACCCTCGGTCTGATACCCGGGATCGGCGGGACGCAGTTGCTGCCGAGGGTCGCCGGACGGGCGCGGGCCCTGGAAATTCTGCTGTCCGGAACCCCGTTCGACGCTCAGCAGGCGCATGACTGGGGCATCGTGAACCGTCTTTGCCGCCCCGGAACCACGAAGGCCGAGGCCTTGGAAAGTGCCAAACGGATCGCCGCCAACGCTCCGCTTTCCGTGCAGCAGGTGCTGAAGGCAGCGCGCAACGCTACGGATATGGATCTGTCCACCGGCCTCGCCTATGAACTGGAGTGCTACAATACGCTGGTCGACACCGAAGACCGCCAGGAGGGCATTCGCGCTTTCAACGAGAAGCGCCCTCCCCGCTTCATCGGCCGTTGACGCCGTCGCCATTGCGCCATTTTATGGCCCTCCTCCGGCCGCATCCTTCGGACAGACTGCCGGAGACAGTTCAGAATCTTCCGTGGAACGCCATGCGACTGACAGCCTGTATCGCCCTTTTCTGCTTCCTCGTCCTCCTTGCCCCCGGCGCACAGGCTCAGGACAAGCCGCTTCTGGTTCTGCAATTGGAATCGGCCCTCGATCTGTCGGTAACCGGTCGGAAGGCCGGTCTTTCCGGCGCCGTTTACGCACTCGCGCCGAATGGTGAGAATTCCGGCGCTCACTCCGTTCAGGTCGCATTCGACGCGCGCAACCGCCCTGTTCTGACGCGCCTGGTCCGGAAAGTCGGATCCTCCGCTGACGCCGAGGCTCTGTTATCCGCTGCCACGACGATTCTACCGGTTGTCCTGCCAGGATGGAGCGATGGCGATACGCTTCTGAAGGAAAAGGCCGCCCCAGCCCTGGAAACCTATTCGGCGGGGGGCGAGGCAACTCGTACAGCCATTGCGGCCGATGCCGGCCGCACCGTCGTGTTGGATTTCGTGGCGGCGGAGGGGCTGGCGGTAATTGATCTGCCGGTTGGCGCTTCCGAGGCGCGCCGACTTGACGAAGCCGCTGTTCGCCAGCTTGTTTCGGATTCAACGCTGACCTTCGAGGGTGGCCCAACAAATGGTCACCGACGCTACCACGCTCCCAACGGCCGACTGGGCGGTGGCCGCGAAGATGGTACGACCCTGGAAACGGGAAGTTGGAAGACCAATCGGGACGGCCACTACTGCATCGAAACTGCGCCGGTCCCGGAATATCGATGCCTCGTGGTTTACGAAACCGAAGCGCGCCATGTCGCCGTTCCGATCGTGAACGGCGCGGCTGACAGTCGGGGCCTACGCCACTTCAGTGTGGAGTTCGGCAATCCGGGGGGATTCACCGCGCCGCGTCGTAATGATGCGACCGTTGCGGCCGTAACAGCCATGATTGTCGATGGTCAAACCGAAGAGCGCCGTTATCCCGACGGCGGGGCCGACAAGCTGTATCTGCGGCCCGGCGGGGATTTTGCCGGCCTTCGAAAGGGCAGCCCGGTTCAGGGGCGTTGGTCGGTGATGAGTGATGGCCGCCGCTGTCTGACTGAAATGGACGGCAGCAGCGAATGTGCCTTCCTCAGTGAGACCGATGGCGGCACCTTCCGCCTGTTCGACGCCCATGGCACGTATCTCGGCGAAGCCCTGTATCGCGACGGCAATCCCAACGGCTTCTGACCCTCCGCAAGGCGCCGCCGTCAGGCCGCTACGACGAAGTGATTCTGCCTGCCCAGTCCGTCGACCCCGCATTCCAGACGGTTTCCGGCGCGCAGATATTCTGGCGGATCCATGCCGTGCCCGACGCCGGGCGGCGTGCCTGTGGCGATGACATCGCCGGGATGCAGGGTCATGAAATGGCTGAGATAGCTGACGATATGGGCGACGCCGAAGATCATCAGTTCGGTGTTACCGAATTGTTTGCGGCGGCCATCGACTTCCAGCCACAGGCCGAGGCGCTGAGGATCCACCACATCATCCCGAGTGACCAGCCAGGGCCCGAGCGGCGCGAAGGTGTCGCAGCTCTTACCCTTCGTCCATTGTCCGCCTCGCTTGTTCTGATAGTCGCGCTCGGACAGATCTATGAAGGTGGCATAGCCGGCGACATGCTTCAGGGCATCCTCTTCGGAAACGTAGGACGTCTTTTCCCCGATGACGACCGCCAGTTCGACTTCCCAATCGGTGTGGCTGGAGCCCTTGGGGAGCTTGATATCATCCGACGGCCCTGTTAGCGCGCTGGTCGCCTTCATGAAAATGACCGGTTCGCTGGGCGGCTGGGCGCCGACTTCCTTGGCATGATCGCGGTAGTTCAGGCCGATACAGATTATCTTGCCTGTTCCCGATACCGGCACACCGAGCCGCGGCTTACCTTCGACAATCGGCAGTTTCTTGACGGGATGCGCGGCAATGGCCTTCAACCCATCCGACGTGAGGGCGGCGCCATCGATATCGGATACGATTCCCGACAAATCCCGGACGGCCCCATCCTCATCGATCAGGCCCGGTTTCTCGTCGCCTTTCTGACCATATCGTACCAGTTTCATGGTCGGGCTTCCCTCTCGTTCTAACTTTATGGGTTAGGATCGTGCATGGAGGGGGTGCGAAATGCAACGTCGACAAGTATTGGGCCTCGCCCTGATTGCATTCTGTTCCGGTCTTTTACCGGCAACGGTTCCGACGGGGTCGGCGCAATCCACCGGAGCATCGCAGACGGTCGATGTCGAAATTGTCCTCGCGGCCGACGGTTCGGGTTCCATCGACGATGAGGAACTGGCGCTTCAGCGTCGCGGTTATGCCGCCGCGATCACCCATCCCGATGTTGTAGGGACCATTGCTGGCGGCCTGCATGGCCGGATTGCCATTGCCTATATCGAATGGGGCGGCCCCTACTCCCAACACACGATTGTCGACTGGAGTCTGATCGACGGGCCGGAAAGCGCTGAAAACTTCGCGCAGCGCCTGATCCGTGCCCCCCGCGCGGCGCAAGGTTACAACTCCATCAGTGGGGCCATCGACTATGCCGTCCAGAAGATCAACAGCAACGAATTCAAGGGCCTGAGAAAGATAATCGATGTTTCAGGCGATGGTCCGCAGAATGGAGGTCGTCCGGTCCGGGCCGCGCGGGACGATGCCGTCTCCCAGGGAATCACCATCAACGCCCTTGTCGTGAAGTCACGCGGCGGCGGATATCCGGGGCCGAATGGTGAGCCTCTGGAGCAGCATTATCGAAAAGACGTGATCGGCGGCTTCGGTGCCTTCGTTATGACGGTGGATGAATCGATCCGATTCAGTGATGCGGTTCGCCGAAAGCTAGTTCTTGAAATTGCTATGAAATTAGGCAGTTTTGATTGACGAATCGGATCGGCACCTTTGCCCTGATGGATCAGAGGTATTGACCTAAACGGCGCCTTATCTATTAAGTTCACTCAACGGTAAACGATGCGATGGGACTGGGGAGACCACGTTCAGACGTGTGAAGGGCCACATTCGGCCCGCATCGGTCTTTCGGTCTTCACAACAATAACCTGCATCCTGACCGCCAACCGGTTCGGCATCCCGCAGCGGGAACTAGTCCTCCCATGGATGCCGGCATGACAACAGGGAAAGGGACTATCACATGAATAAGTCACTGGCGTTTCTATTCGCCGCGGGGCTGGCGGCCACGACGGCCCTGTCAACCGCGCAGGCCGAAACCCTGCGATGGGCGCGAGCCGGCGATTCGCTGACGCTCGACCCCCACGCACAGAACGAGGGGCCGACTCATACGCTGGCCCACCAGATGTACGAGCCGCTGCTGCATCGCGACATGGCGGGTCAGATCGTGCCGGCCCTGGCCACCTCCTGGGAGGCGACCGCCGACCCGAACATCTGGGAATTCAAGCTGCGTGAAGGTGTGAAGTTCCACAACGGCGAAGACTTTACGGCGGACGACGTCGTTTTCTCGCTGAACCGTGCGCTGCGCCCGACCTCCGCGATGAAGGAACTGCTGTCCTCCGTCGAAGAAGTCCGTAAGGTCGACGACCTGACGGTTCACATCGTCACCAAGGGTCCGAACCCGCTGATGCCGAACAACCTGACCAACCTGTTCATCATGGATGAAGGCTGGACGATGGCCAACGGCTGCGCCGACCCGCAGGACATCGCCAATGGCGGCGACAACCCCTGTGTCCGTTCGGTCAACGGTACCGGCGCCTACATGCTGGAAAGCCGCGCTCAGGACCAGAAGACGGTCCTGAAGGCGAACCCGAACTACTGGGGCATCGGCCAGTTCCCGCTGGAAGTCACCGAAATCATCTACACGCCGATTCAGGAGAGCGCGACCCGCGTTTCCGCCTTCCTGTCGGGTGAAGTCGACCTGATCCAGGACGTTCCGGTTCAGGATCTGGGCCGTGTTTCGGAAACCGCCGGCCTCGTGGTCAGCACCGCCCCGCAGAACCGGACGATTTTCTTCGGTCTTAATGTCGGCGACGCCGATCTGACCTCCGACAATGTCGAAGGCAAGAACCCCTTCGCCGATGTCCGCGTGCGTGAAGCGATGAACATCGCCATCAACCGCGAAGCCATCCAAAAGGTGGTGATGCGCGGCCAGTCGAAGCCGACCGGCGTCATCATGCCTCCGTTCGTCAATGGCTGGACGGAAGAGCTGGATAAGTATCCGGCAACCGATATCGACAAGGCGAAGGGTCTGATGGCCGACGCGGGCTATGCCGATGGTTTCGAAGTCTCGCTGAACTGCCCGAACGACCGCTACATCAACGATGAAGCGATCTGCCAGGCGGCCGTGGGCATGCTGGGCCAGATCGGCATCAAGGTCGCGCTGGACGCCAAACCGAAGGCGCAGCACTTCCCGCTGATCAAGAACAAGGAAACCGACTTCTACATGCTCGGCTGGGGTGTCCCGACCTTCGATTCGGAATACATCTTCAACTTCCTGGTCCACACCACGACCGACGAACTGGGTTCCTGGAACGGCACGCGCTATTCCAATCCGAACCTGGATCAGCTGATCGTCAGCCTGGCGTCGGAAACCGATCTGGATCGTCGCAACGAAACCATTGCGCAGATCTGGAACACGGTTCAGTCTGAAATCCTCTATCTGCCGATCCACCATCAGGTCCTGAACTGGGGCATGACGGACAAGATCGACTTCGCGGTTCAGCCGGAAGATCAGCCGCACTTCAAATATCTGAAGTACAAGATGTAATGGCTTGACGGGTTAGGGGCGGCTTGGCAAAAGCCGCCCCTTCTCGTTACACATTCTGGAAAGCGAAGACGATATGCTCGCCTTCATCATCCGCCGTATCGGGCAGGCGCTCCTGGTACTACTCGCGGTCGGGTTCGTTTCCTTCGCCATGTTCAAATTCATGGGCGACCCGCTGGAAAACCTTCTGGGTCAGGAAGCTACCCTCGCGGATCGCGCGGAACTGGAAGAGCGCCTTGGCCTCAACGACCCCATCCCCGTCCAATACGTCCAGTATCTCGGACGCGCGCTTGAGGGTAATTTCGGTGTCTCCTACCGCGTCGGACTGCCGGTCGGCGAAGTGATCCTGAACCGGTTGCCGGCCACGCTGGAACTGGCGGCACTCTCGGGTTTCCTCGCGATCTTCCTCGGGATCGTGCTCGGCATCTATACTGCCATCCGGCGTGACGGCTTCCTCGCCCAGACGGTCATGACGACATCCCTCATCGGGGTTTCGCTGCCGACCTTCCTGATCGGTGTCTTCCTGATCTGGGCTTTCGCCGTGAATCTCGGCTGGCTCCCCTCCTTCGGGCGCGGAGAGACGGCTTCGATATTCGGCGTGGAGCTGGCGATCCTGACCTGGAACGGGTTCAAATCCATGATCCTGCCGGCCATCACGCTCGGCCTTTACCAGATGACCCTGATCATGCGTCTTGTCCGGTCGGAAATGCTCGAAGTGCTTCGAACCGATTACATCCGGTTCGCCCGCGCCCGTGGCCTCAGCGACCGCGCCGTTCATTTCGGTCACGCGTTGAAGAACACGCTGGTGCCCGTGATCACCATCACCGGGCTCCAACTGGGGCTGATCATCGCCTTCGCGATCATCACGGAAACCGTGTTCCAATGGCCTGGGGTAGGACTGTTGTTCATCAACGCGGTGAACTTCGTCGACATCCCGATCATGTCGGCCTACCTGCTGCTGGTCGGGGCGATTTTCGTCACGATCAACCTGGTGGTCGATCTGCTTTATTTCGTCATCGATCCGCGTCTGCGTGCCGACCGCACCGGCGGAGGAGGTCACTGATGACCGACGCACAGCCAAAGGGCGCGGCACCGCGCCCGACCTTCGCCGGTTCGACCGGACCGAAAACGCGCATGGAACGGATCTTGGATTCCGACATCTGGTATTCGTTCAAACGGTCGCCGGTGACCATTGTTGCAACAACCGTGTTCCTGCTGCTGGTGACCGGCGCGCTTCTGGCGCCCGTGCTGTCACCCTACACACCGTTCGAGCCGGGCACACTCAACCTGATGAACGGGTTCACCGAGCCCATGACGGCGAACGAGTTCACCGGCGATTTCTTCACCCTGGGCACGGACGATCAGGGCCGGGACGTCCTGTCGACGATCCTGTTCGGCCTCAGGATATCGCTGTTCGTCGGGATCACGGCGGTCCTTTTCGCCATGACCCTGGGCGTGACCCTCGGCCTCATTGCCGGCTATATTGGCGGCTGGCTGGACGGCCTGATCATGCGCATCGCCGATATCCAGCTGACCTTCCCGTCCATCATGGTCGCAATGCTGCTCTACGGCATCGGCAAGGGGCTGATCCCGCCCGCCCTGCGCGATGAAATGGCGATCTGGGTGCTGATCGTGTCGATCGGCCTGTCCGAATGGGTGCAGTTCGCGCGAACGGTGCGTGGCGCAACGCTGGTGGAGCGGGAAAAGGAATATGTTCAGGCAGCCCATCTGATCGGCCTGTCCAAATGGAGCATCATGCTGCGTCACATCCTGCCGAATGTCGCCGGTCCGATCCTGGTCATCGCGACCATCAGCCTGGCGCTCGCGATCATCGCCGAAGCAACCCTCAGTTTCCTTGGCGTTGGCGCCCCGAAGACGGAACCATCGCTGGGCACCCTGATCAATGTCGGACGTCAGTTCATTCTGAGCGGTGAGTGGTGGATCCTGCTGTTCCCCTCCCTGACGCTGCTCGCGCTTGCCCTGTCGGTGAACCTGCTGGGTGACTGGCTGCGCGACGTCCTTAATCCGAAGCTACGGTGATCGAAATGAGCGAACCACCCGTCCTTTCGATTTCCGACCTGATCGTCGAGTTTCCGACACGAAAGGGCGTTCTACGCCCCGTGGACCGTGTCGGATTCGACATCGCACGCGGTGAAATCCTCGGCGTTGTCGGCGAATCCGGTGCCGGAAAATCCATGTGCGGTTCGGCGATCGTCGGTCTGATTGACCGGCCCGGCCGCATCACCGGCGGCGAAATCCGTCTGTCCGGCGAACGCATCGACAACCTGTCGCAGGAGAAGATGCGCCGAATTCGCGGCAAGCGTATCGGCATGGTTTTTCAGGACCCGCTCACCAGTCTCAATCCGCTGGTCCGCGTCGGGGATCAGATCGTGGAAACGATCCGTACCCATCTGCCCGTATCGGAACAGGAAGCCCGCCGGCGTGCCGTTGCTGCCCTTGAGGAAGTCGGTATTCCTGCCGCTTCCTCGCGTATCGACAACTATCCGCACCAGTTCTCAGGCGGCATGCGACAGCGTGTGGTCATCGCACTCGCCCTGGCGGCCGAGCCGGAACTGATCATCGCCGACGAGCCGACGACCGCGCTCGATGTTTCGGTCCAGGCGCAGATCATGGCCCTGCTGAAGCGGCTTTGCCGGGATCGCGGCACGGCGGTGATGCTGATCACCCACGACATGGGGGTGATCGCGGAATCCACCGACCGGGTTGCCGTACTCTATGCCGGTCGCCTGGCGGAAATCGGCCCGACTCGAGATGTGCTGAGCAGCCCGAGGCACCCCTATACAATTGGCCTTATGGCCTCGACCCCCTCGCCCACCGGTAAAGCGGACCGCCTGAGCCAGATTCCGGGCGCCATGCCGAACCTGCGCGCCATCCCGCCGGGATGCGCCTTCAACCCCCGTTGCACGAAGGCCTTCGGCCCCTGCACCTCTGAACTGCCCGTCCTAAAGCCGGTCGGCAAGAACGAGGTGGCATGCTGGCTGTTCGACGATGCGCTGACGGGCAACCCGAACAAGGCGGAGGAAAACGCATGAGCGATCAGACCCCGCTGATCCGCGCCGAAAACCTGACCTGTGTTTTCGATGTCTCCAAGCCCTGGCTGAACCGCGTGCTGGAACGTCGGCACAAGCAGTTCCTGACCGCAGCCCGTAACGTCAATTTCGAGATACCGAAAGGCAAGACCTTTGCCCTGGTCGGTGAGAGCGGCTCCGGCAAGTCCACCATCGGCAAGATGGCGGTCGGCCTGCTGCGTCCGACTTCCGGGAAGGTGACGGTCGACGGAACGGATCTGTTCGGCGCCCTGGACAGCAAGTCCACAGGCGCCCTGCGGCGACGGATCCAGATGATCTTCCAGAGCCCTTATGCCAGCCTTAACCCGCGCTGGCGCGTCGGCGACATCATCGCCGAACCGATCCGCGCCTTCCGACTGCTGGAGGGCGATACAGCAATCGGCAACAGGGTGACCGAGCTACTGGAGCAGGTCGGCCTTGCGGAGACGGACGGCCAGAAGTACCCGCATGAATTTTCCGGCGGGCAAAGGCAGCGCATCGCCATCGCGCGCGCTAGCCTCCAACCCCGAATTCATCGTGTGTGACGAACCGACATCCGCCCTGGACGTCTCGGTCCAGAGCCAGGTTCTGAACCTGATGAAGGATCTCCAGCGTGATCTCGGCCTGACCTATCTGTTCATCAGCCACGATCTGTCTGTCGTCCGTTACATGGCGGATCAGATCGGCGTGCTTTATCTGGGACAGTTGGTCGAAACGGCGGACCGGGACGACCTGTTCGATCACCCGCAGCACCCCTATACCCGGATGCTGATGGATGCCGCGCCCCGCGTTGACGCCTTCGGACGGACCGCGGACGCGGTGAAAGGGGAAATCCCCGATCCGATCACACCGCCGCCCGGCTGTCCGTTCCACCCACGGTGTCCGCTGGTGAATTCACGCTGCAAGACGGAAATTCCCCAACCCTTTACCAAGGGCGGGACAACCGTCGCCTGTCACGCAGCCGAAGAAGGTCGCGGTCACCCGGAAGCGGCCTGACGGTCCCGTTTCAGGATTTCCGACTATCGACAAGGCGGGAGCGGATCAGGCCATAAAACCGGTCCGCTCCCGCCCTGACGTCGTAGCGCCAACCGATATGCGTTCCACAGGCACCGCATATCGCAACGCGCCAGTCGAACCCGGGAAACCAGGTGAACTCGGACCGTCCTTCGTGGGGCGACAATAGTCCCCAGGCATCGTCGAAGCAGCGGATCGTGAAGACCTGCCCCATGGGATTGAAGACCGTGTGCTGATGGGAATCGCGCCGCACGGTCGCCAGCGACTCCCGGGTCACGGACGCCCCGCATTCCGCGCAGAACAACTGGTCGTCTTCCGCAGTTTCGACGTCGGAATCCGGCTTGCCCGCCGTCAGTTCGTCCAGCATCGTGACATCCTCGTTCAGCCGCTTCAGGGAGGGTAGCGTTGCAGCGTTTCACTGGCAAAAGAGCAGTTGTCACCGCGGCCGGTGCCGGCATCGCACGGCGCATTGCCGAGAGGCTGCTGGACGAAGGGGCCTCGGTCTATGCCGGCGACATCGACGTCGGGGCCTTGGACACCCTCCCGGAAACCATCGGCCGTTCATCTGTCGATGTCGGCGATCCGGTCTCCGTTGATCAGTTCTTCGACGCGGCACTCGATGCGCTTGGCGGGATCGACATTCTGATCAATGCCGCCGGAACGAAGGGCCCGACCGGCCCGATCGAAGTTACCGACCCGGTGGCCTGGCAGGCCTGCATCACGGTCAACCTGACCGGCGCCTATCACTGCATGCGCCGCGCCCTGGGACCGATGAAGCAGCAAGGCAGCGGGTCAATCGTCAACTTTTCGTCCACGGGCGGGCTATACGGGTATCCCGAACGCTCCCCTTATTGTGCGGCAAAATGGGGAATTATCGGCCTGACCAAGACCGCCGCGGTGGAGGCCGGTCCCAACGGTGTGAGGGTCAACGCGCTGTGCCCCGGTGCGGTCGAGGGTGACCGGATGGACAGGGTCATCGCTGCCGAAGCCGAGAGTACGGGCCGAAGCGAAGCCGAGATCCGCACGGACTATGTCAAAGATACCAGCATGCGCTGCTTCGTGACGGCCGATGATGTGGCGGAAGCCGCTCTCTTCCTGTGTTCCGACGCCGGGCGGCGGATTTCCGGCCAGGCACTCCCCGTGGACGGTCACACAAGCATGCTGTGACCGTCGCCCATATCCGCACGGCTCTTGCGTGATCAGAGGAACGGTGTTTCCGCAACCTTCTGCCGGGCGACCGCTATCGCGTCCTCCAGCGATATGGTGTTGCTGAACAGGGCCCGGCCAATGATCGCGCCGGAAATGCGCGGCAGGTGTTTCAGCACCGCCACATCGTCCAGGCTGCGCACCGTTCCGGCGGAAATTACGTCGATTTCCAGATCCTTCGCCAATTGCGTGGTATGGGCGAAACTCGCCTCCGGAAGGTCGATGTCCATATCGATATCGGTGTAGATGATCGCCGCAGCGCCGATATTCTGAAACTCCCGCGCCAGTTCGATCGGCGTGAACATGGTTTTCTCGCGCCACCCCTCGATGACCACCCTGCCCTCGAAGGCATCAATGCTGACCAGAACCTTGTCCGGCCAATGCGAGCATGCCTCCCGCACGAAGGTGCGGTCTTTCACGGCGGCAGTGCCCAGCACGATCCGTTCCGCCCCGGCATTGAACCACCATTCGGCGGACGCCATCGTCCGGATCCCCCCGCCGACCTGGCAGGGCACATCCACCGAGTTCATGATCTCGGAGAGAACTTCGCCATTATGCTCGCCGCCTTGCAGGATGCCGTCGATATCAACCAGGTGCAGCCATTCGGCCCCCTTGCTGACGCAGGACTTCGCCGCGGCCAGGGGGGATACGCTGAACTCTTCAACTTCTGCGACGTCGCCGCGTACCAGGTTCACGCATTTACCGTTTTTCACCTGAATCGTCGGATAGATGATCATGGCGATTTCCTCCATGGATGCTCGACGCCTGCATCGCGCGTCGCGTCACGAGACAATCCGTCACGGACCGTCCACATGATCGAACCAGTGCGACATGCCGTTTCTTATGAGCGACAGTCTATCAGATCACATCAGATTTCCGGCATGAAAGGTATCAGGGCGCGAGGAACCGGCCCGGCCGGTTGCCGCATGCCGCGCCGTCCCGCCATACGGCACTGCCGTTGACGAAAACGGCCTCAATTCCCCGGGAAGGACGTTCCGGATCGTCATAGTCGGCGACATCCAGTACCGTCTCCGGATTGAACAGAACCAGATCGGCCGCCATTCCCGCTGCGATCTGCCCACGTTCCTCCAACCCGAAGGTGCGGGCCGACAACCCGGTCATCTTGTGAATGGCCTGCTCCAGGCCCAGCGTCTTCTTTTCGCGCACATAACGCCCGAGCACGCGCGGAAAGGTTCCCCACAACCGCGGATGCGGATTGGGCATGCCGGGCAGGCCGTCCGACCCGATCATCGCCGCAGGATGGGCCATGATCCGAACCAGATCCCCCTCGTCCATCTGGAAATAGATCGCAGCGGCCGGATGAAGCTTTTCGGCGACTGCCTCCGGGCTCAGGTTCCATTCCGCGCAAAGATCGCTCAACTGGCGCCCGGCGGCTTCCGGATGGGGCTCGCTATGGGTGATCAGGACCTGGTCCGCATCGGCGACATATTTCGGCAGTAGCGACGTCGAACTGGCGGTGTAGGGATAGACATCCAGGGCGATGTCGGTGCCGGACGCCATTGCCTTGTTCAGGAGGGACAAGGTCTCGACGCTGCGTCCATAGTTCTTCGGCCCGGAACATTTGTGGTGCGAGACGACAGTCCGTACCCGCGCCGTGCCTCCGGTATGGATCGCCTCCTCCAGGGCCTCGATGACCTGGTCGCCCTCGTCCCGGATATGACTGGTATAGATGCGCCCGCCAACCTCCGCCAGGACACGTGCCAGCGCGATGATTTCCTCTTCCGGGGCCTTGCTGGCGGGCGGGTAGTCCAGGCCCGTCGAGAAGCCGATTGCGCCCTCCAGCAAGGCCTGGCGCAGTGCATCGGCCATTGCTGCGGCCTCGTCATCGGAGGCCGGCCGATCCAGATCATCCCCCATTGCCGTGACCCGAAGTGAGGAATGGCCAACCAGCAGAGCCAGATTTATCGAAGACGGGGTCCGATCCCAATCCGCGCGATAGGCCGCCACCGTCGGATAGGTGAAGTCATGCAATCCGCCCAGCAAGGTCAATGGCGCCGGAAACGGTCCCCCGCTCGCGAAGGGCGCAACGCTGATGCCGCAATTGCCGGCAATCACGCTGGTCACCCCCTGGGAGACCTTGCAGCACATATCCGGCGATTTGAAGACCGCCAGATCGTCATGGGTATGAACGTCGATGAAACCGGGGCTCAGGACCCGCCCGCGCGCGTCGATGCGCTCATCTGCTGTCCATTCGGCAAGGTCGCCGACGGCCGCGATCCGGTCGCCTTCCACCGCAACGTCCGCCACAAAGGCAGACGCGCCCGTGCCGTCCACGACCGTTGCCCCTTCGAAGATCAGGTGACAGCGTTCCGTCACAGGCCCTTCCTGCCCGGGACCGTTTCGTGCCTAACGGCCCTTCCATTGCGGTTTGCGCTTCTCCGCGAAGGCACGCGCGCCCTCTTTCTGATCTTCAGAATGATAGAGAGTTCGGATGGTGGCAAACTCTTCGCGGTTCATCCGACTGATCGCATCCTGAAAACGCATGCCTTCCGTCTCGCGGAGAACCTCCTTGATGGCTGCGAAGACCAGTGGCGGGCCTTCGGCCAGAAGGCGTGCCTTCTCCCGCGCCCGCTCCATCAGACGGTCGGCCGGCACGACCTCGTTCACGAAGCCCCAGCGGGCCGCTTCCTCGGCATCGAGACGCCGCCCGGTGAACAGCATTTCCATGGCGATATGATAAGGAATACGGCGCGGCAGCTTGATCGTCGCGGCATCCGCGATGACGCCCGAATTGATCTCCGGCAGCGCAAAAGTCGCATGGTCCGCGGCGACGATGATGTCACAGGACAGCATCAGTTCAAAACCGCCGCCGAAGGCAATGCCGTTGACCGCCGCAATAACCGGCTTGTTCATATTGGGGAGTTCCTGCAACCCGCCGAATCCGCCAACGCCATAATCCGAATTGGCCGCCTCTCCGTCGGCCGCCGCCTTCAAATCCCATCCCGGGCAGAAAAACTTGTCCCCGCCCCCGGTCAGAATGGCACAGCGCAGATCGGGATCGTCCCGGAACTCCGCGAATACGCGGCCCAGTTCGCGACTGGTGGCGGCATCGATCGCGTTGGCCTTCGGCCGGTCCAGAGTCACTTCCAGAACGTGACCGTCCCGAACGGTTTTCACTGGATTGTCGGTCATGATGCTCCCTTTCCTATCGCACGATTAGTCTGACCAGCGGATCAGCGCATCCGCCGCCACCACGCCCTGCCCGTCGGGAAGAACAATCAGTGGATTGATATCCAATTCCTCCAGGCGGTCGACATGCGCCTCGACGAAACGGGCAACGGCCAGGACAGCGTCAATCACCGCGTTCCGGTCGCCTGCAGGTTTGCCACGGTATCCCGCAAGTTGCCGGCCGACCAGCAACCGGTCCAATACATGACCGACATCCTCGGCAGAAACCGGAAACAGCAGAACGGCCGTATCCCTGAGCAGTTCCGCCAGGATGCCGCCAGCACCGATCATCAGCATCGGCCCGACCTGGTCGTCTCGGCTCACACCGACAATGATTTCACAGACCGCATCGCGCGCCATCCTTTCGACGATGAAGCGGTCGGAAAGCGCCGACATGCGTTCCACCGCGGCCGCGACCGCATCGGAGTCGGCCAGATTCAGGGCGACGCCCCCTGCTTCGGTCTTGTGTGCCAGCGCGGCGGAGCATGCCTTCACGACAACGGGGTAACCGATGGCCTCCGCCGCCGCGACCGCTTCGCTGGCATCAGAAACAAGCGCCCCTTCGGGCAGCGCCAGCCCAAATGCCTGCAGCGCCTTCTTCGACCGCCATTCGTCGAGCACGGTCGACTGTCCCACGGTGCGCGGTCCCGGTGCGACCGGTAGCGGTTTGTCGAGCGCCCTGGAACGCGCCTCGGCATACCATGCCGCGCGATCCACCGCCTTGAGTGCGTCATCAAACCCCTGAAGCGGCACGACACCGGCGGCCAGAAAGCGTTCGCTCAACGCCACGGGCATGTTCTCCGGCAGGCTGGACGCAACTGCCGTGGGACGGCCGCTCACGGCCGCCGCTTCGATGATCGCATCCATCGCTTCCGGCCAGCCGAAGAGGTCCAGCCCATGCCGATCCGGCGTATCGAGCGCCAGAATCCCGGCATCGACATCCTGCTTGAGAGCTTCCGTGAAGCAGGCCGTCATCGCCGGTCCGTTGCCCCAGATATAGGTGTGGTAGTCGAGGGGATTGTCGATGGTAACCTTCTCCCCCAGGACTTCCAGAAGGGCTTCGGCGCGATCCCTGGCAAAGGGGGGCATTGTCAGGCCGATCTTCTCCGCCAGATCCGCAAGAATGCCCGCCTCGCCGCCTGAGCAGCTCATGGTCAGTATGCGCCGCCCGCTCAGCCCGGGATGGACGTGTACGAATTTCAGTATCTCCAGGAACTGCGGCAGGGTTTCCGCCCGAATTACCGCGAGACGATCGCAGAGAGCGTTAAAACCCGCGGAAGACCCCGTCATGGAACTGGTATGCGACAGCGCCACCCGGGCGGCCGCATCGGACTCCCCGGTCTTCAGTACAACCACGGGGATGCCCTGACGCGCGGCCTGCAGCGCCGCTTCACAGAAACCCGGTATGTCGCCGACGCTTTCGATAAACAGACCGATCGCGGTGACACGCTCATCCCGCAGCAGGGAGCGCATGACCGATGGCACGCCATCCTTCGCCTGATTGCCGAGTGCCGCCAATTGCGCCACCGGCAAACCGCGCTCCTGCATCGACAGGCTGATAGCGACGTTTCCGCTCTGACTGATCAGGGCTACACCCCGGTCCACGCGCTTTCCGCCATGGTCGTCAGGCCAAAGCGCTACACCGTCCAGATAGTTGACCGCCCCATAACAGTTCGGGCCCAGCATACCCATGTCGCCAGCAGCGGTTAAAAGCCGCTTCTGACGATCCAACCCAAGTTCCCCGGTTTCCGCAAAACCGCTGGCATAGATCACCACGCCGCCGGCCCCGATCGCAGACAATTGGCCGACCGCGTCGATTGTGGGTTCCGCCGGAATGGCCAGGAAAACAGCATCGGGCGGTTCGGGAAGATCGGCTATCGATTCAAGGCTGGCAATTCCTGCCATCGTCGGACGGGAGCGGCTGATCGGATAGATCGGGCCATCGAAGCCGACCTTCTGACATTCCAGCACCACTTTTTCCGCCTCTCGGCCCCCGATCGCAGCAATGCTGCGCGGCCGAAGGAGGCGATCCAACCCCACCGCGGCCATTTTGTCACCCGCCCAAGGGACGCAGCAGGGAACGCGAAATGATGTGGCGCTGAATTTCGCTGGTGCCTTCCCAGATCCGCTCGATACGCGCATCCCGCCAGATCCGCTCCAGCGGAAGTTCGGACATCACGCCCATGCCGCCATGGATCTGAATCGCCTCATCGGCGATGTAGGCCAGCGCTTCGGTCGCCGAGAGCTTCGACATGGCGGCATCCATATCGGTCATGGATCCGTTGTCGTACTTCCAGGCCGCTTCATAGGTCAGAAGCTCCGCGGCCTTTAGCTTGGTCTGCATGTCGGCCAGCTTGAACGAGACCCCCTGGAACTTGGAGATCTTCTGACCGAACTGCTCCCGGTTCGCGGCCCAATCGAGGGAAAGCTCCATCGCCCGGTCGCAGCGTCCCAGGCACAGGGAGGCAACCTGCAGTCGGGTCGCCCCCAGCCAGTCATTGGCCACATCGAAACCCTTGTCGACCTCGCCAAGCACCGCGGTTTCCGGCACGCGGCAATCGTCGAATTCCAGTATGAAATTGTGATATCCACGGTGGGAAACGTTGCTGTATCCCGGGCGAACGGTCAGGCCGGGCGTATCCTTGTCGACCAGGAAGGTGGTGATCTTCTTGCGCTTGCCGCGCGGGCTGTCTTCCTCGCCGGTCGCCGCCATCAGGATGATGAAATCCGCCCAATCGACGTGACTGATGAAGTGCTTCACCCCATTGATGACAAAGTCGCTGCCGTCCCGTTTCGCGAAGGTCTTCATGCCGCGCACATCCGATCCGGCGCCCGGCTCGGTCATCGCGAAGCAATCGACGCGCTCTCCCCTGCAGGCCGGATACAGATACTGTTCTCGCTGATCGCCGACACAGGCCTGAAGCACATTCGACGGCCGATAGACGATATAGTTCAGTGCCATGCTGGCCCGGCCCAGCGCACGGTCCAGCATGCACATGGAAAGGGTATCCAGACCGCCGCCGCCGACTTCTTCGGGCATGTTCGCGGCGTATAGACCCAGTTCGATCGACTTGCGCTTGATCGCCTCGCCCAGTTCCGGGCTGACCTTGTCGGCCTTCTCGACCTCCTCCTCGTACGGATAGAGCTCTTCCTCAACGAAGCGGAGCGCCGTTTCGACGATCAGTTTCTGCTCTTCGGTAATGCTGAAATCCATCTCTGCCGCCTTATGCGTTCTTTTCCCGCAGGCGCAGCAGCACTTCGCCGGCGCCTTCACGGTATTTCGACAATGCTTCCATGATCTCGATCAGGCAGTCGTCGCGCAGTTGTTCCATTTCCTGGATCGTCGTACCCGCCAGTTGCTCCTCGGTTCCCTGGACGACCGTGTCGATCAGCTCGTCCGTCAGCTCCGGCGCTTCCAGCTTGGTCCAGGGCAGTTTCAGGGCCGGGCCGAACTGCTCCATGAAATGGCGCATGCCCTGATCGCCCCCGGCCAGCGCAAAGGTTCGGTTGACCCCCATGAAGGCCCAGCGAAGCCCCGGCCCGTATACGATGACATCGTCCATTTCCTTGGTGGTCGCATGCCCCTCGGCCAGCATATGCAGGTTTTCGCGCCAAAGCGCTTCCTGCAGTCGGTCCGACAGGAATCCCTCGACCTCGGTTCTGCACTGGACCGCATACATCCCGATCTTCTCGTAGAAGGCCCCGGCGCGCTCCCGCGCATCCTGCGATGTCTTTTTGCCGCCGACGATCTCGACGAGCGGCAACAGATAGACGGGATTGAACGGATGGCCGACCAGCACCCGCTCCGGATGCCGGCATTCCGCCTGGAAATCGCTGGGCAGCAGACCCGAGGTGGAGGAGCAGATCAGTACCTCCGGGGCGGCCGCCGCGTCGATCTGGGCATGAATTCGGATCTTCAGATCCAGACGCTCCGGGACGGATTCCTGAACAAGGTCCGATGCGGCCGCAACCTCCTCGATGGACGAAGCCATGCGCAGTCGGTCCTGGGATGCTTCCGGGTGCAGCCCGACACGGGTCAGCGCCGGCCAGGCGTTGGCAACCTTGCCACGCAGGATCGCCTCGCCATTGGGCGCCGGGTCATAGGCGACGACGTCCAGGCCGTTCGCCAAACAGCGCGCCGCCCAGCCACCACCGATCACCCCGCCGCCGACAAGGCCGACAGTCTTCACTTCCGACATTCTGCGGTGCTCCTCAGACCAGCTTCTTCAGCGAGAATTTCTGACGTGCTTCCTCAGGCGTGCAGACCTTCGCCCCCATCAGTTCAATGATGGTGCGGGCCCGTTCCACAAGCTGGGCGTTCGTCGCGAAAACACCACGATCGAGATACAGGTTATCTTCCAGCCCGACGCGGACATTGCCGCCCAACAGGACGGCCTGCGCGACCATCGGCATCTGCATCCGGCTGATCCCGAAACCCGACCAGTTTGCGTTGGCCGGCATCATGTCCACCATGGCCTTCATTGCGGTCGTGTTGGCCTCTGCGCCATAGGGGATGCCCAGACAAAGCTGGAACAACGGCGGATCGTCGAGCAAACCTTCGGCATGGAGCTGCTTGGCGAGCCACAGATGGCCGGTGTCAAAGACCTCAACCTCCGGCTTTATGCCGATGTCCTTCATGCCCTGGGCCAATGCGCGCAGCATCGGCGGCGTATTGGTCATGACGTAGTTGCCGTTGCCGAAGTTCATCGACCCGCAATCCAGCGTGCAGATTTCCGGCAGGCATTCCCGGACGTGATCGAGGCGCTCCGACCAGGGCGCCATGTCGGTCTCCGCCTGGTTGATCGCCATCGGGTCCTCTGGCGGGCCCAGCGTCAGGTCGCCGCCCATACCCGCGGTCAGGTTCAGCACCACGTCGACGCCGCTGTCGCGGACACGGTCGCAGACTTCCTTGAACTTCCTGGGATCCCGGCAGGGCGTGCCATCGTCTTCGCGGACATGGATATGGACGATCGCCGCACCGGCCTTGGCCGCTTCAACGGCGCTGTCGGCGATCTGAGCCGGCGTCTTGGGCAGGTCCGGATGTTTGTCCTGGGTCGCGCCCGATCCGGTTACCGCACAGGTGATGACGACGTCTGAATTCATTGCTGGAAATCCTCCCGCTCTTGCGTTTTGCCGGATGGTAATTGCCGCCACCCCTCACGCTTTCCATTTTCCGACTTGAGCATGATGGAATCCGTCTTTATTGCTGGAGCATGTTCCACCGCCCCGCCACCTCGAACACGGAGCGCATCGGCTTTCTGCTGCTCCCCGGGTTCTCCATGCTGGCCTTTTCGGCCATGATCGATCCATTGCGCATGGCGAACTGGCTGTCCGGCAAGCCACTCTATGAATGGGTCCTGTTGTCGCGCGATGGCGCCTCCGTTCGCGCCGCCAACGGGATCAGTGTCTCCGTGGATCATTCCCTTGGATCGGCACAGCGGTTGCCGACGCTTGTCGTTGCGGCAAGCTACGATCACGAGGAACTGGCTACACCGGATGTTCTGGCGGTCCTGCGCCGCTGGTCCAGCTTCGGATCGGCCCTTGGCGCGCTGGACAACGGGACCTTCGTGCTGGCCAGTGCAGGCCTTCTGGACGGATACCGCGCGACCGCCCATTGGGAGATGCTGGAAGGCTATATCGAAAGCTTCCCACGCGTTGCCTTCACCCAGGATCTGTTCGTCGTAGACAGGGACCGGTTCACTGCGGCCGGCGGGACAGCGGGCCTGGATATGATGCTGAGCCTGCTGCGCATGCGCCAGGGCGAAGAACTGGCAAACAAGGCCGCGGACGAATTCGTCTATTCCCGTATCAGGGAAGGCGGTGATTCACAGCGCCTGAAACTGCGGGAGCGCCTGCGCGGCATCAATCCCAGGCTGATCCGGGCCGTCGAGGCGATGGAAGGCAATCTGGAGGACAGCGTCCGGATCGAAACCTTTGCAGAAGCAGCCGGCGTTTCGCCGCGAGAGCTGGAACGGCAATTCAAGAAGTGGTTGAAGACGACGCCGGGCGCCTACTATCGGGGCCTGCGCCTGGATCGCGCCCGGCAATTGCTGCGCCAGACCGACCTGACGATCATTGATATCGCCTTCCGCTGCGGCTTTGGCTCGGCCGCCCATTTCACGCGCAGCTACTCCAGTCGGTTCGGCCAGCCGCCGAGCGCCGAACGCAGGCCCAAACCGTAGCCGTCAGTCCTTTTCCCAGCCCGCGGCACTCTATAAGCTGCGCCGCGCCCGCCCAGCAATGAAGTGAACCGATCCATGCGCGATATCCCGTTTCAACCCGTCATTCTGTCCGGTGGCTCCGGTACAAGGCTTTGGCCCCTCTCCCGCAAGACCTATCCAAAGCAGCTCCTTTCGCTGATTGGTGAGGGGTCGCTGCTGCAACAGGCGGTACAACGCCTTTCCGGGACGCAGGACGCTGCCGCACCGATCATCATTGCCAATGACGACCACCGGTTTCTGGTGCGTCAGCAACTGGAAGAGATCGGCGTGTCGCCAACGGCGCTGATTCTGGAACCAGTCGGTCGGAACACCGCGCCTGCGGTCGCACTCGCCTGTCATGCGGCAATGCGGAACGGGCACGATCCTGTGGTCGGCATATTTGCATCGGACCATCGAATTGAAGATGAGGCCGCCTTTACAGAATCCTTGCGAAAGGCGGTTGCCGCGGCGGAAGCCGGCTGGATCGTCACCTTTTCCATCGAGCCGACACATCCGGAAACCGGTTATGGTTACATCCGGCAAGGCACCCCGATTGCGGAGCTGGACGGTGTGGCGACCGTCGGGGCCTTCGTCGAAAAGCCGGATGTCGCGACCGCGCAGGCTTATCTGGACGAGGGCGGGTACGGCTGGAACAGCGGCATGTTCGTGTTCCGCGCATCGGTGATGCTGGCGGAACTGCGCAAATTCGCGCCAAAGGCGGAGGCTGCGGCTTGCCGCGCCCTTGACTCCGCCCAGCAGGATATCGGTTTCACACGGCTGGACGCCGACTTGTTTGGGACGGCACCATCGGTGTCCATCGATGTCGCCGTGATGGAGCGGACGGACCGGGCAGCCACCGTCACCGCCGATATGGGTTGGAGTGATCTTGGTTCCTGGGGCGCGCTTTATGACTCCGCGGGCCACGACCCCGATGGAAATGCCAGCACCGGACGGGTCGCCATACGGGATACCAGCGGCAGCTATCTGCGCTCCGAGGACGGCCGCCTGCTTGCGGCAATCGGGCTCGAGAACATGGTCGTGGTATCGACGTCCGATGCGGTTCTTGTCGCGCCGAAAGATCGCGCGGCAGAAGTGAAGGACGTTGTCGCCGCCCTGTCGAAGGACCGTGTTGCCGAAGCCGACCATCACCGTCGTGTCGCGCGTCCGTGGGGCACCTATGAGGATATCGACAAGGAGGACGGTTTCCGGGTCAAGCGCATCATCGTGCGCCCTGGAGGTTGCCTGTCTCTGCAGCGGCACCGTCATCGCTCGGAGCACTGGGTCGTGGTCCGCGGTACGGCCCATGTCACCATCGACGGCGAAGAGCAGGTCCTGACCCGCAACATGAGCACCTATGTTTCGGTCGGCACCACACATCGTCTGGAAAACAGGGGGCCGGACCCCCTGCACATGATCGAGGTACAGGTCGGCGACTATGTCGAGGAAGACGACATCGAGCGTCTGGAGGATGTCTACGGCCGCTGACGCGGCCGCGCCGAGCGGCATCGGTTTGAACAATATCGGACCTCGTCCCAAACCGCGCGCCACTTCTTCCGCCATGCGAAGGGTCGGCCACAGGTCGCACAAACCTTTTTCGGCAGATCGGATTTACTTGTCTGTTTCATCCGTTCTCCGGCCCGCTTGAAGCGGACGGCATGGCTTCTATTTGCAATTCAATGCAAGATACGACGGCAAATGAAGACCGGACCAACGACCTGGGCACATGGTTGCCGGAAACCTCCGAAGCCGTCGTGGTCGGGGCCACCGGCGGGATCGGGGCTGCCCTTACGACCCGACTGGTAAGCCATCCGGCGATCTCGACGGTTCATGCACTCTCGCGAAGCGGGCGCTGCAAAGTCAACGATGGCAAGGTCCGCCCAGCGGCGGTCGACATCACCGACGAGGCGTCAATCCAACGGGTCGCCGCGGCAATCAACGCACCGCGCATTGTCCTGATTGCCAGCGGCATACTGCATGACGCCACCCATCGTCCGGAAAAGTCCTGGCGGGAAATGGATCTCGACTGGCTCGAAAAGACGATGCGGATCAATGCGTTTGGACCCGCGCTTGTTGCCAAGCATTTGCTGCCAAAGTTGCCTCGGCAGGGAAAGTCGGTCTTTGCCGCAATTTCCGCCCGGGTCGGTAGCATAGAGGATAACCGCTTGGGCGGCTGGTATGGCTATCGCGCGTCCAAGGCGGCGCTCAACATGTTCATCCGATCGTGCTCGATCGAGCTTGCCAGAACCCATCCCGAAGCCTGCATCCTCGGTCTGCATCCCGGCACGGTCGATACCGCACTGTCCCACCCCTTTCAGCGTGGCGTGCCGGCGCACAAACTGTTCACAGCGGATTTCAGCGCCGGGTGCTTGCTGTCGGTCATCGATGGGGCGGATGCGGACGACACTGGACACGTATTTGCCTGGGACGGTCAGGCAATCCCCTTCTGACCTTCAGCCCCAGTGAGTTGTCCCACCACAAACACTGACCGACTGGGCCGTGATCATCGCCCCGCGATCGGAGGCCAGGTAAACGGCCATATCGGCAATCGCGTCCGGCGGCACAATCTCACCCAGTAGCGAGTGCGCCTTCATCTCGGCGGTCGCCTGATCGACGTCGCCCTGTCCCTCCCGCTCGTATTGCTGCCGCGCGCGACCGGCCATCGGCGTTTCGACCCAGCCTGGCGCGATGCAGTTCACACGGATTTTGTGTGGCGCCATTTCCACCGCAAGGCAGCGCATCAGACCGCGCACCGCGTGCTTTGAGGCGTTATAGGCGGAATAGGTCGCCGCCGCGTCCTTGTCGCTGGTCGAACTGATGAACAGGATCGCCCCACCGGTTCCCTGCGCCGTCATGGCCGGGATGCAGGCCTGGCTGAGGACAAAGGTGGATTTTGTATTGATCGCAAAAGAGCGATCCCACATGTCCTCCGTGGTCTCTCCGATCGGCGCGGTCTCGAAGATGCCGGCATTGTTGATCAGAACATCCAGTCCCCCCAATGCATCGATGGCAGAGGCGGCCATGGCACGAATGGCGGCGGTATCGGACAGATCTGCGTAAACCGGTATGGCGCGCTGTCCCAGTTCAGAGGCGACCTCCGCCGCCGTCTGGCTTTTCCGGGCGTGAACGGCAACGCGCCCGCCCTCCCGCAGGAATGCCGCAGCAATCGACTTGCCGATCCCCCCGTTGGTACCGGTGACCAGGACCCGTTTGCCCGTGAGATTCATATCCATGCCCATCTCCATCGCTTGCCGTGGCGGCATGGAAACCGAATTGCCATTTGCCGACAAGTCTCATCCTTGAGTTCCGGGGACTTCTCGGAATGAAGCAGGTATCCGTGTCGGAATCGCGGGAGTTCTCTGAGTTTCCCTCAACGTTTGTACTCCCGGATCGAATACAAGTTGTTTGAAGACGCGAACTCATGACAGGAATGCGTCGGGGAGTACAAGTCGAGGTGGTGAGAAGTCATGGTCAACGGAACTGACGGATTTTCAAATCCGGGTCGAACGCAACCGTCACGGCGCGGGCTCCTGAAGTTCGGACTGGCGGCGGGAATGCTGCCCCTGCTTCCGGCAGAGATGCAGGCTACACCTGCCCCCAAGCGCGGCGGACACTTCGTTGTGGCCCTGGGTCACGGCAACACGGCCGATACCCTGAACCCTGCTACCTGGGAAAACCAGTTCACCAATTGCCTCTCGAATGCTTTGCATGGCCGCCTTACGGAAATCGCGGCAAACGGCGATCTGATCGGTGAGGTCGCGTCGGGCTGGGCTCCATCGGACGGCGCCCGGACATGGCGTTTCGATCTGCGCAAAGGCATCCTTTTTCACAACGGACGACCGGTCCAGGCGGAAGACGTGGCCGCCTCCCTCAACTATCACCGAGATCCCGCTGTCGCGTCGGCCGCGCAGCCCCTGCTTGCCGATATCACCGATCTGGAGTTCGACGCCGACGGGATCACGATCCGCCTGCAGAACGGAAACGCGGATTTCCCCTACCTGCTTGCGGACGGGCATCTGGTCATCCTGCCCGCCAGCGAGGGCCGGATCGACTGGACGACCGGGATCGGATGCGGATCCTACCGACTGGACGCATTCGACCCGGGCGTGGTTGCCAGACTGTCCCGGCATGAGGGCTACTGGGATTCCACACGCGCCCATTTCGACAGCGCCGAGATTCGTGCCGCCCTTGATCCGGCGACACGGCAGGCGGCCCTCTTCACCGGCGAAGTCCATGCCATTGACCGGGTACCGCTGGATACCGTTGAACTGGTGCGGAAAACGCCCGGGATCGACGTCATGGAAGTCACCGGCACCCAGCATTTCACCCTGCCGATGCAGTGCAACGTTGCCCCCTTCGACAATCCCGATGTGCGGATGGCCGTCAAATGCGCACTGGATCGGCGGGACTTGCTGGCACGCGTTCTGCGCGGCCATGGCGCGGTTGGAAACGATTCCCCGATTACCCCGGCAAACCGGTACTTCAACCATGAAATGCCGATGACGGAGTATGATCCTGACCGTGCCCGACATCTTCTGCGAAAGGCCGGTTACGACCGGCTTTCCCTGACACTGTCGGTCGCCGATGCGGCCTTCGCCGGGGCCGTCGATGCGGCGCAATTGTATCGCGAGAATGCCGCGCCGGCCGGTATCGAGATCTCCGTCGACCATGTTCCGTCCGACGGCTACTGGACCAATGTCTGGCGCAAGCGCGCCTGGTGCGCAAGTTACTGGGGCGGCCGTACGACCGAGGATTCCATGTTCTCGGAAGTTTATCAGACTGGCGCGCCCTGGAACGAGTCGAACTGGTCCAACGAACGCTTCGACGCCCTGTTGCTTCAGGCCCGCGCCGAGACCGACGTTTCGACCCGCCGGACGCTGTATTTCGAGATGCAGGACATCGTCCGCCGCGACGGAGGGTCGGTCATCCCGCTTTATGCCAATTACGTCTATGCCCGCCGTTCCGAGATCGGCGTTCCCGACGCGATCGGGTCCAACTGGACGCTGGACGGCAGTCGCTGCATTGAGCGCTGGTGGTTCGCCTGACCCGGTCCGTTTGAGCCGAACCGGGTCAGCGCGTGGCGTTACTCCGCCGCGCGAATGCGCGCCAGGGCGTCCGCCAGTTTCTCACGCTGCGCCTTTTCCTCCGCCAAACGGTCGCGGTTCTCCTGGACCACTTCCTCCGGCGCATTGGCGACGAACTTCTCGTTGCCCAGCTTCTTCTCGGTCTTGGCGATCTCGGAATCGGCCTTTGCGATGGCCTTTTCGAGGCGCTGACGTTCAGCCGCGAGGTCGATGACACCGGCCAGCGGAATCCCGATCGTGGCTTCATCCACGATCAACTGAATGGCCCCTTCCGGCATGGAATCGACATGCGACACGGAATCGACACGGGCCAGGCGTTCGATCAGGGCGCCGTGGCTGGCAAGCCAGCCCCTCGCTTCCTCACGCATCCCCTGGATCGCCAGAGCGACCTTGGTTCCCGGCGGCACGTTCATCTCCGACCGGGCGGAGCGGATTTCGGAGATCAGGCGGACAACCCACCCCATTTCCTTCTCCGCGGCTGGATCGACCAGGTCGGATGCGCCGAGCAACGGCCAGGCGGAATCGCACAAGGGATCGGCGCCTTCGCCCTTCAGATTGTCCCAGAGCTCCGAGGTAATGAACGGCGCGACCGGGTGCATCAGACGCAGTATCTGTTCCTGCACGTAGGCCGCCGTCTTTCGCGTTTCTTCGGCCACGGCGGCATCGTCGCCGGCGAAGAGCGGCTTCGCGAACTCAATGTACCAGTCGCAGAACGTTCCCCAGACGAAGGAATAGACCGCACCGGCCGCTTCATTGAAGCGATATCCTTCAATGGCTGCCGTCACGGCATCGCGTGTCTTGCCCAATTCGCCCAGGATCCAGCGATTCAGCGTATGTGACGCGGCCTTCGGGTCATATGCCGGATCCAGTGCGCAATCGTTCGCCTCACAGAACCGGGCCGCATTCCACAGCTTGGTCATGAAGTTGCGATACCCCTCGACCCGCTGAGACGACAGTTTGATGTCGCGACCGGCCGCCGCCAGGGCGATCAGGGTGAAGCGCAGACTGTCCGCACCGTATTCGTCGATCAGTTCCAGGGGATCGATGATATTGCCCTTGGACTTCGACATCTTCTGGCCCTTCTCGTCCCGGACCAGAGCATGAACATAGACCGTGTGGAACGGCTCCGTCTTCATGAAATGCAGCGTCATCATCATCATTCGGGCAACCCAGAAGAAGATGATATCAAAGCCCGTGACCAGCACATCTGTCGGGTGGAAGCGCTGCAGTTCCGGCGTCTGTTCCGGCCAGCCGAGGGTCGAGAAGGTCCACAGCGCTGACGAGAACCAGGTGTCCAGAACGTCGGGGTCGCGGGTCAGTTCGACACTCTCCCCATAATGGGCATTTGCCTCGGCCTGAGCCTCTTCCTCCGACATGGCGACGAAGACCTTGCCATCCGGCCCGTACCAGGCCGGAATGCGATGCCCCCACCACAACTGCCGCGAGATGCACCACGGTTGGATGTTGCGCATCCATTCGTAATAGGTCTTCGTCCAGTTTTCCGGGACGAACTTGGTACGGCCCTGTTCGACGGACTCGATGGCCGGTTTCGCCAGGGTCTTGGCGTCGACATACCATTGATCGGTCAGATACGGCTCGATCGGCACACCGCCGCGATCACCGTAGGGAATGGTGTGCTGCAGGTCTTCGATCTTCTCCAGCAGCCCCAACGCGTCGAGGTCTTCGACGATCTGCTTGCGCGCCACAAAACGGTCCATGCCCCGATATTTCTCGGGCACATTGTCGTTCAGCGTCGCCTGCGGGGTCAGGATGTTGATCATCTCCAACCCCTGACGCTTGCCGACTTCGAAGTCGTTGAAGTCATGCGCCGGCGTCATCTTCACCGCCCCGGATCCCTGTTCTGGATCGGCGTATTCGTCGGCGACGATCGGAATGCGACGACCGACCAAGGGCAGAACACAATGCTTGCCGATCAGGTGCTTGTAACGCTCGTCCTCGGGGTGGACCGCCACGCCGGTATCGCCCAGCATGGTCTCTGGGCGGGTCGTACCGACGGTCAGGAAAACTCCATCCTCGCCTTCCACCGGATAGCGGAAGAACCACATATTCCCCTTGGTTTCGACCTGCTGGACTTCCAGATCGGAAATCGCCGTCTCCAGGGCCGGGTCCCAGTTCACCAGGCGCTGATCCTTATAGATCAGCCCGTCCTTGTATAGGTCGACGAAGACTTTCAGGACGGCGGCGCTAAGCCCCTCGTCCATTGTAAACCGCTCGCGGCGCCAGTCGCAGGATGCGCCCAGGCGGCGCAACTGGCGGGAAATCGTACCGCCACTTTCGGCCTTCCATTCCCAGACCTTATCGATGAAGGCGTCCCGGCCCATTTCGCGGCGTGACTGATTGCCTTCCTTGGCCAGTTTCCGCTCGACAACCATCTGGGTCGCGATGCCGGCGTGATCCATGCCGGGCTGCCAAAGGGCGTCCTTGCCGATCATGCGGTTGTAACGGATCAGGACGTCCTGAATCGTGTTGTTCAGGGCGTGCCCCATGTGAAGGCTGCCGGTTACATTGGGCGGCGGGATAACAATGGTGAAAGGATCGGCGTCCGGACGCCGTCCACATTCGAAATGACCGCCTTCTTCCCAGCGCTGATAATGCGCGCCCTCGACCGCGTCGGGCCGGTAGGTCTTGTCCAGCATCGAACACCTTCAAACGATAGAGATTCCGTCGAACGCGACGGTTATAAGGCTTGCGCCGGGCAGGTCAAATCCTGCCGAGACGCGGACATGAAAAAGCCCCCGAAATCGGGGGCCTTCTCCCTGCCAATCGGCAGAATCCCACTTTCCTAATCCTCGTCGTCCCAACGTTTGCGGGCACGATGCGACATCTTCTGGATTTCCTCCTGAACCAGCCGCTCGACGAGCCCGGGAAGATTCTCGTCCAGCCAGGACCGCAGCATCGGCCGCAGCAGCCCCTTGACGATGTCCTCCAGCGTTTCGCCGGCCTGCCCCATGCGAATCGAACGCTCGAGGGCCGCGAACTGGTGCACGCCATAGTCTTCGGTCCGGTCGGAAATGATCCGGTCGTCATCGTCCGAGAGCGCCGCGGGCATCGGTGCCGGGGCCGGCTCCGGCTCGGGTGGTGGCGGCGGCGGAGGCGGCGGTTCCTCTTCCTCGAACTCGTCTTCCATGTCGACAAGTTCGATATCCGGCGGCTCCGGCTCAACCTCGTCGTCGAGTTCCAGAGGCTCCTCGTCCTCCAACTCGTCATCAAGCTCGAGCGGTTCTTCCTCTGGCTCTGGCTCTGGCTCTGGCTCTGGTTCCGGCTCAGGCTCAGGCTCGGGCTCTGGTTCCGGCTCAGGCTCCGGCTCGGGTTCGGGCTCCGGTTCAGGTTCCGGCTCCGGCGCGGCCTGCTTCTGGGGTTCTTCCTCACCGTCTTCCGAAATGATCTTTCGGATCGACGCGAGGATTTCCTCCATCGAAGGTTCTTGGTTGTCGCTCATCGTTTCGTCACCGTTCCTGAAAAGACCGGAGCACACCCCCGACGGTAAGCATACGCCGATTCCCCGCTCGTCATCCGAAAAAGCACAAGCGGATCAATGGGGAGCCTGCCCGATTCCGGTCAGTCTCCGCAAGCAGACTTTGATGAGTCGGGGGCGTGTCCCCTGCCCGTCAGGGCTGGACCGAACGGGCCGAAGCGTCGCTGTCGTGAGGTTCGACCTCTCCGCCGACACCCCACCATTGATCCTTCACGTCATCGTAATGGCGGCTGGGATCGTAGATATCCACATCGAGCGCCAGATCCTGCGCCGTCAGCGATCCGACGGCGGCGATCAGTTCGAAACGCGCGACCGTCTCGTCCCGTTCCGCCTGAACGAGACTCACCCGGGCATCCAGCAGTTCCTGCTCGGCATCCAGAACGTCGAGAACCGTTCGCTGACCGACCAGTTCCTCCTGCTGCACCCCTTCCAGCGCGATTTCCGCGGCGCGGACCTCTTCCCGAATTGCGGTAATCGTGGCCACGACCGATCGATAGGTCTCCCAGGCGCTCAGCGCCTGTTCACTGGCATCGCGACGGGCGGCTTCGATCTGCATCTTTGCCTGCGCAGCGGTCATCTTGGCGCCACGCACCTGGCTGGTCTCAAAACCCTGCTGATAGATCGGTACCGTCAACTGCGCGGCGATCTGGTAGTTGCGATTGCGTGACCCTTCGGACGTCTTCTCCCAGTCTCGGGAGGCGGTACCGATGATATCCACTTTGGGCAACAAATCCGCATACTGCGAATCGATGTCATGCAGGGCCGACCGCCGTGAGTAGATCGCACTCAGAACCGATGGGTTGCGTTGAACCGCCAGCGACTTTGCCTCGTCCCGGCCGCTTGGAAGCTCCGGATTCAGGGTCGGACGGCTCAAATTGGCAGGCGCAAGGCCGATGATTTCCTCAAAGACCGCACGGCTGACCTCCAGATTGCCTTCCGCCGACAATTGATCCGAGCGCGCCCGCGCAATGCGCGACTCCGCCTGCGCGACGTCGGTCAGGGTCGCAACGCCGGCGTCATACCGATCACTGGTCGCTTCAAGCTGCCGCTGGAGGCGCAGGACGTTCTGCTCATTCAGGTCGACCACCGCCGTGTCCCGCAGCACATCCATATAGGCCGTAACCGCCTGCAGAAGCACGCTTTGCTCGGTCGATGTCAGTTCCGCCCGGCTCGTCAGGACGTCCGCCTTGGCCCCTTCGACCGCCGCTTCGGTGCCGCCGCCATTATAGACGTTCTGGGTAATCTGCAGTTCGATCCCCTGCGTCGTGCGGGTCGAATCGGTCCGCGAAAGACGCGTTCGCGCCCGAGAACGCAATAGGCCGGCGTCAGCGACCAGTTCAACATTCGGGCGCCAGCCGGACTTCGCCTGCGGCACGCCTTCATCGGTTGCGCGAACCTGGGCGCGCTGGGCCTGAAGCGTCGGGTTGCTCAGATAGGCCTCGGCGAGGGCCTCTTCCAGGGTCTGGGCGGAAACAGCATTGGACACGGCGCCTACTGCCAGAAAAGCCACCGCAGCCGATGCCGACAGAAGCCCGAAACGCAAACCAACTTTTTTCATAGCCCCTGGCCCCTCTCGGCACCCTTCTGCCGCATCGTGTCAAAACTGCGGCTCATATATGGTCCGGCGCCCGACATTACTACCCGAAATCGCAATCAGGCGTACCGGAGTCTCTCAAAAAACGAAAGCTGGTGCTTTCTGAAACCCGGGCAGCGATTTGACGGTGGCATCGAACAATGTCCGCGGCGTGGTCACGCCATTGCGCTTACCATACAGCATCGCCCGACCGATCCCATTGTCACCATTGACGATCGCCATCAAGCGACCGCCCTCCGCCAACTGGTCAATCAGCGTGTCCGGCACCTCATCCACAGCGCCGGCCAGGATGATGACATCGTAGGGACCTTCCTTCGGATATCCCTGCTTCAACGGACCTTCAACCGCGACCACATTGTCCAAAGCCAGTTCCGTAAGGGCCTCGCCCATTTCCTTCACCAGATCGGCATCGCTCTCCAGGGCGAAGACGGAGCGGCAAAGCCGACCGAGCACCGCGGCCGAATAGCCCATCCCGGCACCGACAACGAGAGCATTGTCCTTTTCCTGCGGCCACGCTTCGTGGATCAGGCGCGCCATCGGCATCGGCGGCATCATCCACCGGTCCTTGGCGATCTCGACATGCTCGTCCACATAGGCTTGAGCCCGGCGGGACGTCGGCAGGAAACGCTCCCGCGGAATACTGCGCAGGGCGTCGAGTACCCCGGGTGCGGTAACCTTGTTCGTCCGCAACTGAGATTCGACCATGTTTCGGCGCGCTAGGGCGAAATCCATGTTCCTGACCCATCCTGATACTGTGTTGTTACGCCCCTGCTTTATAAGTTCCCGCACGTTCCTTGGCAACGCGCGATGGCGCGGCGTTACGGCCGGCAGACACCTTTCTTGACCGAGGTTCCGGGTAAGGCTATAGACGCGCCTCCGGACAGTTTCGATCCACCGGATCGGCACGAAATCCGGTGAGGCGCGATGGCGGAGTGGTTACGCAGCGGCCTGCAAAGCCGTGTACGCCGGTTCGATTCCGGCTCGCGCCTCCAAATCCCTCCCCGTTCCGAAATGCACACTCCTGACGGTACCTGTCAGGAGACCGCCGATCGCTTCATGGCGCCCGACACCATCGCCATGGTAGTATTCGTTGATGAAGATGTCCGAAATCGTCATCGACCGGCAGATCGGTACACCGGAGCGGGGGCCCTATCCACCGTCTCTGAATGACATCCTGTCTGCACCGATGGCCGAGGCGGCTTTCTCTGAAATGTCGTCCTGGGACGAATACGCCCCAACGCCGTTGCGCCAACTGCCTTCATTGGCCCACGCCCTTCAGCTCAGCGCACTGACCTACAAGGACGAGGGACAGCGTTTCGACCTCGGCAGTTTCCGAGCGCTTGGCGGTGCGTATGCAGTTCTGCGTCTCGCGGTCGGCCATTTGGAAGGGATGACCGGCACCCGCCCTTCCCTGTCTTCCATCCATGGCGGCGCCTATGTAGACGCCCTCGGCTCCATGACGGTTGCGGCCGCAACGGACGGCAATCACGGTCCTTCGGTCGCATGGGGTGCCCGGCTGGCCGGCTACAAATGCCGGATCTATCTGCCGAAGAGCGCATCACCGGCACTACGCGACAGGATCGCCGCGCAGGGGGCGACGGTCACGGTTGTGGATGGTGGACTTGAGGCCGCCGACCGGGTTTGCGTCGACGCGGCCAGGGCGGAGGGCTGGGCCGTCGTATCGGACAGTTCGTATGGTGGGCGAAGCACCGTCCCTGGAGAGGTTCTGGCCGGCTACAGTGTCGTCGCCTCCGAAACGCTTGCCCAAAGCTCGGCCCCCGCGACCCATGTTTTCGTTCAGGCCGGCATCGGGGGCCTGGCCGCATCCGTCGCCGCCCGGTTATGGCAGGTGCTGGGTAGCCGGCGCCCCAAGCTTATCATCGTTGAAGCAGCGGATTCCGCGCGAATGATCGACCGTTTTCGGTCATCGAACGACCGAGCCCCCTGGGGCCCTCCCCTCACCGGGTCGGAACCTTCGGACATGTCTCAGCTGGCCTGGGAAGTCCTGTCCCGCGCCGGACACGCCTTTCTGACCGTCGACCGCCGCGCGGAGGGACCGGTGACAAGATTGCTGGCTGACGGCGCTGCGGAAGTGCCGGTGTCCGCGGGCGAAACCGCAGGATTGGGTCTCCTCGCGATTATCGGAGCGGCATCGGATCCGTCTCTGCGGGAGATGCTGGATCTGGGGACGGACAGTCGTGTTCTGACGATCGGCAGCGAGCGGCCCCATGACGAAGAAGAGGCCTCAGCGATGCTCAACACATCAGATCCACGGGACGATGCGCGGCTCTCCGATCTGCACTATCCAAATCCGTAGAGATTCAGGCCGGCGATGATGACCGCCAACAATGCCGTAGCCGTGATTCCGAACGGGCCGTTCCACCGCCAAGCGACCGTCCAGCCGCTGCGCCCGGTTACGCGGGCCATGTAGAGAACGGTGGCCGAAAACGGCGAAACATTGGTTCCCTGCCCCCACATGACCATCAGCGCGAGCGCCAGAATCGCGGGAGAAACACCGATGACGTCCGGAGTCAGAATGGAGGTTACCAGGACGACCGTGACGACCGGATGCAGGCCTGCAGCACTCAGAACCGCATAGCCGATCATAATCATGACCAGCATCATCGTCGGAGCGATGGGCAGGGTCGTCCCCGCAGCGTCCGCATCCGGAATCAGGGCCGCGACTCCTACCCCCAGAACATTCGCACCGGTAAACAGCAATGCCTCTCCCCGCAGTCCCGGCAGACCGGACACCACCCTTCGCACAACGGCGGAGGGTCCCGGCCCCGCGCCGGCCCGGTGGATTTGTTGCGACCAGATCAGGGCATAGACCGGTGCCGTGACCGCCAGGGCGACCGGAATCGACCAGCCGAGCCCTTCCACAAATCCGATGATGCAGCCGAACAGGCTGCAAAGAATCAGGAAAAGGCGCCCCCATACGACCGCCGGCATGCCCGTGACCTTCTGCCCCGCACCGCCGGGCGGGTTTGCCACGGACGGCGTCGCGCGGCGTGCGAACAAGCGGTCGAACGACCAACTCCAGGCCAATAGCAGCAGGGCGATCAGAAACCCGATCGGGCCGACATCGACCCAACTGACCCCTGGTACCGAGGCAATGATGACCGCGGTACCGACATAAAGCGGCGACCAGCATGTGCCGGCCCCAAAGCCCTGTATCATGGCCCGGCCAAGCCGCTTTTGAAGCCGCTCCTCCTTGCCGCTCTCCACCATCGGGGTGAGCAATGAGAGACCGGCAAGGTTGAATGCCACGCCGAGAAAATGGCCGACCGCGGCCACCCAGGCGAAGCGCCGACCGGGCGGCTGACGCAGCACGGTCTCCCGAACCGCCAGCAGGGACGGGCTTTGTCCGGAGGGTACCTGCAGCCATGCGACGGAGGCGAACAGGAGGAGGAACGGCAAGGTCTTCTCGAGGCCCAGCCGTAGAGTTGCGATCGGATCGGGTGTGAGTGCCGCCGCCCCAATCCCGCCGCATAGCAGGGCCGTTCCAACCCCGCGCTGAAGGCCAGGAATTCTCGAAAACTCGAGAAGCAGGAAGAGCACCACCAATCCCGCCGCGATCGCACCAAGCCATGACAGTGACAGCAGCGAGGTCGCCACTGTCAGGATCGCGATGAGCAGGAAGAGAATGGTTGATACGGTCTCGCGTAACATGCAGCCGCAGTCTTGCCGCGGAAGGCCGGTCTGGGTAGCCCCTTTTTGGACACATCAGCTTGTCCGGCAGGTGAACTATCCCCCTTCTTTGACCAACCGGACACAATCGGGGGCACCGCCGCGAATGGTGTCCGCGATCGCCTTCATCAAGCGCCGGCGCGGCGATGTCGCCCGGAACACCAGGCGCATCCGCCGGGCGCTGGCTTCCCCCTTGCCGGCATCGTCGAAGGCCCGCACCGCAATCCCGCTCTGCATCAAGGGCGTCGCATGGGCTGTCCGCGCTGGAACCAGCGTGATCCCGACACCGGCGGATACGATGTTCAAAATCGTTTCAAGGCTGGTGGCCTGCAGTTCGGCGCCGGCCGCCACACCTGTAGGAACGCGACAGAAACTCAACGCCTGAACCCGGAAACAGTGCCCTTCACTCAGCAGCAGCAGTTCGTCCGGATCAATCGAAGTCGGCGTCAGGTGTCTTGCGGTGGCAAGCCTATGCCGCTCGGGACAGGCCAACAGGAATGGCTCGTCATACAGCTGAATTTCGTCGAATGCCTGTCCGGGCACCTCCGTTGCCAGGATAGCCGCGTCGATGGCGCCCCTTTCCAGACGTGCGATCAGACCATCCGTCAGGTCCTCCACGAAACCGTGCTTCATTTGCGGCAGACTGTCCCGTAACCCGCGGACAATGTCCGGGATCAATGCAGGTGCGGCGGTCGGTATGACGCCAATCGCGACATGCCCGGAGAACGGGTCGCGATGGGATTCCGCCGTTCGTTTGATATCCGTCGCCGCCTGCTTGATGCGGCGCGCGATGGGCAGAATGTCGCCACCGGCCGGCGTCAGCCGAACGGACCGATTGCTGCGCTCGAACAGCACGACGCCAAGCTCTTCCTCCAGCTTCTTGATTTGCGCGGATAACGTCGGCTGGCTCACGTGGCATGCCTCGGCGGCCCGGCCGAAATGAGACATATCGGCAACCGCACAGAAGTAGATCATGTCCCGAAGATTCATGACACCCTCATAATCGTTAATTCCTATCGATTCTATACAATCAATCAATTTCACATATCAATTGGCAACTTGTAGCCTGACTTCAGAAAGTGACCCATCGGTCCCTTCGAAACGACTGAAAGGAATGCTTCCATGTCCAAGGAACCTGCCTCCTCCAAGTGCCCGGTGATGACCACGACGGCCGGCGCGCCTGTGGCCGACAACCAGAACAGTGCGACGGCCGGTCCACGTGGGCCGCTGCTTCTTCAGGACTACCAGTTGATCGAAAAACTGGCGCATCAGAACCGGGAGCGGATTCCGGAGCGTGTGGTTCACGCGAAGGGCTGGGGTGCGTACGGGACTTTCACCGTAACCCGGGACATCACGCGCTACACCAAGGCAAAGATCTTCTCGCAGGTCGGCAAGCAGACTGACCTTATCTCGCGTTTCTCCACGGTCGCCGGCGAACTGGGCGCGGCCGATGCGGAACGCGATGTACGCGGCTTTGCCCTGAAGTTCTACACCGAGGAGGGAAATTGGGACATGGTCGGCAACAATACGCCGGTCTTCTTCCTGCGCGACCCGCAGAAATTCCCGGATTTCATCCACACCCAAAAGCGTCATCCGAAAACCAACCTGCGGTCCGCCACGGCAATGTGGGATTACTGGTCACAGAGCCCGGAAGCCCTGCATCAGGTGACGATCCTGATGTCAGACCGCGGCATTCCCCGCGCACCGATGTACATGAACGGCTACGGCAGCCACACGTATTCCTTCATCAATGCCGAGAATGAGCGGTTCTGGGTCAAGTTCCACTTCAAGACCCAGCAGGGGCACCGCCACTTCACCGACGCCGAATCCGCGGAAGAGATCGGCCGCAGCCGCGAAACCTATCAGGAAGCCCTCTTCGGTGCGATCGAGAAAGGCGCGTTCCCGAAGTGGACGGTTCATGTTCAGGTCATGCCGGAAGACGAGGCGGACAAGACGCCCTACAACCCGTTCGACCTTACCAAGGTTTGGCCCCATGGCGACTATCCGCTTATCGAGGTCGGAGAGATCGAGCTGAACCGAAACCCGGAGAACTACTTCCAGGAGGTTGAAAACGCCGCATATTCGCCGTCCAACATCGTGCCAGGGATCGGCTTCTCGCCGGACAAGGTGCTGCAGGCGCGCATCTTCTCCTATGCGGATGCCCATCGCTACAGACTCGGGACGCATTACGAAGCCCTGCCGGTCAACCGGCCGCGCTGCCCGGTGCATCATTACCACAAGGATGGCCAGATGAACTTCATGCCGCCCTCCGCCACACCGGACGCCTATTACGAGCCGAACAGCATGGGCGGTCCGAAGCAGGCCCCGGAATTCCGGGAGCCACCGTTGAAGATCTCCGGCGACGCGGATCGTTTCGACCACCGGGAAGGCAATGACGACTATAGTCAGCCGCGTGCACTGTTCCTGATGTTCGACGATGGGCAAAAGGAACGCCTATTCGATGCCATTGCCGGGTCGATGGCCGGGGTACCAGAAGAAATCCTGATCCGTGCACTGGCTCATTTCGCGCGCATTCACCCGGACTATGCCGGTGGAATCGCGAAACGGGTCGGGCTGCCCGTCCCGACCGTGACCTGACCTTCAACCTTAACAGCCCCGCCCGTCTGCGCCGGGCGGGGCAAACTTTTGCCTGAGGCCCAACAAGGGACCAATCGCAACAGTGGTCCAAATCAATGGCTTTATCATTGATGCGAGAAGAATAATTCGCCATTCTAGTATATGTTGGATTCAAAGATACACGTTAACCGGTCACGGAACTGTCGAAAGATGCGGTCACCGAACCTGACGGGCCGCAGCGATGGAGTTTCGACTTATGGCGCTCGACCAGGCATCGTTCTCCACCAACCGACTGGCGCGTGGTGCCCGCCTGGTTATTGCTGCCTTGTTGTTGCTTACTGTGGTGGCCGGCGGGTTTGCTTTTCTGATCGGGGATCACTTCAACAAGATCGAACGGGACTGGCTGAAATTCAGCAGCATCCCTACTGAAAAGGGCCTCCTGCTAAGCCGACTGAACAACAAGATCGGGTTCAGCGGCCTGATTCATAACTTCAAGAATTATGTCATTCGCGGCGATGTCGGGTTCCGAAACATGGCGCTTAGCGATCATGCGGACGCAACCGACATTCTCGATCAATACGCGCTCCTGGGCGTTTCCGGCGAAGAGCATGCGGCCATCCAGGCAATTCGCCGGGTAATAGACGAGTACCGCGACAACATCGCCATCGTGGAAAACATGCACGCAGCGGGCAATTCGACGGCGGAAATCGATCGCCGGATACGTGTTCGCGATACGGAGATGATACACGGTCTCACAACGCTGCGGACCGCCTGGCGGAACAGTTACGATTCCGGGCGGGCCATCCTATCGAGTTCGGTCGACGAGGGCCGCATGTGGTCCCTCGGCGCTCAAATCGCTGCTGCCCTCTTTCTGGGCCTCGCGATCGCCATGGCTGTTTGGATTCTACACCGCGAACGGCTTCTGGGCGACGCTGTCCGTCGATTGGAAGCCCACGCCGACCGGTTTGAAAGCATCGTCAACAACAGCAGCGACGGGATGCTGACCGTTACCCTGGATGGCCGCATTGAATCCTTCAACACCGCAGCAGAACAGATTTTCGGGTACTCCAGCCAGGAGGCGGTTGGTATGGAGGTCAGCGCCCTTGTCCCGGATGACCTTCAGGATGGACATCGTGAGACGATCCGGGAAATCGCCTCCAGCAACACGGAAACAATTCATTACCCGCGATTGGTCCATGGCCGCCGCAAGGACGGGAGTTCGGTTCCAATCGAGATCAACATCGCTGCCTATCAGGTTGAGGGCACAAAGAATTATGTCGCCTCGTTTCGCGACATCACGACAAGACTTCGGGCGGAGATCGAACTCCGGGACCTCAAGGAAGCAGCCGAAGCGGCCAGTGACGCAAAGTCGTCATTCCTGGCCAGCATGAGCCATGAACTGCGTACGCCGCTGAACGCGGTCATCGGCTTTTCAGAAATGCTTCGAATGGGCGACCTCTCGGAACGCCAGCTGGAATGGACAGCCCATATCCATACCGCCGGCACGCATCTGCATGAACTGGTGGGACAAATTCTGGATCTGGCACAGATTGAGCGCGGTCGTCTCGACATCCGGCCAAGACCGGTCGATGTCGTTGAAATCATGATGGATTGTCTGGCACAGATGCAGCCGGCCGCCGACAAGCAGAAGGTCGAGCTTACAAGCTCACTTCCCGATAGGCGGAAAGTTTGCGTCTACGCCGACCCGACCCGGTTGCGGCAGTGCGTCTTCAACATTCTCTCGAACGCCGTGAAGTACAATCGCGAGCATGGATCCGTCGTGGTTTCCGGGAAAGACACACAGGACGGATTCTATCGGATTTCGGTCACCGATACGGGGATCGGAATCGCGGCCGAAGATCATCCCTATGTCTTTCGAATGTTCCAGCGCTTCGCGGAAGAGCCCGAACTGGCGCGGGAGGGTGCCGGCATTGGGCTGGCGGTTACGGACCAATTGGTCCGGTTGATGGGCGGGCGCCTTACCTTCATCAGTGAAAAGGGCAAGGGCAGCGAGTTCCGGATCGACATCCCGAAGTCGGAACCCTTGCGTCATGAAGCGGTGAGCGCGGCATTAAACGCCCGGGCCACACTTGCCGTCGGACGAGCCAGGGAACCTGCCACCCGGCGACCCTAGTCGATCAGCATCGTCACCAGCCAAGGCTGCCAGCTCAGGATCACGAGAACTACCAACGTGGTAGCCAGGAACGGCAACAGGGCCCGGAACAGCGCGCCCGGCCTGACACCGGTCATCGCCGTCGTGACAAACAGCCCGGCCCCGACAGGCGGTGTCAGAAGCCCCAGCACAAGGTTGATGCAGACCACGACGCCGAAATGAAACGGGTCGATACCGTAATTGCTCTGGGCGATCGGTAACAGAATCGGCACGACCAGAATAAGCGCCGCGATTCCATCCAGAATCATGCCGACGAACAGCAGCGCGATATTGACCAGCAGCAGGAAGACGAAGGGATCGTCGGTCAGGGCCGACAGCCATGCCGCCAGTTGCTGTGGAATCTGCTCATAGATCACGATCCAGCCGAACAGGTTTGCCGCTGCGATGATGAAGACGACGATGGCCGTGTTCAGGCCTGTGCGCAGCAGGATCGTCGGCATCTTCCGCAGGTTCAGGGCGCCGTACAGGAACCGTCCCAGAAGAAGAGCGACGACGGAGGCCATGGCCGCCGATTCCGTCGGGGTGGCGATCCCGGCCAGTATCCCGCCGACAATGACCGCCGGAATCAGCAAGGTCGGCAGCCCCAGCAGCAACGCCTTTCGCCGCTCGATGCCGTCAGGAACCTCGGCGACGGGCAGTTCCGTCATCCATCCGATCAGCGCCAGGACGATCAGGAACCCGCCGGCCATCATCAGGCCGGGAATGATCCCGGCAATGAACATGTCACCGATCGCGATCTGGGCCAGAACACCATAGATCACGAACAGCATGGACGGCGGAATGATCGGTGACAGCAGTCCCCCTGCCGCTGTTGTCGCCGCGGCGAAGGAAGGCGCATAGCCCTGACGGGTCATCTCCGGCACCATTGCGCGCGACATGATCGCTATCTGCGCAGCGGCGGAACCGATGATGGAAGCCATCATCATGTTGACCAGCAGGTTGATGTAGGCAAGACCGCCGCGAACGCGTCCGACGAATACCCCGGCAAATCCGATTAGCCGTGCGGTGATGCCCCCTTCATTCATCAGTTCCCCCGCCAGCATGAAGAGAGGAATGGCAAGAAGCCCGTAGCTCTGAATGCCGGAGAACATCTGCTGCGAGACCGATTGCAGCAGCACCGTCTGGTCGGCGTACCATATGTAGAACAGGGCCGACGCCGCCAGCACGAAGGCAATCGGCAGACCGATCAACAGCAGGAAAAGGAAGATAGCCCCAACCATGGGTCAGTCCTCCCAACCGGCGAAATCGGTGATGGATCCGGCAATTCTCTCATACAGGTTGGTCGATGCATGGATCGTCATGGTGATTGCCGTGATCGGCATGACCAGCCAGATCAGATATTTCGGAAACCCAAGCGTGTTGGTCGGTTCCTGATAGATGAAATTGAACGTTGCGCCGGAGAATGCCGCCAAATCGAAGCCGCTGGCAATCAGCGCTGCCGGGTCGTACCAGAGGATGCTGGTCCAGATCAGGGTCGCGGCCAGCACCAGAACGACCGCGTCCACCAAGATCCCGGTCAACCGCCTTGCCCTGTCGGGAAGGACGTCCTCCAGGATGGTGACCGATATGCCGCGCCGCAGGCGGACTATCGCGGATGCACCGATCATGACCAGCCAGACCATGGCGTAGATCGCCGCCTCGTCGACCCAGTAGATCGCGTTGTCGGCCGCGCGGGTCACGACATTGAGGAGGATCAGCCCCGTAACCGCGGCGGACAACAGGATCAGGCCCCATCGCTCCGCCAGCAGAACAGCCCCGGAAATCGATCTGAATACAGACAGCATGTGACGCACCATATGAAACGGGCCGCCCCTCCTTGGAACGGGAGGAGCGGCCCCGAAACCCGGCCCGAAGGGTCAGGTGGAAAGCTTACATGCCGGCTTCCTTGCGTAGGGCGGCAACGGCATCGGTTTTCTTTTCCCAATCGGCATTCCAGCGGTCAATGGCGTCGCCGAAGAAGTCGGGGCCGACTTCAAGGATCTGCACGCCGGTCTTCCTGGTTTCCTCCAGGAATTTCGGCTCCTGGGCGACGAAAGTATCGATGGTCGAATCGACATGCTTCGCCATCAGTTCCTTGACCATTGCGCGGTCCTCTTCCGACATCTCCGCCCAGACACGCCCGGAAATCAGTCCGACCATCGGGAACATCATATGATTGGACAGGACAACGGTTTCGGAATGCTCCCAATATTTCAGCTTCCAGATCAGCTCCAGATCCATGTCGATGGCGTCAACCTGACCGTTCGCCATTGCGTCATAGACCGCCGGGAGCGGCATCGGCGTCGGCGCCGTGCCCAGCAGATTGTAGAAATCCTGAATCGGCGCGAAGGGGGTGATCCGGATCTTCTTGCCTTCCAGATCGGCAGCGCCGCTTACCGCATCGCGCGACGCGATCTGGCGCAGGCCCGCCGTACCATAGCCGACCCCCAGAACGCCGATTTTTTGCGGCAGTTGATCCAGCAGACCCCGGGCGGTGTCGCTGCGCAGGATCTTCGCGACGCCGTCCATGTCGCTGACCAGATAGGGGGCATAGAAGGCGCCCAGATCGGTCACGCGATTGGAGACCTCCGCGACCGTCAGGAAGGCCATGTCCAGCGCCCCGGTCTGGAGTTGCTGCAGCATCTCCGCCTCGTTCCCCAACTGACGGGACGGGAACACCTGGACGCTGTGGGCGCCGTTGCTCTTTTCCGCCAGTTCCGCACCGAACGCGTCGGCAGCCTTCGTCCAGACATGCGGCGGCGGCGTGATCAGGCCGAGGCGGAACTCCTTTGCCATCGCGGTTCCGGCAGACAGTGCAAGGGACAGACCCACGGCCCCCGCGACGATCGACTTGTGTAGTTTCATCTCACTCTCCCTGTTTCTCTCATCGTCAAATCAGGTCAGCCCAGCCAGGCGGCGGTTCCCGCCCCGGATGGACAGCGCCGCAACTGGCGCAGGTCCGTCGACTGGTATCGGCATAGAACGCATCGAACAGCGGGGGCAGGTCCTTCACGATATCGGTCACCTTGACTTCGACCCGATCGACAAGATTGCCGCATTCGAAGCAGTACCATTCGAACCCATCATGGGCCTCGGGCAGGCGCGCCCCTTCAACCACCAGCCCAATCGAACCGGGTACCGGGCGCTGCGGCGAATGTCGGACATTGGGCGGCAGCAGAAACACCTCCCCTTCCCGGATCGGGACGTCGTAAAGCTTCCCGCCGTCATGGATCTTCAGAAGCATGTCGCCGCGCAGCTGATAGAAGAACTCCTCCGCAGGGTCGTCATGAAAGTCCACGCGCTGGTTGGGGCCGCCGATGATCATGACGATCAGGCCGCTGTCCTGATCGAACAGCTTCTTGTTGCTGACCGGCGGTTTCAGCTGATCTTCGTTCTCCGCGATCCATCGCTGGAAATCGAATGGCTTGAAGCGCGGGTGACCCATGCGGACGCATCCCCTGTTTCTTTTCTCGAGGAAAAACGCTACGAGGCGTTGAACCTGCCTTCAATGAAATTGGTTTGAAGTGGTTATTCGTTTTTACAATACCAAAGCCGGAGGTTCGGAATGGTCGCCGCCAACCGACACATCAAGATCGCAGAGCGTGTCTCAACCCGCCTGAAGCTGAAGCAACTGCGGCTGCTTGTTGCCGTGGCCGAACGTTCCAGCATCCTGCACGCGGCACAGGACCTGAATATCTCGCAGCCCGCGGCGACGAAGCTCATCAAGGATCTGGAACTGGATTTCGGCGTGCGTCTGTTCGACCGCACCAATCGCGGGGCCATTCCGACCGCCTTCGGGGAAGCGCTGGTCCGGCATGGCAAACTGATCCTGGCCCAGGTCTATCACGCCGCCCAGGAACTGGACGATCTGAACGAAGGCAGCGGCGGCCGCGTCGTCGTCGGGACCCTCCTGGCTGCGTCGGCATGGCTGCTTCCCGCCGCGATCAAGACGATGTGCGAGGACCGGCCGAATGTCACCATCGCCGTGCGCGACGGCACAAATGACGTGCTGATGCCGGCGCTGAGTGCCGGGGACGTCGATCTTGTGGTCGGGCGATTGCCGGAATTCCGACACCGCAAGGACCTGGCACAGATCCGATTGCTGGAGGAGGAAACCTGCATCGTCGCCCGTGCCGGTCATGCCCTGGCCCGGAGAGATCGCGTCGATTTCGCGGATCTGACCGACCATTCCTGGATCCTGCAACCGCCGGAGACCTCCCTGCGGCGTCAGTTCGAGAAGGCCTTCTTCGATCGCGATCTCGTCCCGCCCGTCGCCGCCGTCGAATCCGTATCCTTTCTGACAAACCGCGAATTGCTGATGCGCACGGACATGCTGGGCGTCTTCCCCTACCATGTGGTGGCACCGGAAGTGGCGCGCGGCGATCTGGCAATTCTGCCCTGCCGTGTCGACCTGTCCGGCCGGGCGGTCGGCGTGACCTATCGCCGTGCAGGCGGCCTGTCCCCGGCGGCGCAGGCCTTCCTGGCCGTGCTGCGCGACACCGCGGCCGGAGCCGCGCCGCCTACACTGCGAGAGGACTGAGCCGGTTTCGCACGGCCCGGATCACGCTCATTGCCGTCAGGGCCGACGATTTCGGATTGTCCGGAAGCGGATTGCCCTGAATCCGGAAGCAGAATTTGCCGAAGGCCCCCTGCGCCTCGACTTCGTGGATATTGCCCCCGGCATCTGGATCGGCGATCAGCGTCGCCCGGGTCGCGTCCAGACCCAGACCCGCCAGGGCGACCGTCGCCGCCACATTGGCGTTCTTCGGATAGCGCTGGGCCGCCTCCCGGGCCGATCCCTCGAAATGAACTGCGGCGTCCTTGAGCGCCGCCAGATCCAGAACGTCTTCCGCCGCCGACCCGAGCCAGCCTGCCGGAGGCTTGCGCCCTGTATATCGAACACTGTCCAGACCGCCGATCCGGGCGGCAGACAGCGCATCGATCGCTCCGACCGCGCCTGACACCAGTTCCAGGCGTGCGTTTCCCGCGCGCGCTGACGACTCCAATGTCGCCGCCAGTCCATCATCGGCCAGGGCACCGATGGAAACCGTGATCAGATCGATGCCACTGCGCAGAACGGTTTCGCCATGCGCTTTCAAGGCCGCATGTCCGCCGCAATCGACCACACAGACCGGGGCTTGGCGCAGTTGATCGATCCCGTTCGCGATGTCGATCCCCTGCCCCATTGCCGTTCGCGCCGCCGCCTCTCGCCCCGGCCGGCACAGGACGGATATTGCCCCGACTTCATTCATTTGCCGCAGGGTCCGGGCAACATATTGCCCGACTGCGCCGAAGCCGATGATTGCGACATGTCCCATTGAAATCGCTCCTGATTGGTTCGGCCGGACAATACCGTCCAGAATTCGTCCCTGCTATTCCGATATGAAATATCACAATTCATTCTTCGTATTTGTCATTATATCTGGCGTCCCACACACTCGCCCAAATCGCAACATCCCAACCGTCAAAAGAGCGACCCGCGTGGATCTGCCAGGCAACAATTTCGGAAGAATGATCGGCACGGCCGTTCCTCGCCGGGAGGACAAACGCCTTCTGACCGGCCAGGGACGGTATACCGACGATATCCGACTGCCGGATGCCCTTCACGTTGCCTTCGTTCGCGCCGATTCCATCGGCCCCATCCTCTCGCTCGACCATCCCGATGACCCCGGGGATATCGGGGCAACTGCAATCTTCACCGCCAGGGATCTGGGCAAAACAGGCCTGCTGACGGTGAATGCCGTCCTGGCGGATGCGGCCCCCACGCATTTTCCGATTCTTGCAGGCGATCGCAGTTTTGCCGTGGGGCAGCCGCTGGTGGCTGTCCTCGGCGAAAATCGGGCTGCTGCACAGGACGCCGCCGAGTCCGTCTTCGTCGACATTGGCAACGCCGAAGGCGGTCCTTTGTTTGCGCACTGCCCCGACAATCGGGCGACGGGAGAGCAGTGGAAAGCAGGGGACTTCGACGGCGCCGTTGCCAAGGCGGCACATGTCGTTTCAGCGACGGTAATTCATCCGCGCCTGGCACCGGCTTCCCTGGAACCACGGGCAGTCGCGGCCCACTACGATGCAGGAACGGACGGCGTGACCGTGTGGCTGTCGACGCAAACGCCGCATCGCGCGCGCAGCGAGTTCAGCCGCATTCTGGGTGTTTCGGAAGACCGGATTCGGGTCATCGCTCTGGATGTCGGCGGTGCGTTCGGGATGAAGGCGTCGCTCTATCCGGAAGAGGTTCTTGTCGTATGGGCCGCGCTTCATCTGAAGCGGTCTGTGCGTTGGACGGCAAGCCGCTCGGAAGACTTCCTGTCGGCAACCCATGGCCGCGGTGCGCAAACGCAGGGCCGGTTGGCGGTTGATGCCGACGGCCGTTTCCTGGGCCTGCAGGCACGCATCGACTGCCCGTTGGGCCATTGGCTACCGACCAGTGCGGCCGTACCGGCCTGGAATGCGGGACGCATGCTGCCCGGCCCCTATGACATCCCAGTTCTCAACATTGAAACACGCGCCATTCTAAGCCCGACGGCACCGGTGGGGATCTATCGCGGCGCGGGACGGCCTGAAGCCACCGCGCTCATGGAACGCCTCGCATCTGCCGCAGCGGAGGCGAGTGGCATCGATCCAATCGAGATACGGCGGCGCAATCTGCTGCGTCCGGATGCGCTTCCCCATAAGGGCATCACCGGTCGACACCTCGATTCCGGGGACTATCCCGCTGCACTGGAGCGGCTGAGGGAAGCTTCGGCGTATGACGATCTGTGCCGGTCCATTCACGACCGGCGCTCCGGCGGCGAGACGGTTGGGCTGGGCATCGCCTTCTATGTCGAGCCCTGCGGACAAGGCTGGGAGAGCGCCCGGGTACGGCGCGAACCCGACGGACGGATCGTCGCCGAGGTCGGGGCTTCGAGCCAGGGGCACGGGCGGGAAACCGCCTTCGCGCAGATCCTCGCGGATCGGCTGAACGCGCCAATGAAGGCCATAACTGTACATTTCGGCGACACGGAAACGACACCCAAGGGCATCGGGGCATTGGCCAGCCGCAGCACCCCGATCGGCGGAAGCGCCCTTTTGCTGGCGGCGGAGGAAGTGGCCCGACGGCTTCACAACGTGCCGGACGATGAGGTCGTCGAAGCGGAGGTCAGATACGAAGCGGAAGGCGAGGCCTGGGGGTATGGCGTCTATCTGGCCGTAATGGCCATCGACTCAGATACCGGCGTCCCGACTTTGGAACGGCTGGTCTGTGTCGACGATGCCGGCACGATCATCAATCCGATGATGGTCGAGGGTCAGATCCGCGGCGGCATCGCACAGGGGATCGGGGAGGCCCTGCTGGAAAGCATCGTCTATTCGCCCGACGGCCAGTTGATGACGGGATCCTTCAGTGATTACGCAATGCCCCGTGCAGACAACATGCCGCCGGTACGGATCGAGAAGACGGAAACCCCCTCCCCGGTCAACCGTCTGGGAGCCAAGGGTGTTGGGGAAGCCGGCACAATCGGCGCCCCGGCCGCCATCCTGAATGCCGCCTATGACGCATTAAGGGCATGCGGCAGCGTTCCGCATCTGTCCATGCCGCTGACATCCGAAAAACTCTGGCGGGCCATGAACGGCCTCCTCGAACAGCAGGACGACTGAGACATGAAATACACACGCAATCAGGCAAAGGACTATGCCCGTGAGACCATGCGCGGCATCTGGGCTGCAGCATTGCAGCCGTTCAATGCGGATCTGAGCGTTGACGAGGACGGGTTCCGCCGGAACATCCGCCACTGGGTCGACGATCTGGGCATTCGCGGCCTGTTCATCGCCGGAAAGCAGGGCGAGTTCTTTTCCATGTCGCTGGCGGAACGCAAACGCGCCTTCGAGATCGCTGTCGAGGAAACCGGCGACAAGGCGGGTACCATCATGTCTGCCTCCGATCAGAACATGGATACCGTGATCGAACTGGCAGAACACGCGCAGGCGGTCGGTGCGGACAGCATTGTCGTGCATGCCCCGGTCCTGCATTTCGTCCATGACCGCGACGAAATCCTGTATCGCTATTACAAGACGATCAGCGACCGGGTGGATATCGGAATCGCGATGTGGAGCCATCCGGATTCCGGCTATCTGATGTCGCCGGAACTCTGTGCCCGGATCGCGGAACTGCCGAACATCGTGGCGATCAAGTACAGCGTCGAACGCGCAATGTATGCCAAACTGACGGAGCTGGCGGGCGACAAGATCCTGGTCAGCACGGCATCGGAAGACGAATGGCTGGACAACATAATCGATCTGGGCTGGCAGCTATACCTCTGTTCCTCCCCGCCCTATCTGATCCAGACTGCAAACGACCGGCGGATGAACGAATACACGGAACTGGCCTTTGCCGGGAAACATGACGAAGCCCGCAAGGTCAGCGCCAGCCTCGATCCTGTCCGCAAGGCATTGAAAGGCACACGGCCGGGCGGAAAGCCGCAATCGCACCAGAAATACTGGCAGGAACTGCTGGGCCAGGTCGGCGGCCCCGTACGTCCGCCGATGATCGGCCTGACGCAGGATGAACGCGACCGAACAAGGGCGGCCTTCGAAGGCTGCGGTTTGCAACTGTAACGAAAACGGGCCGGCACACGAAGCGGCCGGCCCGTTTCCCAAGTTTCACAATACCGATCAGCCGACTGACGCGCGGAACACCTCGGCATATTCGGCGGCACTGAGCTTTTGCGGGTTCGTTCCGGCGGACGGATCGCGTTCGGCCAGTTCGCCGATATAGTCGGCCCGGTCAGCGGGAACGCCGATTTCGCCCAGCGTATCCGGAATGCCCAGGCGCTCGCGGAATTCCAGGGTCCAGTCCAGAACGCCGGAGAAATCCTGCTTCGCCAGACCCAGGGTACGGGCCAGGATCGGCATGCGATCGGCGATCACCGCCTCGTTCTTGCGCATGACATGCGGCAGGACGATGCCGTTGGTCAGGCCGTGATGAGTATCGTATGTCGCCCCCACGGCGTGGCTGATGGCATGGACACCGCCAAGGCCTTTCTGGAACGCCGTAGCGCCCATCGATGCGGCGGCCAGCATGTCGGCCCGTGCCTCAATGTCCTTTCCATCATCGAAGGCCCGCGGCAACGCCGACTGGATCAGGCGCATGCCTTCCAGGGCGATTCCGTCCGCCATCGGGTGGAAGCCGGGGGCACAGAAGGCTTCGAAGCAATGGACATAGGCATCGATACCGGTGGCGGCCGTCACCTTCGCCGGCAGACCGACGGTGAGTTCCGGATCGGAAACCACGACGCCCGGCAGCATACGCGGGTGGAAGATGATCTTCTTTTCGTGCGTGTCCGGATGGGTCACGACACTGGCGCGTCCCACCTCGGAACCGGTGCCCGACGTGGTCGGCACGGCAATGATCGGGGCGATCGCATCCGCGTCGGCACGGGTCCACCAGTCGCCGATATCTTCGAAATCCCAGATCGGGCGGGTTTGACCGACCATGAAGGCAATGGCCTTGCCGACATCCAGACCGCTGCCGCCGCCAAAGGCAACGACGCCGTCCGCGCCATGCGCCTTGTACGCCGCCACGCCGTTGTCGACATTGGACTGAACTGGGTTGCCGCGCACATCGGCATAGAGCGCCGCCGCACAGCCGCTTTCAGCCAGTACCGCCATCGCGTTCTGAACGATGGGAAGGTCCTTCAGCCCTTCGTCGGTCACCAGAAGGGGGCGTTTCACGCCCAGTTCGGCACAGGCCTTGCCAAGTTCCTTGATGCGACCGGGTCCGGACCAGACTTTGGTCGGGAAGCCCCAGTTACCGGTAATCGTCTTCGTCATTTCTGCGATCCACTTACGTAGGTCACGCGTCCGGCCTTGTTCAGGCGGTACGCCGTTTCAGGTGATAGGATTTCGGGCGGGTCAGGTTATGGAAACCGATCACCGACAGTCCGCCGCCGCGTCCGGTATTCTTGCAACCCGTCCAGCACAGGCCAGGGTCGAGATAGTCGGCACGGTTCAGGAAAACCGTCCCGGTTTCGATCCGGTCGCCAACGTTCTGAGCACGCTCGACATCCTGCGTCCAAAGGCTGGCAGTCAGGCCGAACTCGCTGTCATTCATCAGGTCGATGGCTTCCTCATCGGAAGACACCTTCATGATACCGACCACCGGGCCGAAGCTTTCGTCGCGCATGACGCGCATGTCATGGGTGACATCGGTCAGGATCTGCGGCGACAGATAGGCACCGCCATCATCGGCAGGAGACTTGGCGATATGTGCCGTCGCACCGGCGGCAATGGCCTCGTCAATCTGGGCACGGACTTCCGTGGCGAAGCGGACATGCGCCATCGGACCAAGGGTCGTCTCCTTGTCCAGCGGATTGCCGAGGACGTATCCGTTGACGATCTCGACCGCCTTTTCGACGAAGGTATCGAACAGGGCCTCGTGCACATAGATGCGCTCAATCCCGCAGCAGCACTGGCCTGAATTGAACATGGCCCCATCGATCAGCGTCGCCACCGCCGCGTCGATGTCGGCATCCTCCATGACATAGCCCGGGTCCTTGCCGCCCAGCTCCGTCGCAACGCCGATGAAGGTGCCGGCCGCGGCGCGTTCGATATTGCGGCCACCGCCGACCGAACCGGTGAAATTGACAAAGTCCACGGAGCGCGAAGACAGCAGTTCCGACGTCGTATCGTGGTCCAGGAAGATGTTGTCGAAGACATCCTTCGGCACACCCGCACTGTGGAACGCTTCCGCCATATGCTCACCGACCAGCAGGGTCTGGGTCGCATGCTTCAACAACACGGTGTTGCCGGCGATCAGGGCCGGGGCGACCGTGTTGATCGCCGTCATATAGGGGTAGTTCCAGGGGGCGATGACCAGGACGAGCCCATGCGGCACACGCTTGATATAGCGCGTAAAAGTCTCGTCTTCGCCGACCTTGATATCCGCCAGAGCCTCTTGCGCGATCTTAGCCATGTGGGAGGCGCGTTCGTTGACGCCACCAAACTCGCCGCCGTAGCGGATCGGGCGGCCCATCATCTTCGCCAGATCAGGGACGATCCGGTCGTTCATTTCGCCGAGCGCCGCGACACCGGCCATCACCAGATCGATGCGTTCCTGCATCGGGCGGGCGGCCCAATCCTTCTGGGCGGCGCGCATCTGCGCGGTGCGTGCTTTGGCCGCCTCGGCGGTGAGCGCCGGGCGTTCAGCAAAAACCGATCCGTCGATCGGGGAGATACAACGAAGCATCTTACTCATCTTATCCGTCTTTCCGGTGTGGGCTGTCGGCTTGGTCCTAGGCCCGTTCAAATCCGCGGGCGATTTCGTAATCCGTCACCACGCTTTCGAATTCCTCGATCTCCCACTCCGCCGCGCGGCCGTAATGGTCGATCACATCATCTCCGAATGCCTCACGCAGCATCTTCGAACCCAGCAATGCGTCGCGTGCCTTGATCAGGCTGGTCGGAATCTGTGCGCCCTTCCCCGCATAGGCATCGCCGCTCAGCGGCGGGTCCAGCGGCAGCTTGTCCTCGATCCCCTTGATGCCGGCCGCGATCTGCGCCGCCATGGCAAGGTAGGGATTCATATCGGATCCGCCGATGCGGCATTCGACACGAACGCCTTTCGTCCCCTCACCACAGAGCCGGAAACCGGCGGTGCGGTTGTCGACCGACCAGATCACGCGCGTCGGCGCGAAAGATCCCTTCTGGAACCGTTTGTAGCTGTTGATATAGGGCGCGAGGAAATAGGTCATATCGGGCGCATACGCAATAAGGCCCGCCAGATAATTCTTCATCAGCGCGGACATGCCGTGCTTGTCGTCGGCATCAAAGAAAACCGGCTTCCCGTCCTGCCACAGGGACTGGTGGATATGTGAGGACGACCCGACCCGCTGGTGATGCCATTTGGAAAGGAAGCTGGCCGAATGTCCATTCTGCCAGGCGATTTCCTTGGTCGCATGTTTCGCAATGGTGTGGAAGTCGGCGGCGTCGAGCGCCGGGCCGTACTTGATGTTCAGTTCCTCCTGACCTGCTTCCGCCTCCCCCTTCGTGTTCTCGATGGGCAGGCCGGCGGCATAGAGGTGATTACGCAGCGGGCGCATCACATGCTCTTCCTTGCTGGTCTGGAAAATATGGTAATCCTCGTTGTAGTCGCTGATCGGCTCGAGCGTGCGATAGCCGTCCTGACGGAGCTCCGCATAGGTCTTCTTGAACAGGAAGAATTCCAGTTCAGTCGCCATCATCGGCGTGAATCCCATCGCCTCAAGCCGGGCGATCTGCTTCTTCAGGATCTGTCGTGGCGCGTGCGGCACCGGCTCATGCGTGTGGTGATCCAGCACGTCGCACAGTACCATTACCGTGCCTTCCAGCCACGGCACGGGGCGCAACGTGGCCAAGTCCGGCTTCATGATGTAGTCGCCGTAGCCCCGTTCCCAGCTCGTCGAGGCATAGCCGTCCGGGGTGGCCATTTCGAGATCGGTCGCCAGGAGATAGTTGCAGCAATGCGTTTCTTCCCAGGCACTGTTTACGAAATGCGCCGCGTGGAAACGTTTGCCCATGAGGCGGCCCTGCATGTCGATGATGCAGGTCAGGACGGTGTCGATCTTGCCATCCGCTACCTGCGCCTTCAGCGCCTCGAAACTCAAAACCTCCGGCATTTGGTAAACTCCGATCCGGGTTTAGACAGGTTGATTTTGAGGGAGGGGCTTCGGCACGCCGAAACGCGCCGAAGCCGTTGCCCTTAACTGTAACGGTACGGCCGACCCGCCTTCTGCATGTCGGCATTGTACTTTTTGAAGATCTCGACGACCTTCGCCTTGGTTTCCGACTCCGCGGCGATTTCGTCCCAGAATTTCTGGGCGGCCTGCTCGACCTGATCCCATTCCGCGTCGGGGATGGACGTCAGCTGCATCTTCGTGCCGTGGACGCGCAGGCTGGCTTCGCCACCCCAGTACCACCACTGACGATAGTAGTGCGACTGGTCGCAGCACACGCGGAACAGGGTCTGCATGTCTTCCGGCAGTTCGTTCCACCGGTCCATGTTGGCGAAGAAAGATCCCGCCCAGGCACCGGAAATGTTGTTCGTCAGGAAGTAGTTCGTCACATCCGCCCAGCCGACGGTGTAGTCTTCGGTGATGCCCGACCAGGCAATCCCGTCCAACTCACCGGTCTGAACGGCGACTTCGATGTCTTCCCACGGCAGGGTCACCGGCACAACACCGAACTGCGCCAGGAAACGACCGGCCGTCGGGAAGGTGAAGACGCGCTTGCCCTTCAGGTCTTCCAGCGAACGGATCGGATCCTTCGTCGCGAAATGGCACGGATCCCAGGACCCGGCGGAGATGTGCTTGACCCCGACCTTGGAATACTCAGCGTCCCAGATTTCGTTCAGGCCATACTGGTTGAACAGCACCGGCACATCCAGGGAATAGCGCGACGCGAACGGGAAATAGCCGCCGAAAACCGTGACTTCCGTCGGAGAGGCCATGCTGTCGTCGTCGGACTGAACCGCGTCGATCGTGCCGCGCTGCATCGCCCGGAACAGCTCTCCCGTCGGGACCAGCTGGTCAGCGAAGAACAGCTCGATCTGCATCTTGTCGCCAGCGATCTTGTTGAACATGTCGATGGCGGGCTTCACCACGTGCTCGGCAAGCGCCGGGCCGGCATAGGTCTGCATGCGCCACTTGATCGTCGACTGCGCGATCGCCGGGGTGGCCAAAGCCGCCGCCGGGGCCGCAACCGCCGCACCTTTCAGAAAATTACGTCTTGTTGTCATATCCTAGCCTCCTTGCTCAGACAGTTGTTGGAACTCTCACGGCCTCTTGAACGAGGCACTGTTATTGGTTTGACCACCCTCAATTCGCGTAGACGGTTTCCGGCAGCCACAATGCGATCTGCGGGAACGTCATCACAATGGCCAGGGCCGCGACCATGACCAGAACGAAGGGACCGATGGAACGATAGATGTCGCGCAGACCGATCTCCGGCGGCGCCATCGCCCGCATCAGGAACAGGTTGTAGCCGAAGGGCGGCGTCATGTAGGCGATCTGTGTGGTGATCGTATAGAGCACGCCATACCAGATCAGATCGAACCCCAGGGCTCCGACCAGCGGAACATACAGGGGCGCCACGATGACCAGCATCGCCGTGTCGTCCAGAAAGGTCCCCATCAGGATGAAGCTGAGCTGCATCAGGATCAGGATCATCCACGGGTTCAGCCCCAGTTGCTCCGTGAACAGGCTTTCGATCGCCTTCACTGCGCCCAGACCGTCGAAGATCGCCCCGAAACCCAAGGCAGCCAGGATGATCCACATGAACATGCAGGATATGCCCAGCGTGTTGCGAACGCTCTTTTCGAACACCTCGCGGGTCATCCGACGTTTCAGGATCGCGGCCAGCAGCGCCGTCAGCGCCCCGATGGCGGAGCTTTCAACCAGAGACGTCCAACCGTTGACGAAGGGCACCATCATCGCGGCAAAGATCGCGATGGGCAGCAGCCCGGCGCGCAGCAGACGAAGCTTCTCCGCCATGGGGATGTCGCGTTCCTCCTTGTCGAGAGGCGGCCCCAGTTCCGGCTGCATCCGGCACCGGACATAGATGTACAGGATGAACATCGACGCCATCATCAGGCCGGGGATGACCCCCGCGAGCCAGAGCTGTCCGACCGGCTGCCGCGCGATCATCGCATAGAGCACGAGCACCACCGAGGGCGGCACGAGAATGCCCAGAGACGATCCCGCCTGAATCACGCCCGTAACCATGATCTTGTCATAGCCGCGGCGCAGCAGTTCCGGCAGGGCGATGGTCGCGCCGATGGCCATGCCGGCGACCGACAAGCCGTTCATGGCGGAAATCAGCACCATCAACCCAATGGTCCCGATGGCAAGTCCGCCGCGAACCGGCCCCATCCAGACGTGAAACATCTTGTAGAGGTCGTCCGCGATGCGGCTTTCCGACAGCACGTAGCCCATGAAAATGAACATCGGCAAGGTCAGCAGCGGATACCATTTCATCAGTTTCATCGCCGCCGCGAAGGGAATGTCGACGCCGCCGACTCCCCAAAGCAACACGCCGGACAGCGACGCCACGAAACCGATTGCGCCGAACACGCGCTGCCCCGTCATGAGCATCAGCATCATGGACGAGAACATCAGGATCGCGATCCACTCGTAGGACATCAGGTGTCTTCCTTACCGCTGATGAGGTGATCGATATCGCGGATCAATTCCGCCAGGACCTGCAGCAGCATCAGAAAGACGCCGGCGATCAGAACCAGCTTCACCGGCCACAGGAAAGGCCGCCAGGCGGTGGAACTGCGCTCCAGATAGCCCAGCAATTCGCCGGCCGCGTCCGGACCGCCCGTCAGGAACGCCGTCAATAAATCCCAGTAGAAGGCATAGGGCTCCGTTCCGAAGTAACCCAGGGAATAGGCCATGGAGACCATCGCGCCCTGAAACAGAATGCCGAGATAGAACAGGAGGCACAGGACGGAGACGGAATCGACCATCGCCTTCGTTCGCACCGACCAGCTTCCATAGAACAGGTCCATCCGGACATTGGAGCCAAGCTGAATCGAGTACGGCCCACCCAGAATGAAATAGGCGACCATCAGAAACTGGGCGACCTCCAGCGTCCAGAGCGACGGCTGGAAGAAGCTCTTCGAGATCGACGAATACAGCAGCACGCCCATCATGGCGAAGATGCCGTACATGGTCATGCGGCCGATCCCCTTGTTCATCAGGTCGACCATTCGAACGAAGCTCATCAGCGCACGCGGCATTGCGCCCCCTACCCCGCTTTTTCCATGACGCCACCCTCGGCAAGCAGCCCGGACGCCCGTTTTGCCAGTCGGCCCAGCACGGCAGCGATACGATCACGCCCCGCCGCGTCAGCCAGCAACTCGTTACGAATCTCGATCATCACATTCGGCAGCCCGCGCGGGACCGCGTGCAGCGCCAGAGTATGCGTTACTCCATCGGCCGGTCCATACGGTTCGTTCCGGCGAAAGCGCAGAGACTGTGCGCCTTCATCCTCCGACGCGGCCTGAAGCAGGGCATCGGCAAAACGCGAATCGCTGTCATGCAGGATGCCGATATCCATCTCACGGCGCTGCCCGAGATAGACCGGCGTAAAGGAATGGATCGTCATCAAAATCGGCAACCGACCAAGCGCCAGGGCTCCATCCAGCACATCGGCCACCCGATCCCGGAACGGCCCATAGACCGAACGTGTGCGCTCGAGACGAGCCGATCGATCCAATCCGGCATTCCCGGGCACATCGGTCGATTCGCTGCGCGCCGGCATGGCGGATGGCTCACTCGGCGGCCGGTTGCAGTCATAGATCAGACGCGAAACGCAGGCTGCCACGAGGGGCGAATCCAGGTCCCGCGACAGGGTTTTCGCAACCGCGCGCGCGCCCGGATCCCAGGCAATATGGCTCGACAGATCCTCTTCCCGAAGGCCAAGGCGCGACAGGGATTCCGGAATATGGTTGGAGGCATGTTCGCACACGAGCACGAATGCCCCCTCACCCTCGGGATTCAGCGTTTCCGCAACTTCGGCAGGACTCAATTTCAATGTCGAGACCGGACCGGACATTGTCCGCATGCTCCCCCTGAACACCCGCTTCACGGCCTGTCATGACCGTTTCTTGAAACCATTTTTTCAGAGTTTGAGCCGCAGTCAATTCCTTTTCTGAAAATTTCTTTACAGAGTTGCGAAGTTTGATGGATAGTTTCCAAAAGGGAGCGGGACACAGCCCGACGAAGTACGGGTAAACCGGGTAGAAAACCATGTCGACATCTGCGCGCGGGGCACAGAACGGGACGGTAGCGGAGCGCATTCACGCGCGCTTCCACGACCTTACCCGCGCCGAACGACAACTGGCGAATGCGCTGCTGGAGAACTATCCGGTTCTGGGCCTCAGTTCCATCGCCGCCGTGGCGGAGGCCTCCGGCGTGTCCATGCCGACTGTCGCCCGCATGGCAAAAAAGCTCGGTTTTGAGGGGTTTCCGGAGCTAAAGGAGAAGCTGCGTTCGGAGTTGGAAGAAACGATCACCAATCCGATCGCCAAGCATGATCGCTGGGCGGACAGCGCCCCGGACACACACATCCTGAACCGCTTCGCCGAAGCCGTTCAGGAGAACATGCATCAGACCCTGCGGCAGATCTCACTGGAAAGCTTCAACCAGACCGTCGAACTGCTGTCGAGCACGGACCGGGAGCTTTACGTCGTCGGCGGGCGCCTGACCCGCGCCCTGGCGGACTACTTCTTCACCCATATGCAGGTCATCCGCGGCGGCCTGACCCTTATCAAGTCGAACTCAAACACTTGGCCGCACTATGTCCTGAACATGAAGCCGGGCGATATCCTGGTGATCTTCGACATCCGCCGTTATGAATACGACCTTCTGCGTCTGGCGGAAATGGCGCGCTCCCAGGGCGCGAGCGTGATCGTCTTTACCGATCAATGGCGGTCCCCCGTCGCCAAGCATGCCGCCCACAGTTTCCATTGCCGGATCGAGGCACCCTCCGCCTGGGATTCCAACGTGGCGATCATGTTCGTGGTCGAGGCGATCATCGCGGCGGTACAGGATGTCCGCTGGGATGAAACCCGGGACCGGATGAAGGCTCTGGAAGACCTGTTCGACCAGACGAAACTGTTCAAGAAATTCTGACAGGATTCAGCTGGTCAGCAGCAATCTGCGCGGATCGATCGCATCCCGGCCGCGGCGGATCTGGAAATGAACCTGCGGGGTTTCCACCGTACCACTGGACCCGACCCGGGCAATGGCCTGCCCGCGCTGAATGACCTGTCCACGGCTGACCAGCAGCGTATCGGCGTGGGCATAGGCGGTCACATACCCGTCGGAATGCTTGATCAATACGATGTTGCCAAAGCCCTGCAGTCCATCCCCCGCATAGGCGACAACCCCCGTTTCGGCGGCACGAATGGGACTGCCCCGGGGCGCGGCGATGTTGATGCCATCATTATGCAGCCCACGGCCCTTGGGCCCGTAGCCGGAAACGACATTGCCACGGACCGGCCACAGGAACCCGTCGCCGGTCATGGGGGGCGGCCGCGGTATCGGGCCAACAAGACGCGGCGGCTCATAGGGCTTCGCCGGCGGATAGATCACGTCACGCGGCCCGAACGTTGCTTCCGGCGGCCTGGCATCGGGCGGAGGATTCGGCTTCGGGGTCACTTCCTGTTCAGGATTTGGGCGTTCTACGGGCGTGGAAGACGATGTGGCTGCCGGCGGCTCAGCCTCCGACCGTGGCATGACGATCGAGGGTTCGGATCCACCTGCCGTACCCGGGATCGGGTCGGGACGGACCGGCGGTGTTGCAGGATCGGTCGACACGTAGGTCGCGCGGGGCACCGTCGAGGACGGAATGCTGAGCCGCTGACCGACCGTTATCGTATAGGGTCGCGAAATCTGATTGACCCGAACCAGCTCGTTCATCGCCACGCCATACTGTCGGGAGATGCCGTAGACGGTTTCCCCCGCCCGCACGGTGTGGGCGCGCGCGGCCGGAATGCGAAGCTTCTGCCCAACAAAAAGCTCGTAGGGTGGCGCCAGTGAGTTTTCGACGATCAGGGCCCGAAGTGGAACACCGTAGCCGCGTGAAATGGCATAAAGCGTTTCGCCCCGCCGCACGGTATGCAACTCCCCCTGGGTCGGTGCGACCGGGCCGCTGCTGGAGCCACCGATCGTACGCGCACTGCCCTGGCCGCCGCTTTTCACGCTGGAACTGTCGAAGACGCGGACCTGTGGTCCCGATCCGCCACCCGCGCAGGCACTCAGCAGCGCCAATGCCAGTACGAAAATCGTGAGCCTAGTCACGATCGGCCTCCACCCCCGGCAATAGCGGAACGAAACGCACGCCGCCCATTTCCTCCAGGTCCAGTCCGTCTTCCGTCTTCGTGCCGCATAACAGGGTCTGCGTCATCTCCTGATCGCCGACCGGCACGACAATGCGTCCGCCGATCGCCAGTTGGTCGACCAGAACCGGCGGGATGTCCATGGCGGCGGCGGTCACGATGATTCGGTCGAACGGTGCCTGTTCCGCCCAACCGGCCGCGCCGTCTCCATACTTGGTGACGATATTGTGCAAATCGAGATGCCGGAACAGCAATTCGGCCTCGCGCAGCAGCGGTTTGTGACGTTCGACCGTGTAGACGCGGCGACAGAGCCGGCTGAGGATCGCTGCCTGATACCCGGACCCCGTGCCGACCTCCAGCACCTTGCAGCGCCGATTAAGGCTCAGCGCCTCCGTCATCATGGCAACGATCAGGGGCTGACTGATGGTCTGGCCGCGGCCGATCGGCAATGCGGAATCGTCATAGGCATGGCGGCGGAAGGTCTCGGGTATGAATAGCTCACGGGGGGTCTGTTCCAGTGCGGACAGCACCGCCTGGTCCATGACTCCGTTCCGACGCAGGGTCAGAATCAGCCGAGCCCGCTCGGACTGTAGATCCATCGCGATCACGGTCACGCCCCGTGTTTGGGTCCTACAACGCCCCCGGTTTAGTGCGCTTCGGCTGCCCGGCGCAAGAGGGCGTGGTCGGTTCTGTCGAGCGTCAGAGGGGTCACGCCGATCCGGCCGGCGGTGATCGCCCCCAGATCCGTACCATCCAGGTCGCCGGGCGCCCCGCCCTCATGATGCAGGATATAGCGGTTTTCACGACCAGGAACGGAACGATAGACCATCGTGTCCCCCGACGTCCCCTGCCGCACGAAGACCGGTTCCGGATCGGCGATCGAAACCGGGAAATTTACGCCGAAAGCCCCGCCCTGGCGAACGCCATGCCGACACAGTTTCTCCAGGACTCCCGGAAGATGAGCCGCGACGTTCCGCCACGTATCGTCCGTCACCGGCTGGCCCGGCGGATGATCGGCGCTGAGCGCGATCGCCGGGACGCCGTTCAACGCCGCCGTGATCGCCACGCCGACCGTCCCGGAATAGACGAGGTCGCCACCGATATTGAGGCCGTGGTTGATCCCGGACAAGACAAGGTCCGGCGGCGATTCCGCCATGGTGATGCGCAAGGCCGCCAGCAGGCTGTCCGCCGGCCGTCCGGTGACGGCGAAACGCCGATTGCCCCGGGGTTGGATTTCGATCTCACGGCGCAGAGAGACCATGGCCGAGGCGCCGCTGTGACCTTCCGCCGGGGCACTGACCCAAAGCTCGCCGACAAGCGGCCGAACGGCTTCCTCCAGCACCTGAAGGCCCCGTGCCTCGATCCCGTCATCGTTGCTGATCAGGACTCGTGCCGTGGCGAGATCGAGGGGTTTCGGTTCCGAGCTTCCGGACATCAGGAAGCGGCTTCGATCCGTTCCAGACCGCCCATATAGCCACGCAGGGCTTCCGGTACCGTCACGGAACCGTCCGCATTCTGATAGTTTTCCAGAACCGCGATCAGGGTGCGGCCAACCGCCAGGCCAGAGCCGTTCAGCGTATGGACAAAGCGCGTTCCCTTCTCTCCGGCCGTGCGGAACCGTGCCTTCATGCGGCGGGCCTGAAACTCTCCGCAGTTCGAACAGCTCGAGATTTCACGATAGCGACCCTGGCCCGGCAACCAGACCTCGATGTCGTAAGTCTTGCGCGCACCGAAGCCCATGTCGCCGGTGCACAGGACAACCGTTCGGAATGGCAGGTCGAGTGCCTTCAGAATGCCTTCCGCACAGCCGGTCATGCGCTCCAGCTCCGCCTCGGACTCGTCCGGATGCGTCACCGACACCATCTCCACCTTCGTGAACTGGTGCTGGCGGATCATGCCCCGGGTGTCCTTGCCGGCGGCCCCGGCCTCGGACCGGAAACAGGGCGTCCAGGCCGTCAGCCGCATCGGCAGCTTTGCCTCGTCCCAGATCGTCTCGGCGGCCGTATTGGTCAGCGGCACCTCAGCGGTCGGAATCAGCCAGAACCCTTCTTCGGTCCGGAACAGATCTTCCGAAAACTTCGGCAACTGTCCGGTTCCGAACATCGCATTGTCACGCACCAGGAAGGGCGGGATGGTCTCGGTATAGCCGTTCTGGGTCGTGTGGGTGTCCAGCATGAAGCTGGCCAAGGCCCGCTCAAGCCGGGCCAACGCCCCCTTCAGGATCACGAAACGGGCACCGGACATGGTCGCGGCGGTTTCGAAATCCATCAGGCCGAGCCCCTCGCCGATGTCGAAATGCTCGCGCGCCTCGAAGTCGAAGCTTCGCGGCTCGCCGACACGACGAACCTCGACATTGTCGTCTTCATCCGCACCGACGGGAACATCCGCCAAGGGAATGTTCGGTAGGCTGGCCAGCAGACCATCCAGCTTTTCGGCCAGATCGCGCTCTTCCTGTTCTGCCTTGGCAAGGCCGTCCTTCAGGGCCTGAACCTCGGCAATCAGATCGTCGGCATCTTCGCCCTTCGCCTTTCGCTGACCGACTTCCTTCGAGGCCGCGTTGCGACGGCTCTGGATTTCCTGCATGCGCGTCTGGGCTGCACGTCGCGCCTCATCCAATGCCAGGATTTCGGAGGAGGACGGCGCAGCTCCACGGCTCTGCAGAGCCGCGTCAAAGGTTTCCGGATTCTCGCGGATATACCTCAGATCGTGCATGTCACACCTCTCATGGCATTGGTTGATAGGAAATGTCCGGGAAGTCGGACGCGCGGGTTATAGGACGCACCGCAACATCCCGTCCAGCACCTAACGGTCCGGACGCCGAATTTGCCGCGTCTTATGTCGCTTTTCGGTGTCCTGCGAGGGGACCTCGTCAGGACTTCTCTTCCTTGGTGTCGTCGTCGTCCTCATCCTCGTCATCGAGGCCGAGCAGACGGTCGCGCTCCCGACGCTGCTTCTCAATGAAGACAGCACACCAGATCGAGATTTCGTAGAGAAGGATGATCGGCACCGCGAGTCCGATCTGACTCAGCGGGTCCGGCGGGGTCAGGATCGCCGCCGCAACAAAGGCAATCAGGATCGCATAGCGCCGTTTTTCCCGCAGTCCCTGCGCCGAGGTCATTCCGACCCGCACCAGGAGGGTCAGCAGCACCGGCAGTTCAAAACAGAGACCGAACGCAAAGATCAGGGTCATCACGAAGGACAGATATTCGCTGACCTTCGCTTCCATTTCGACCCGGACACCATCCGCCGCCCCCTGTTCAAACCCGAGGAAGAAGCTGAGCGCGACCGGCATCACCAGGTAATAGACAAACGCAGCGCCGATCGTGAAAAGGAAGGGCGTCGCCACCAGGAACGGCAGGAACGCTCCTTTTTCGTGACGATACAGGCCAGGCGCCACAAACATCCAGATATGCCAGGCGATGAACGGAAAGGTGAAGCAGAAGGAGGTAAAAAACGCGACCTTGATCTGCGTAAAGAACCATTCATGCGGCGCCGTGAAGATCATGCGCCGTCCGGCAAGGTCTTCACCCCATGCGCTGACCAGCGGGTCCGCCAGGAAGGTATAGACCGGCTCAGCGAAGGCGAAGGCGATGAAAAATCCGACGATCAGGGCGCCTACCGAATACAGCAGCCGGGACCGGAGTTCCTTCAGATGTTCGAGCAACGGCGCCTTCGAGGCTTCCAGTTCGCTCTCATCCACCTCGCTCATACTCGAATTCCTTAACTAGAGGCAGACGACGCCGGCTTGGCGGCCGACTTTACAGCGGTCGACTTCTTGGCGGCGGCCTTTTTGGAAGCTGCTTTCTTCGCCCCGGCTTTCCTGGCCGCCGACTTTTTCGGAGCCGCCTTCTTGGCCGCAGCGGGCTTGGCAGAGGGGGATTTCGCTTCCGGCTTCTTTGCATCGGTCGCGGCGGTCTTTGCCGGAGCCGCTTCCGTTGCCTTTTCGTCCGAGGTCTTCACATCCGGTTTCGGTGTGGTCGTGCTGGGCGAAGGGGCCGGGTCGCTGCGACCCGCCTTGTTGACCTCACCGCGTGCGGCGTTCACTTCCGTTTTCATGTCCCGGACGGATTTCTCAACCTCACCGGTCGGGTCGATTTCCTTCACCCAGCTGGAAGAGCCGTTTTTGACGCCCTCGACCTGCTTCTTTATGTCCTGGAGGTCGGCCTCTTTGGCCATCTCGTCCATCGCGCTGTGAAACTCACCCGCGAGGGATCGTGCCTTGCGCATGAAGCCGGTAATCGTCCGGAAAACGCGCGGAAGTTCCTTCGGACCGACCACAAGGACGGTCACGACAGCCACGACGAGGAATTCCTGCCAGCCGAAGTCGAGCATGGCCCACCGTTCAAACCGGGTTACAGGGAACGGACCGCGCTTCCCGCCGCGTTCAGCGGCGGAATTCGGCCCGTGTACCGATCAGGTCAGCCGTTGGCGGCCTTGTCCTTCGACTTCTCGGAAGCACCGGCTTCCGTGTCCGTCGCGATCCGTTTGGTCTCGGCGTCGGTTTCGGCGGAATTCGAAGCTTCTTCCTTCATATTCTTCTTAAAGGATTTCAGGCCTTTGCCGAAGTCGCCCATGAGCGCGGAGATCTTGCCGCGACCACCGAACAGGACAAGCACGACCGCCAGAACAATCAGCCAATGCCAGATGGAAAAACTGCCCATAATTTACCCCTCGTTAAGCCCGTTTGGTCCCGACCCCGCTATTCCGGATGGCCGGCCAACTATCGTTCCCTCGCTATGTAGCGCCTTCCACCGGAAAAACAAAGACCTGACTGCGATCGACCGTGACGGATAGAAGGTCGCCTTCCCGGGGAAGATAGCAGCCGGGCATTCTCGAGTGCAGATGCTGTTCCTTCCCGGTCGTCTGGCAGGTGCACAGATGGATCAGGCTGGACCGGCCGAGCATGCGCGACGCAAGGACCTTCACCTGTACCCGGTCCTCCGCATGCGGGGCACCGAGACTCAAGGCCTCCGGACGAATGACAATCTGTGCCTCCCGCCCCTCATCCACGTCCCGGGTCTCGAAGCGACCGAGCGGCGTGTCGATGCCCCCGTTCCGAACCGTGCCCTTCATCTTGTTCACATCGCCGAAGAACTCGGCCACAAACCCGTTCGCCGGTCTCAGATACAGCGTATCCGGGGCGCCTTCCTGCTCAACCCGGCCGTCTCGCATCACAATGATCCGGTCGGCCATGTGCATGGCCTCCTCGGCATCGTGGGTCACCATCAGGACCGCGGATCCAGACTGTTTCAGAATATGCAGCGTCCGGTCGCGAACCGATTCCCTGAGCCGGGCATCCAGGCCGGAAAATGGCTCATCCATCAGAATGATACGCGGCTCGGGCGCCAGGGCACGGGCGAGCGCCACGCGCTGCTGCTGTCCACCGGACAATTCGTGCGGATAGGAGTCTGCATAGCTGCCCAAACCAACCTGGTCGAGAACGGCCGCGACGCGGCTGCGTGTATCCGCCCCTTTTGACAGGCCGAATGCAACATTGCCGGCGATGGTCATGTGCGGAAACAGGGCATAATCCTGAAATACCAGCCCCAGATTTCGCCGTTCCGGGGGGACGATGTGCCCGGGACGGGAAACGACCTTTCCATCGAGCGCCACCGACCCGGACCGTATGGGCTCCAGACCGGCCGCAATGCGAAGTGCCGTGGTCTTGCCACAGCCGGACGGCCCCAGCAGACAGACAACCTCTCCGGCGCCGACTACAAGGTTCAGGCCGCGCACGGCCGGCGTGTCACCATAGGCATGGTGAACGTCTTCCAGGCTCAATACAGGATGGTCGGGGCTCAACTGGCTCATATGGTCAATCTATTGAGCATGATTTTCATAATCAACAGACCATGCGGTGCGGCGAATGCGCCGGAACGCCGCGCGGATCAATCATCCAGGGCGATATGTTCGTCCCCTTCGACCGCTTCGAATGCCTCGTCGTTCTCCAGGAAGGCCTCCCGCTCGTCCGCTTCCTCGCCGTCTTCGGCCTCGTCATCCGAATCTGTCGACTGCATCGCGATCGCGCCCAGATTGGGCCGGCTGTCCAGAAGTCCGGCGGCCTTCAGCTCCTCAACGCCCGGCAGATCGGTCAGGTCTTCCAGACCGAAATCGGCCAGGAACCGTTCCGTCGTGCCCCAGGTAACCGGCTTCCCAGGCGCCCGACGCCGGCCACGCGGCCGGATCCACATCGCTTCCATGAGAGCGTCCATCGACCCTTTCGACAGCGCAACACCGCGGATTTCCTCGATCTCGGCACGGGTTACCGGCTGATGATAGGCAATGATCGCCAGCGTTTCGATGGCAGCACGGGACAGTTTCCGTGGGACTTCGCGTTCCAGAACCATATACCCCGCCAGATCGGTCGCCGTACGGAAACACCAGCCCTTGCCGACCTTGACCAGATTGACCCCACGGGAGGCATACATGCCTTCCAATTCCTCCATCAGGCCGGCCAGTTCAACGCCTTCCGGCAGTCGCTCCAGGAGGGTCGGCTCCGCCACCGGTTCCGCCGCGGCAAACAGCATCGCCTCTAGAAGTCGGATTTGCTGAAATCTATCCATCGCGATTAATCTCGTGATTCCAATTTCTTATACATCTTCATTCTTGTCTTCGAAGAGGTCCAGATCGTCGGGGTCCAGCGGGTCCTCATCGGCAGCCAGGGCGTTGGGATCGTGTCGCCGCAGATCGGCCCCCGGCTTCGCCCGCATGTAGATCGTTCCGAACACATCGGTCTGACGGATCTCGACAAGCCCTTCCTTGCTCAACTCCAGGCTGGCCGCAAAGGTCGATGCCATCGCCGACCGGCGCAGAAGCGGATCATCGCTTTCATAAGGAACGAAGCGTTCCAGCGTCTGCCAGTCGGGAATATCGCCCAGAATGGCCCGCAGGCGGCGGGCCGCCTGCTCCATGGAGACCAGTCGGGTCGGCATGATTCGCAACTGTCCGCCGACATCCTGCTTGCGCCGCAATTCGCCATAGACCCGCATCAGGTCCAGCAGATTGGCCTCATAGACAGCACGATTGGCGACGCGCAGTCGCTCCGGCATGCCCCGCGCGAAGAATTCCTGACCCAGGCGCGGACGACCGAAAAGTTCCTTCGACGCCTTTTGCATCGCTTCCAGGCGCTGCAGTTGGAACGCCAGCCGCGCGGCCATTTCCGCGGGGTTTTCCTCGTCGGATTCATCGGCGGGCGGCGGCAGAAGCAGCTTCGATTTCAGATAGGCGAGCCATGCCGCCATCACCAGATAGTCGGCTGCAAGTTCCAGGCGCAACTCCCTGGCACGATTGACGAATGCGAGATACTGCTCGGCGAGCGCCAAGATCGAGATTTTTGCGAGGTCGACTTTCTGATCCCGCGCAAGCGTCAGCAGGAGATCGATCGGCCCTTCAAAACCATCGAGCGCCAGGACGAGATCGTCCAGCCCCTCGATCGGTCGCAGCGGGGCCGCGTCCTCCTGAAAGCCGCCATTTTCAGTCGATCCGGTATCGGACACGTCGTCCCCTGCCTGTCGGCGCTACGCAATCGCAACGGTTTGCCGGATGGTCCCGGACTTGGCAAGGCACGGTTACCGGAACAGGTCTTCCAGTTGCGCCAAAACGGTCTCGGAATCCATTGAACCGGTGTTCGCCTCAATCGGAGGCAAGGCATCGATGCGCCGCCAGGCCTCCGCCGACAAAGGGCCCGTCCCTTCCGCGACTGCTCGCATTTCAGTCATATCGCCATTGCAGTGCAGGACCAGATCACACCCGGCAGCCAGACTGAGCGCCGCCCGATCATGAAACGCGCCGCCAAGCGCCTTCATCGACAGATCGTCGGTCATCAGAAGGCCGTCGAATTTCAGCTCATCGCGAATGAAGGCGATGCCGTCCTCGGACTGGGTCACGGGACGATCCGGATCAATGGCGTCAAAAACAATGTGCGCCGTCATGCCAAAGGGCATGTCGCAAAGCTGCTGAAAGGGGATGAAGTCACTGTCGGCCAGTTCCGCCCTGGGTGTCGCGACGCGCGGCAGGTCATGGTGACTGTCCGCCGTCGCGCGGCCATGTCCCGGCAGATGTTTGATGACGGGGTAAACGCCGCCCTGCATCAGCCCTTCGCAGGCGGCCCGGCCGCAGGCCGAAACGGTTTCGGCGTCGACGGCAAAGGCCCTGTCGCCAATGACATCGTGTGCCCCTGGCACCGGCACGTCGAGGCAGGGAACACAGTCGACATCAATTCCCAGATCCGTCAGTTCCGCCGCGATCAGACGATAATTCAGGCGCAGAGCCTCCAGCCCGGCTTCCGCATTTCGCCTGTACAGATCACCGAAATCGCGGGCTGAGCGGGCCTGACGCCAGTGCGGCGGGCGCAGACGCTGTACCCGGCCGCCCTCCTGGTCGATCAGGATCGGGGCGTCCGGGCGCCCGGACGCGTCGCGCAGAGCGGCCGTCAATGCCCGAACCTGTTCCGGCGTATCGATGTTTCGGGCAAAGAGTATGAACCCGTAGGGCCGCACTTCGGCAAAGAAGCGTTGCTCATCGCGGCTGAGCTCATGACCGGCACAGCCGAAGATCGCCGCGGATACGGCCTCGATCGCCACGGATTACTTCCCGGGGGCGACGGGGATACAGGCAACCCCCTTGGCCTTGAGTTTCGCACACAGTGCCTTGGCGGCATCGGCATTCGCCAGAGGGCCGCCCCGGACGCGGAAGTAGTCGGTTCCGTTCACGGTTGCCTTCTGAACCTGAAGGGCCAGTGCCCCCAGCAGGTCCTGATTGGCCCCCTGAATCTTGTTCCACTGCGACCGGGCGGCCGCATCGCTCTTCAGCGCGGCGATCTGAATGCGCCATCCGGTCCCGGCATCATTGGCCGGCGCGGCAGCCGATTGCTGTGGCGCGGGTTGGGGCTCGGGCGCAGGTGGCGGAGCCGGCGGCTCGGGCGGCGGCGCCGCCGTTGCGGAGACACCCTGTGTTTCCGAGCCTGCAGTCGGCGGCGGCGCCGTGGGCGCTGCAAGGGACTCGTCCGGCAGCGGTGCGGTCTGTTCAGGCTGCGGGATCGGCTGACGCTGCGCAGAGCTGTCCGAAGATGTCTGCGTTGACCCGCCTGTTCCCTGGGCAGAGGATGGCGCAGCCGGTGCCTGTGTCTCCGGTACGGGCTGCGGCGGCTGCGGCGGCTGCGTCGGCAGCGCCTTCGGCTCCTCGGGTTCCGGCAGGATGCGTTCGACATTCGGGCGGCTGGTGCCGTCCGCGCCGTTCACAACATCATAGACACCGAGTTCCGCCCCGGCGATCTGACGGCCGCCAGGATCGTCCGGCGTTTCCTTTGCCGGGCTGTCCGGGCGCAGAAGCGGCGCTGCGACCTCGCTGCCCTCCCGAACACCCTGTGTGTATGCGTACCAGACGATGCCGCCGAGCGCGAAAAGCGAAACGACCCCCACCATGATCGGCAGGACGCGTACGCCGCCGGCGCGCTTGCGTGCGGCGCGCTCATCCGCCAGGTCGCCGAGTTCCCGGTCCAGTTCGTCGTATTCAGAGGCGATCATCCGCCGCGGCTCCTCGAAGGAAGCAAGAAGGTTCGCATTCGACCCATTCAGGGAGCTTCAGTTTGAAGCGTTTGCCTGATGTGGGGTCGATCCGGTTCAGGTCAATTCCTCAACTGGCTCGACACCGAATACGGCCAGCCCGGAAGCGATCACGATTCGCACCGCCTTGACCAGCGCCAATCGCGCCAGGGTGACGTCACGGTCATCGGACTGAATGAAGCGCAAGGCCGTATCCTCCTTGCCCTTCGTCCACCAGCCGTGGAAGGCCGAGGCGAGGTCATAGAGGTAATAGGCAATCCGATGTGGCTCCTCCGCATCCGCCGCAGCTTCGACCAGGCGCGGCCATTCCGCAAGCAGCCGAAGAACCGCCTGTTCGGATTCCTCGGTCAGGCGGGACAGATCCGCGCCGCCCAGCGCTGTATCGGAGATGTCCAGATCCGGCATCTGTTCCGTGGCCATGCGATGCACGGAGCAGCCGCGTGCATGGGCGTAGTGCACATAGAAGACCATGTTGTCCCGGGACTGTTCCTTGACGGCCGTCAGATCGAAATCCAGCGGCGCATCCGGCTTCCGGGTCAGCAGGTAGAAGCGCACAACATCCTTGCCGACCGCATCGACCAGGTCGCGCAGGGTGACGAAATTGCCGGCCCTCTTGGACATCTTCATCGGTTCGCCCTTGTCCATCAGGCGCACCATCTGACAAAGCTTCACCGTCAAGGCGGACTTGCCTTCGGATACCGCGGCAACCGCCGCCTGCATCCGCTTCACATATCCGCCGTGGTCCGCCCCCCAGATGTTGATCTGGCGGTTGAAGCCCCGCTCATGCTTGTTCCAGTGATAGGCAATGTCCGACGCGAAATAGGTCCAGCTGCCGTCCGATTTCTGCAGAGGACGGTCGACATCGTCGCCAAACTGGGTTGCCCGGAACAGCGTCTGCTCCCGCGGTTCCCAATCGTCCGGCTTCTGGCCCTTCGGCGGTTCCAGGATGCCGCGATAGATCAGATCCCGATCCTTCAGCCAGGCGACGATGCGATCGACGTGATTGTCGATGATCCAGCGCTCGGATGTGAAGACATCCTGGTCGATGCCCAATACCTTCAGATCGGACTTGATCAGGTCCAGCATGCGGTCGACGGCAAACAGACGGATCGGCGGCAGCCATTCCTCTACCGGCCGGCCGGAATAGCCGGCGCCGTCCTTCAGCGCCAGGGCATCCCCCTTCTCGGCGTGAAGCGCTTCGGCGACGGGGATCAGATACTCCCCGCGATACTCCAGTTCCCGGTCCGGCGCCCCCATCGCAGCCATGAACGACTTGATTGCGTCTTCGTCGGAAAGATCGAACCTCTTCGGATCGAGAATTTCCAGATAGCGCCAGTAAACCGCCCAGCCCAGGGAATCGATCTGCGATCCGGCGTCGTTGACCCAATATTCCTTGCAGACGTCGAAACCGGCCTTTAGCAGCAGCCCCGACAGCGCGTCGCCAACAACTGCACCGCGCGCATGTCCGATATGCAGCGGCCCGGTCGGATTGGCCGACACATATTCCACATTGACCTTGCGCCGGGCGCCCATGTCGCTGTCGCCATAGGCGGTACCGAGTGCCAACACGGATCGCAGGACGCCATGCCAAGCCGCATCGGTCAGCCTCATGTTGATGAATCCGGGGCCGGCGACTTCCGCCGTCGCGATCCGGTCGTGGCCGGTCAACGCATTTGCCAGCTTCTCCGCCAGATCGCGCGGCTTCATGCCTGCCGGCTTCGACAGCAGCATGGCGGCGTTGGTGGCCATATCGCCATGCGAAGGATCGCGCGGCGGTTCCACCGTCACCCGGCTGAGATCCAGCCCTTCGGGCAGGACACCCTCGGCGATCAACGTTTCGACAGTCCGATCCAGATCGGCCTTTACGTCACGGAACAGGTTCATCGGCGCAGCTCTTCACAGTTCCCCACGCCGGATCATTCCTCGTAGAAGATCTTCCGGTGCAGGCGCTTGGCGAAGCGGTCGGTCATGCCGGCGATATAGTCGGCGACGATCCGCTCCCAGGATTCGTTGACGGCGCGGGGATACGCCGTCAGCCACGTCATGTCCAGCGCGCCGCGCACTTCCATGTAGTAGGTGAACAGATCACGGACGATCTGCGCCCCCGCCTCCCGCTCGCGATTGACGGTGGGGGCGCGGTACATGTTCTCGAACAGGAAGGTCTTCAGGGCGCGTTCGTTTTCCTTCATCGGCTCGGTGAACCGAACCACGGGCTCCCCGCATTGACGCAGTTCCGTGGCATCGACCGGGCGGATTCTGTCGAGCCGACGACGCGTGCATCCCAAGGCATCCCCGACCATGTCACCGATCAGCCGGCGTACCGCCTCCTGCACGATGATCGGCTCCGGTGCCTCCGGTTCGTCCGCACGAACCTCGGAAATCGCCTTGGCGACATGCGGCACGGAATCGCAGATCTGCTCTACGGAAAACAGGCCCGCGCGCAGACCGTCGTCCATATCGTGATGATTGTAGGCGATATCGTCCGCAATTGCGGCAATCTGCGCTTCCAGACCGGCGTGTGTCTCGATCTCCAGATCGTACTGACCGTTGAACCAGGCCAGGGTGGACTGAACGTCATTCGGGTCGATCGGGCCGTTGTGCTTCACGACCCCCTCCAATGTCTCCCAACTGAGATTCAGCCCATCGAACTTGGGATAGCGCTGCTCCAGCAGGACAAGTACTCGCAGCGCCTGGTCATTGTGGTCAAACCCGCCGGCATGCGCCATGGCGGCATCCAGCGCATCCTCCCCTGCATGACCGAAGGGCGTATGCCCCAAATCATGGGCCAGGGCGATGGCTTCCGTCAGATCCTCATCCGCCCGCAGCACCCGCGCCATCGACCGGGCGATCTGCGCGACTTCGAGAGAATGGGTCAGCCGGGTCCGGAGATGATCCCCCTCCGGCGAGATGAAAACCTGTGTCTTGTGCTGCAGCCGACGGAACGCGGTGCAGTGAATGATGCGGTCCCGGTCGCGCTGAAACGGGGTACGCGTCCGGGACGGTTCCTCTTCGGTCATGCGGCCGCGTGAAATGGTATGATCTGTCGCGTAAGGTGCCCGAAACGGTGTCATGCCCCGCCTTCCCTCTCGACCCGTCCAGACTTCGGGATTGCCCCGCTTGGTCGCCGATTGACAATCGCGCCGGACCGCCTACGTATGAGCCGTGGTAACATTATGCTATCCTTAGCAATGTGCTACAGATTGCGAATTGGCAACCCGTTTGGAAAGTGTCGACATGTCCGATCCGTTCGCCCTTGAAACCACCGATAACGCCCGGGAACTGACCCTGTCGGACGCGGCGGTTGCCCGGTTGTCGAAACTGATCCAGGCAGAAGGCGACGAGCGGCTGATGCTGCGGGTCACCGTATCCGGCGGCGGCTGTTCCGGCTTCCAGTATGGATTCGATTTCGACACCGAGATCGGAGAGGACGATCTGATCTTCGAACGCAATGGCGTGCGGGTCGTGACGGACACGGTTTCGATGGATCTCCTGGCCGGGTCCGAACTCGACTTCGTCGATGATCTGGTCGGCGCCTATTTCCGGGTCAATAATCCCAACGCGTCGTCTTCCTGTGGCTGCGGGACGTCCTTCGCGGTCTGATCTAGATCAGCCCTGAAATCACCCTTTTTCGGGCCTGTCCAAATCCGACGACGCGGTCTAGTCTGCGCGGCATGCAGATTGCGACATTCAACGTAAACTCCGTAAAAGCCCGCCTCCCACGGGTTCTGGAATGGCTCGAAGCGGCACAGCCCGACGTGGCGTTGCTGCAGGAACTTAAATGCGTCGACGACGATTTTCCGCGCCTGGAGATCGAGGGGCTGGGCTACAAGGCCGAAGTTCACGGCCAGAAGTCGTATAACGGCGTCGCGATCCTGTCGAAGCGGCCGATCGAGAATGTCCGTCGCGGACTTCCCGGCGACGATACCGACGAGCAGGCTCGTTACATTGAGGCCACCATCTCCGGCGTTCGCGTCGCGTCCATCTACTTGCCGAACGGCAACCCGGTCTCCGACGATGCGAAATACGGCTACAAGCTGCGCTGGATGGAGCGCCTCGCGGCCCATGTCGCAGAGACACTGCTGCCGGCGGAATCACCGGTCGTTCTGGGCGGCGACTACAATGTCTGCCCCACGGATGACGATGTCTACGACCCCGACGGATGGGCGGATGATGCGCTGTGCAAGCCCGAAACGCGCAACCGATTTCGCCGCCTGCTGAATCTGGGGCTGACCGAGGCCTACCGATCCCTCCACCCGAACGAGGCACATCGCTATTCCTACTGGGATTACGTCAAAGGACGCTGGCAGAAGGACGAGGGACTGCGCATCGATCACTTGCTGCTGTCCCCTCGCGCGGCGGACCGGCTGGAGGCCTGCGACATCGACAAGTCACCACGCGGCAAGGAAAAGCCGTCCGACCATACACCGGTCTGGTGCCGCCTGAGCGAATAGCGTTGCGCGAGTCCCGTACCCTCATCATCCAAAGCCATAACTTCCAGGTGCTGCGCGGCTGGATCGGGCGCTGCGTCGACAGCGTTCGGGAATGGTCGGAATCCAGCGGTTATGAATACCGCTTCCTGGGCGATGAAATCTTCGACCTGATTCCGAACTGGTACCGCGACAAGGTTTCGGGACGCATGCCGATCCAGGCCGATCTGGCGCGGCTCATTCTGATCCGGGATGCCCTCGCCTCCGGCTTTGACAGGGCCGTATGGTTCGATGCGGACCTGTTGGTTTTTGCCCCGGACAGGCTCGATCTGGATCAGGTACAGGATACCTGCGCCTTCGGTCGGGAGCTCTGGGTCGGGACTGATCCGGCCGGGCGTCTGAAGACATGGCGCAGTATTCACAACGCGGTTTGTCTTTTCCAGGCAGGTGATCCGGTACTGCCGTTTCTGATCCACACCGTGGAACGGATCATCGACCGCGCCGATGCGGATCGCATTGCTCCGCAGATGGTCGGCCCGAAGCTCCTAACCGCGCTGGACAACATTGCCGGGTTCGGGCGAATCGAAACCGTCGCCGCCTTCAGCCCCCTGGTTCTGCGGGACATCGATGCCGGCGGCGGGGACGCGCTGGCGTCCCTGAAGTCCGCGATCGGCAGGGAAAAAATGCCCATGCCTGCCGCCGCCAATCTGTGCGCCTCGCTATCCGGGGACAGGACCAGCGACGAGTTGCTGGAGCGGGTAGTCCGCCGGTTGCTGAAAGACCGGGCCCTCCCCTAAGATGGGGAACGGGAGGACGGGATGAGAAAGACGATTACGGCGATCGTCGCGACATGGATGTTGTGCAGCGGTCCGGTGTTGGCTGCGGACCCGGTCGATCGCTATCTTGCGACGACGCGGGCCGAGATCCGAAAGGAACTTCAGGGCGACGCGGCCAGCGCCTATGTTGCGAACCTGTACAGCCGCGCCCTGTCCCAGGACGATCCCAGGGCACTCACCGAACTGGGTCTCATGACCACCATGACCCGCCGCGACGCGGAGGGGCGTCGGGAGGCCTGCGGATACTTCGAGAAGGCAGCCGAACTGGGCTTTGCGGCTGCGCAGTTTCTCTCAGGCAATTGCTATGCGGACGGCACATTGACCGCCGACCGGGCCGCCGCCCTGGAACGCTGGTACGGCGCGGCGGCGGCGCAAGGCGCATGGTCGGCCCAATGTGCGCTGGGGCGGCTCCTGATGGATGGCGACCTGTTACCACGCGATACGCCGCGCGGCTTCGCCCTGTGCGAGGAAGCAGCCGGGAACGGTTCTGCCAGCGCGGCCGTCACGGTCGCCAGGGCCCATATCGCCGGATGGACCGGGGCTCCCGATTACGTCACGGCCGGGCGCTATCTGGAAACCGCCACTCGGGACGGCAATGCGGAGGCCGCCTATCTGCTGTCGATCCTGCATTTCGATGGGCTGAGGAAGTTGCAGTCGCAAGAGCAGGCACTGCAACTCTCGGACTTCGCCGCGAAGCGCAGTCATGTACCGGCCTTCATTCTATCGGCCCGCTATCGCATGAACCAATTGACCGGCGGCGGCATCGGCACCAACGAAATTCGCGGCGATTTCGGATGGCGCCTGTATTTTTGGGCCACAATGGCGGAGCGCCACGACCTGGACCGTGCAGTTCGCCGCGAAGCCCGGCGTATTCTGAGCGTTCTCAAGCAGGCGGTGCCATCCGACATCTACAGCCGCTGGACCGACGCCGCCGCCCGAACACGACCTGTCCAGATGTAGATCACCCCGTCTTCGGGCGCAGCCGGCATCCAGGGCGAACCTTCCTGAAGGCCAAGCTTGCGGGATCGGCATAGACCGGGCCGGGGGCGGCGACCGTCAGAACGTCACGGGCCAGCGGTGCGAAATCGGCGCGAAAGTGCACGGAACTTTTCAGGCCGAGTATGCCGACCTGCGAGGGGTCGATTCCGACATGTCGGAACATGGACTGATCGCCCGCTTGCTGCGGTTTGGATGCCACGACGACGTCCACTCCATCGCGGCGCAGTCGGGCCGAGGGCCCCATTTCATAGCGTGTGCCGCCCCACATGGGACCTGTCCCGGTGAATTTGCCATTCCCCAGCGCGATCACTTCGAATGGCCCGGAAATGGGTGAATCGCCGGGGAACAGCTTGCCGCCGAGATCCAGTTCCACCGTCGCGCCGACAGGATAGCGATGCGCCTTTTCAGCGCTTTCCGGGTCGTTCAACACACCGATTGCGGCACCGCCCGGAACCGACCCCGCCCCTCCTTGCAGCAATGCCCGCAGCAGGCCCGTCGTATCGCCGGGACCGCCGCCACCGGGATTGTCCTGGGTATCGGCGAGCACCACAGGACCGTCCCCGTCACGTCGAAGCAGGTCCCTGGACTTATGAATCGCTTCATCCGGGGTCCAGATCCGCGATCCGAACTGGGCCTCGCGGGCGTTGACCGCGTCGATCAGCGCATCGGCCGCCCGGTTCGCGGCCGCGGCATCGTCCCCGTATGCGACAAGCCCCGGACCAACCTCAGCAATGTCGGACAACGGGAATCCCATTGCGAGCGCAAGTGCATTCAGGTTCCGATCTCCACTCAGCAGGCCCGGCAGGGTCTCTCCATAGAGGGTTTTCGGCGGGTCGATGTCGGTACAGCCGAAGTTGAGAGGGACCAGAAATTCAGTGCGCCGGAACGCCTTGGCCCATTTGCCACCCCCGGCAATCAGTTGCAGCAAATGGCGCGCGGTCCGGGCGCCGGTTTCCCCCATATCGACATGCGGATAGGTTCGATAGATGTCGAGCACATCGGCATGACGAACCATTGCCTCAGTCAGGTTGGCGTGGAGATCCAGACTGACGGCGATCGGCAGGTCCGCGCCAACAAGGTCCCGAATGCGGCGCAACAGTTCCCCTTCGCCGTCTTCGAAATGGTCGCAGACCATCGCCCCATGCAGATCGAGATAAATCCCGTCCAACGGCGCGGCCACCGCCGCAGCTTCTATATCTTCCAGCAGCATGGCGGAAATGCGCTCAAAGGCGTCTTCCGTCACATGGGCCGAAGGGGTCGCCGCGGACCAGCACAGGGGCAGGACTTCCGCCCCCGCGTCGCGCAGGGTCTTCAGCGCACCCGATACCGGGATATGAACCCCGTCGACAGCTTTCAACATGGCTTCGCCGCGCGACAGTCCTGGCCAGCCCCCCGAACGTTCGAATGCTGCAAAATCCGCCTTTACCGGCGCGAATGTATTGGTTTCATGCTGAAATCCACCGACCGCGACCCGCGCCATCTGTCATCATCCTCCCTGAAAATTCGCATTCGGACGCTAGTCGATGAACGCCTATTGGAAAAGTGTCGTGCGCGGTTATTCTCGCCGAATGCGAGACGCAGCAAAGGCCAAGCAAGACACTTCGGAACTGACCCGCTTGCGGGAGGTTGGATGGTGCCGGTTTGCAGCCGATGCCGATCTCATCCGCTGGATACACGACAGTCGCGCGACCATAGATCAAAGCATCCGCGATCCGGAAAATGCCCATTGGCTGCGCTATGACGACACCTGGTTCGCGGGGGTTAATGTCCTGCCCAATGACGACCGGGGCGCGGTGCCGAACGGACCGCCCCTTTCAGGCCGGGCCATCTCCTTCATTCACGAGCGGCTGGGCCATCGCACCCTGCCCTGGGACCGGGCACAGGTATCGGTCTGCTATCCGGGCTACCCGCGACCGGTGAACGAAGAATCCGATGCTGTCTTCGCCTTCCGGCGTGACAGGGATGCTGCCCATATCGACGGCTTGCTGAAGGACGGGCCGGACCGGCGGCGCTATCTGCGCGAACACCATGCCTTCATTTTGGGCATTCCCGTTTCGACACACGATGACGGTGCAGCGCCTTTCACGGTCTGGGAAGGATCCCATCGTCTGATCGGCGGCTGGCTGCGCGATCGATTGCGCGATATCCCGACCTGCGACTGGGGCAAATGCGATCTGACCGAGGAATACACCGCCATCCGGCGTGAGGCATTCCGATCCTGCCGTCGGGTTCCGATTCCGGCCCAACCGGGGGAGGCCTATCTGGTGCACCGACATGCACTGCACGGCATGGCACCCTGGGCGGACGGCGCCGCATCGGACTCTGGCGGCAGGATCATCGTCTATTTCAGACCGCCCATGAACAATTTGGAGGCATGGCTTTCGGCGTCCGACTGAAGGCCGGGAAACCGCAGAACATGGAACTGAACGGCAGATCACTCTCTCCGGAAATACTGGCCTCCGTATCGAAAGACGGGACGACGCTGTCCTTTTCGCCCAACGGCCGGAACATGTTGGATCGGTCACGTGCGATCATCGACAAGGCGATAGCGGATGCCGTGCCGATTTACGGTGTCACGACCGGTCTCGGCTCCCGTGCGACGGAAGCCCTGAATGCCGATGCACTATCCGGGTTTTCCGTGGAAACCCTCAACGGTCGCGCCCACGCCCTGCCCCCCGCCCTGCCGCGATCGGTCGTACGCGCCGCCATGGCGGTGCGACTGAACACCTTCCTGATCGGCGCTGCGGGCGTGTCCCCGGCTGTCGCCGAACATCTTCGTTTAGTGTTCAATGCGGGCCTGACACCGGTTGTGGGGCGTTGGGGGACCATCGGTGCCGCGGACCTGCTGCTCGGCGCAACGATGGGACGGGCGGTGATGGGACTTGGCGGCCACCTGGCGGATCAGGACGGAGCGGAGCGGCCGGCCGCCGACGCTTTGGCGGAAGGCGGCCTGACGCCACCGGCACTCGGCCCCAGGGACGGGCTCGCACTCGCCAATCACGCCTGTTTCAGCGCGGCACTGGCAGGGCTGGCCGTGGCAGAGGCTCGCCGCGCCCTGCAAAATCAGACATCCGTCGCCGCCTTGTCCTTCTTCGCCTTTGGCGGCAATGTCACCCCGCTCGATCCGTCGGTCCTCAAGCTTAAGCCCCATTCCCATGATGCGCGGGTCGCCGCGCGCTTCCTGACATTGCTGGAAGGGTCGCCACTTGCAGACCCCGCAAACGCGCGTCGCCTGCAGGACCCGATCTCGATCCGGAATGCGGTACAGGTTCTGGGTTCCGCCGAACGCAGCCTTGCGGAAGCCGCGGACGTCACGACAACGGAACTGAATGCCGCCAGCGACAATCCGGCCGTCCTGGTCGACGAAGGACGCGTCGTGTCGACCGGCAACTATCACACCCCGCATCTGACCTTGGCCTGCGACTATGCCGGACGCGGGCTCGCCGCGACGGCAACGCTTTCCACCGCCCGGTTTGCCCGTCTGTGTACGGAACGGCTGACCGGCCTGCCACAGTATCTGGCTGACCCGGAAGTCGGCACAAACGGATTCGCGCCACTCTTGAAGCTGGCGGAATCGCTCCTGGGCGGCATACAGCATCTGACCCAGCCGACAGCGGTCTGGCCCAGCATCAACGCCGATGGGGTGGAAGACGGCCTGACCCTCGCCCTTCTGTCGGCCAGCAACTTCATGGAAGCCGCATCCCTAAGCCGACGCATCACGGCGCTCGAAGCTCTGGTAGCCGCGCAGGCCTGCGACTTGCGCGGTGCTAAATTACCGCACAGATTGTCGGACCTGCATGAGGCAATCCGTGCGGTCAGTCCGCGCATCCGCGAGAGCCGCCCTCTCGCGGACGATATCGAACGAGTGGCAGAGGCAATCTGACGATGGATGAACAAAGCGAAACCAACCGACGGAACTGGGACGAGCGTGTCGGCATCCATATCGGCGACCGCAGCGGAATCTACAATGTGGAGGCCTTTCTGCGCGGCGAGACCGGGCTTCTGCCGCTTGAACTTGCGGAGATCGGCGATGTGGCAGGCCTGACGGTCGCCCATCTGCAATGCCATTTCGGCATCGACACCTTGTCCCTGGCACGCATGGGAGCTCAGGCAACCGGTCTGGATTTCTCGACATCCGCCATCGCCGCCGCACGAGAGCTGGCGCAGCAGGCAGGGATTCAGGCGGAATTCGTGGAAGCCAATGTCTATGACGCCGCAAAGCATCTGACACCGGGTGACTTCGATCTGGTTTACGTGAGTTGGGGCGCCATTAACTGGCTGCAGGATATCGGCGCCTGGGCGGCGACGGTATCGACCATTCTGAAACCAGGCGGCCGGCTATTCGTGGCCGAGGGCCATCCCGCGTTGCTTCAACTGGAGGAAATCGACGGGCAACTGGTCGTGACCTATCCCCTGGATACGACGCTTCGGTTCCGGGAGGAGAAGACTTACGCGGGCGATGGGCAACCCATGCACAACAGGGACACCTTCGAGTGGATCCATTCGACGTCCAGTCTGATCACGGCACTGTTGGACAACGGCATGCAACTGACGTCCTACCGTGAACATGACAGCCTGCCCTGGCCCGCCGTGTCATCCATGACACAAGGGGACGACAGGATGTTCCGCATGCCAGAGGGCAAGGCCTCACCGCCCCTGGCCTTCACCCTGTCAGCCAGCAAGCTCTAAAGGTCCGAGAAGGCACGGGCATACTCGATATGTCCGTCCTTGGGCAGATTGTCCGGCCCCAGCACCCGCATCATCAGGTAAGGGCCGGCATAGGGGCTAAGGTATCCATGAGCCCGTTCCACCGAAAAGCCGAAGCGTCCGTAGAATCCGGGATCACCCAGGACAAAGACTGCCCGAAACGCTCGGTCGGTCGCGCTTTCCAGACCCAGGCGCACAAGGGCGGATCCGATTCCCTGTCCGGCCGCATCAGTCGCGACCGCCAATGGCGCGAGCCCGAGCGCCCGAAATGGCGCCTTCATTGCCGAAAATCCGATATGCCCCAAGGTGCCGTCTTCGGTTTCCGCCACCAGAGAGATCGTCAGGTCCCCTTCCCGCCGCAACCGATCCACCAGATCGGCTTCCGCCGGGGTCGGAAAGGCGGAAAGGTGCAATGCACGTATGGCATCGATATCCGAAGGGATTTCGGGTCGGATTTCATATCCGGCCCGAGGGGACGTCATCTGCTGAAGTAGCCCGCGCGAACCGCGGCGCCGATGAAATTGCAGATCAGCCGTTCCGCGTGGATCATGGTAATCCGTCCCACATCCCGAGAGGGCGCGATTTCGACCAGATCCATGCCGAGCACCCGACCCTTGCTGACAAGCCCCTGCACCAGTTGCCGCGTCTGGAGCCAAGTCAGCCCGCCGGGTGTCTGGGCCATGACCGCAGGCATGATCGTGGGATCGATCCCGTCGGCATCGATTGTCAGGTAATACGGCCCGCCATTCGGTATCCGATCCAGAATGGCCTGCATCCCGACTTCATGCAGCTCATAGGCGGTGACGATATCTGCGCCATAGGCACGGGCATCCGCCACTTCCTGACTGCGGGCACTTCCGATACCCCGGATTCCGATCTGCACGATATGATCAATCCAGGGCAATTCGGATGCCCGACGGATCGGACTGGAATATCCGTTCCTTTCGCCGTTCACCTCGTCGCGCCAATCGATATGCGCGTCGACATGCACCAGGGTGATCCCCGACTGTCCGGTCTCCTCAAGGGCTCGAAGCACCGGAATGGGAATACCGTGATCGCCCCCCAGAACGATCGGCAGGGCACCAGCCCTGAAGATTTTCCGTGCCGCCTCCTCGGCGCGCCGATAATGCACACTGTGGTCCGTCATATCGGCGGTAACATTGCCGCAATCGACGACGCGCACATTCTGATCGTCCAGCAGCGTACCGCCCAGGTCCCAGTCATAGTGAGACTTGGTATATGCCGCGATTTCACTCGATTGGCGCAGGGCGTCGGGGGCACGGCTCTGATCGTTGGCCATTTCCCCCGGGCGGTAGGGCATGCCGTAGGGGATGCCCAGAATGGCGATATCCGCCTGCAGATCGTCCAGATCTCCCGCGAAGGGAAAATCCAGGAAGGTCCGGCAAGGACCCGACGGTTCCTTGGTCAGGATATCGCTCATCCCGGGTTCTCCTCAGATATCGGCGTAGGTGTGGGTTTCCGCCTTCGCGCCAGGATGGGTCACGGCACCGGATACGGCCGACCCGACGGTCTGGGCATAACGCCACAATGCGCCGGACTGATGGTGATGCGCGCGCGGGGCCCATTCCTTGCGGCGCTCCTCCAATTCCTCTTCGGACAGATCGACATCGATCGTGCCCTCGACGGCATCCAACGTGATCACGTCGCCGTCCTTCAGAAGGCCGATCGGCCCGCCGACCGCGGCTTCCGGTCCGACATGCCCGACGCAGAATCCGCGCGTCGCGCCGGAGAAGCGGCCGTCGGTAATCAGGGCAACCTTGTCGCCCATGCCCTGACCGTAGATCGCCGCCGTGGTGGCCAGCATCTCGCGCATGCCCGGACCGCCTTTCGGCCCTTCGTAGCGGATGACCAGCACTTCGCCTTCCTTATAGTTCCGGGCCTCAACCGCCTTGTATGCGTCTTCCTCACAATCAAAGCAGCGCGCCTTGCCGGTGAACTTCAGGTTCTGCATGCCCGCAACCTTCACAATGGCTCCTTCCGGCGCCAGATTGCCGCGCAGGCCCACGACACCTCCGGTCGGCGTGATCGGGTTGGAGGTCGGACGAACGACATCCTGATCGGTCGGGAAGACAACATCGGCCAGATTTTCACCGATGGTCTTGCCGGTGACGGTGAGGCAGTCCGCATGCAGGTAACCACCGTCCAGCAGCGCCTTCATGATGACTTCGACGCCGCCGATTTCGTAGAGGTCCTTCGCAACATAGCGCCCGCCTGGCTTCAGGTCGGCGATATACGGCGTCGACTTGAAGATCTCGGTCACGTCGTTCAGGTCGAAATCGATCCCGCATTCATGGGCAATGGCAGGCAGGTGCAGACCGGCATTGGTCGATCCGCCGGAGGCCGCGACCACGCGCGCCGCATTTTCCAGCGACTTGCGGGTGACGATGTCGCGCGGACGAATGCCCTTCTTCAGGCATTCCATGATCGCACGGCCGGAGGCTTCGCAGAACGCATCACGGCTCTCGTAAGGTGCGGGTGCACCGGCGGAGCCGGGCAGCGCCAGGCCGATGGCTTCGGAAACACAGGCCATGGTGTTCGCCGTGAACTGACCCCCACAGGACCCTGCCGACGGACAGGCGGCACATTCGATGCCGTGCAGTTCCTCGGCGTCGATCTGACCACCGGAGAACTTCCCGACCGCTTCGAAAACATCCTGAACCGTCAGGTCTCGCCCCTTGAAACGACCCGGCAGGATCGAGCCGCCGTAGATGAAGATCGACGGCACGTTCAGGCGGACCATGGACATCATCATGCCCGGCAGCGACTTGTCGCAGCCGGCCAGACCGACCAGAGCGTCATAGCAGTGACCGCGCATCGTCAGTTCCACCGAATCTGCGATCAAATCACGGCTTGGCAGCGACGAATACATGCCCGCATGTCCCATCGCGATGCCGTCCGTAACGGTAATCGTACAAAATTCCCGGGGCGTGCCGTTGGCCGCCTTGACGCCCTTCTTCACCGCCTGCGCCTGGCGTGACAGGGAGATGTTGCAGGGCGCGGCTTCGTTCCAGCAGGTGGCGACACCGACGAAAGGCTGTGCGATCTCCTCCTCGGTCATGCCCATGGCATAATAGTAGGAACGGTGCGGCGCACTGGCCGGACCGACGGAGACATGCCGACTGGGCAGTTTGGACTTGTCGATCGTCATGGACGGATCCCCCTAGATGTACTGACGAATGGTGTTTCGGGAGTTTCTATCATCGGTGACCGTCTTGGAAAACGGAAACGGCGGCACAGGACTTGGGTTTCAGGGCACCCAGCCCGTTACGCCTAACACATTGCGGAACCGGATGAATTGGCGATCTCCCGGCCACGCGCGCCTCACTGCACATAATTTCACCATTTGCACAATTCATGACCACATCCGCTGATCAATTGATGGGAATCAGCCACCCAACTCCTTTTACAATCAATAACTTAAAAACAGCGATCGAAATGGCATGACACGTGCTCTTAGGCGGTTCGAAACCCGACCGACGGCCCTGCGCGGGGCGGGCAATTGGGCTGATCGAAACCGCCGACCAGAGTTTAAGGATACGCCAAATGAAAAAGATCGAAGCGGTCATCAAACCTTTCAAACTCGACGAAGTGAAGGAGGCCCTGCATGAAGTGGGCATCCAGGGAATCACCGTCACGGAAGCGAAGGGCTTCGGCCGTCAGAAGGGTCATACGGAACTCTATCGCGGCGCGGAATACGTCGTGGACTTCCTGCCCAAGGTGAAACTTGAAATCGTCGTCGAGGACTCGCTGTGTGAGCGGGCCGTCGAAGCGATCCAGAACGCGGCCAAGACCGGCCGTATCGGGGACGGCAAGATCTTTGTCTCCACGATCGAAGAGGTCATCCGCATCCGCACCGGCGAAACCGGCGCGGACGCGATCTAGGAACAGCCTGACCGGAGCGAAGACCGCCCCGGGGGCAGCAATCGGTAACACAAAGTCAGATATCGAGAGGAACGATCATGGCCGATGCAGTGAAAAAGGTAATGGAGATGATCAAGGAAAACGACGTTCAGTACGTCGATTTCCGATTCACCGATCCGCGCGGAAAATGGCAGCACACGGCCCAGCACGTCTGCACGATCAACGAAGACATCTTCAAGGACGGCATCATGTTCGACGGTTCGTCGATCGCCGGTTGGAAGGCAATCAACGAATCCGACATGATCCTGATGCCGGATCCGGAATCCGCCTGCATGGACCCGTTCGCGGTACAGCCGCTGATGATCCTGTTCTGCGACATCCTGGAACCGTCGACCGGGCAGCCCTATGACCGCGACCCGCGCTCCACGGCCAAGAAAGGCCTGGCCTACATGGCGAGCCTGGGCATCGGCGACACGGCGTATTTCGGTCCAGAAGCCGAATTCTTCGTCTTCGACGATGTCCGCTGGTCGACGTCGATGAACAACATGTCCTACCAGATCGACTCGGCGGAAGGCCCCTACAACACCTTCGCCGAATTCGAAGGCGGCAACCCGGGTCACCGCCCGGGCGTCAAGGGCGGCTACTTCCCGGTACCGCCGGTCGACAGCGAACAGGACCTGCGCGCTGAAATGGTTTCGACCATGATGGGCATGGGCCTGCAGATGGAAAAGCACCACCACGAAGTCGCCCCGTCTCAGCATGAGCTAGGCATGCGCTTCGACACCCTGGTGCGTACCGCCGACACCATGCAGATCTACAAATACGTCGTGCACATGGTTGCCCATCAGTACGGCAAGACGGCGACCTTCATGCCGAAGCCGATCGTCGGCGACAACGGCTCGGGCATGCACACGCACCAGTCGATCTGGAAAGACGGCAAGAACATGTTTGCCGGCAACGGCTATGCGGATCTGTCGGAATCCTGCCTGTTCTACATCGGCGGCATCATCAAACACGCCAAGGCCCTGAACGCCTTCACAAACCCGTCGACGAACAGCTACAAGCGACTGATCCCGGGCTTCGAAGCGCCGGTCCTGCTGGCTTATTCTGCCCGCAACCGGTCCGCGTCGATCCGCATTCCGTATGACGCCAACCCGAAGGGCAAGCGTCTGGAAGCCCGCTTCCCGGATGCCATGGCCAACCCATATCTGGCCTACACCGCCATGCTGATGGCCGGTCTGGACGGTATCCAGAACAAGATCCACCCGGGCGACCCGATGGACAAGGATCTGTACGACCTGCCGCCGGAAGAACTGAAAGACATTCCGACGGTCTGCGGTTCGCTGCGTGAAGCACTGGAAAGCCTGGATGCCGACCGCGACTTCCTGAAGAAGGGCGACGTCTTCACCGACGACCAGATCGATGCCTATCTCGAACTGAAGTGGGAAGAAGTCTACAACGTCGAGCACACCACCCACCCGATGGAGTTCTCGATGTACTACTCGTCGTAATCACGACGACGCGTATCGACTTTGGAAGCCCCGCCTCTCTCCCGAGGCGGGGCTTTCGCTTTCCCACGTACGCTCAGCAACCCAGATCGAGGGGCGGCAGCACATCCGCGTCGAGCGGCAGGTCAACGCGATTGACCCGCTCGGCCTCTCTTACCGTTCCCTTCCCCATGACACCGTTGATCAGCCAGTCCAGATCCCGTGACAGTTCCCGTACCGGCCGCAAACGTTCGGCCACGATGGGCAGTATCCCGTTCGGGGTCAGTTGCCCAATCTCAAAACGGAAGACGTAATCGGGGGTCAGGCCCATTCGAAGGTCGGCAACACGGACAATTTCGCCCTCCCGCTCCAGGCGGACGAATCCTTCGCTGAACTCCGCAATCCTATTCAGTTCCGTCAGAGATGAGGCACAGGACAGCGCCTCTACATTGCGGTGATGGGCATAGGCCAGCACCTCCTCCGTTCCCCCCAGCAAAGGCACGTAGAGGTTCACGTAATCGTCGTCACGCAGCAGGACGACCTTCCAGAACAGGGTGTTGAAGGGCACCGGTGTTGCCAGGAACCGATCCGCCGGCAGCCGCTCACCGACCGCGTCCGCCGCCCTGGCAAGCGCGACCTGCTGTGCCCCTGCGGACCACGCCAGATACCCGGTCGACAACATGAAGGCTGCCATGAGGCCACGTCGAAACCGGTCCTGCCAGCGGGACAGGAACAGGGCCCAGATCGTGAGCACAAGGAGCGGCAGCGTATATAGCGGGTCGATAATGAAGATTGAGCCGAGCCCGAACGGCTCCGCCGATATCGGCCAGAACAGCTGCGTGCCGTATACCGTCATGGCATCCAGCAGGGCATGCGTCGCGAAACAAAGATAGACGGCGGCATAGACCCGCCATCGGCTCAGGGGTTGCTCCGCCTTTCCGAACGCTCTGAACAACCTCAGGATCGCCTCTCCGAAAAGAGGCGTCGCTAGGAGATGAACTACCAGGGAATGGGTCGCTCCGCGATGCAGGACAAAGCTGTCGACGGGGCCGTCATATGGGAAAAAGACATCCAGATCCGGGACCGTGCCCAGCAATCCACCGACAATGACCGCTTTCCTGGGCCCGATGCCAGGCCCCAGCGCCGCGGCGCCGACACAGGCGCCCAGTACGAATTGTGTCGCTGAATCCACGCCTTATCTCCTGATACCCGGTCGATCCCCAGAAGCCTGTATGTAGGGTGCCGCCATCGATTGTCACGCTTTGTCGCGAGGTATGCACCGAATGCAGGGCTAGGTTACGCCGCTCGCGTTTGTACTGCACTGCAACTAGGCGCATCTATGGCGCGTCGCGATGAGGCGACATGACAAATTCCGAAGACGGAGAACACCCATGGACACCGTCCTGTGTTCAGCCCTTCTGCTGGTAGCGGCGATCGCCGCAAATGCAGAAACGCTCACCCGGGCGTTCAGCTGACACCCATTTCCCAAATTAGGTAGCGGCCCCGGCCTGTATCAGGCGGGGCCGTTACTTTTTGGGCGCGATCTCCATTACGACGCGGACTCGGCGATCTTTGCCGGATCGGTGTTGCCGCCACAGACCAGAACACCGACACGCTCTTTCGGTTCGGGCCTATAGGCTCCGCCGACCAGCGCTGCCAGGGCCGTGGCGCCCCCCGGTTCCGCGATCAAACGCAGGCGATCCCACAGCAGTCTCTGGGCCGCGCGTACCGCATCGTCCCCAACGAGGACGCTCTCCGAAACGAATGCCTGCGCCGCTGCGAAACCCAGTTCACCGACGCGACGCGCCCCGAGTGAATCCGCGGCAGGTCCGGATACGGTCACATCCACGGGATGCCCTGCCTCGAGCGCCGCGTTCAAACAGGGAGTACCGACCGTTTCGACGGCCACCACCTTCTTCCGTCCGCACAACCAGCTTGCAACGCCGCCGATCAGGCCGCCGCCTCCAACGGCAATCAGGTAGGTATCCACGTCCGGCGCCTGCGCTTCGAACTCCAGCCCCACGGTTCCCTGTCCGGCGAGAATATCCGGCTGATCGTAGGCATGCAGAAGCACCGCGCTGGTTTCCGCCTGTCGTGCCTGGCAAGCCTCCAACGCCTCCGCAAACTCCCGCCCGACAACGTTCAGCGTTGCGCCATAGGATTCCAGCAGCCGCTTTTTTGCCGGCGAGACAATCTCCGGTACGAAAATTTCAGCCCTGTATCCCAGGCGCCGCGCTGCAAAGGCCACCGCAGCCCCATGGTTGCCCCCGGATGCGGCAATCGCACCGGCGGACGGAACGGACTGCGACAACAACGCATTGAACGCACCACGCGGCTTGAAGGAGGAAGCATGCTGAAGCTGTTCGAGCTTAAGCGTGACGTCGACGCCATCGAGAAAATCGCCGGCGGGGAGTGATATGACCGGCGTGCGGCGGATATAGGACCCGATCCGATCATAGGCGGCGGAGATGTCATTTTTCGCAATCATCGATGGCCCCTACAGTCTTGTTTCCGGAACCGGTAGCCGCCGGTTGCCGCTCTGGCAAGTTTTGATCCGTCACCGAATTATTGCCTCAACGGCGCAATCGCCTCCCTTCCTAAAGCAATGCAAAAACTCTATGTTAACCAACCGGCATAAGGTAGGGCGCCGGGATTTAGGGGATGGCCGTTGGTCAAATTTGAAGTCGATCCGCTGTTCGAAATTCTCGAGCAGCCTGAACTGCAGGAAGCAAGGGCGCTCCACGACTACTGGCGGTCATTATGGACCGGCACGGAACTGCCGAACCGGAACGACATCAAGCTTGAAGAGGTCGCCAGACTGGGATGCGCCGACCGGATCTTCATCATGGATCCACTTCCGAACGGCGATTGGCAGTATCGCCTGCTGGGCAGCGAAATCGTCCGCTATTTCGGGCGCGACGTGACCGGTGTCCCCTTTCGGCGGCACATGCGCGCCGACGAGGCCGAAGAGGCCATCCGAATTTCGAACCAGGTTGCACAATCGAGAACGCCGATCTTCCTGAAGGTTCGGTTCGCCAGCGGCGACCATATCGGCATCATCGAAACCATGTCGCTGCCAATCCTGGCGCGGAAAGGCGGTCAGATCTGGCTGTTCGGCGGAACCTTTTTCACCCCCGACCCTTAGCCATGTGCTCCGTCACGAACCTTTCTATATCGGTCAGAAATCCGTGTTCAAACAGATCGACATGGCCCGCTTCCGGCTTGTACACGAATTCCTTCGGTTCCTGCGCCACCTGAAAAAGGCGTCTGCCATGGCGTTCGGGGATGATCCGGTCCTGGCCACCATGCCCGATCAGTACAGGTATTCGGACATTCGCAATGCGCGCGGCGGAATCGAAACGGTCCTTCAGAAGCAGTCGGACCGGCACGTACCAATAGAGCCGCGCGGCCACTTCCATGACGCTGTCGAAAGGCGCATCGAGGACAAGCGCACCGAGATCCGGTCGTTCCGCCGCCAGGGCCGTTGCGACACCGGAACCAAGCGATTCCCCGAACAGAACGATCCGATCCGGCGCTATCCCGCGGTCCTGCAGCCAGTTCAAAACAGCGCGCCCATCGGCGATCAGCGCGTCCTCCGATGGTCGCCCGTCGGTGCCCGCATTGTATCGATAGGCCGGCATCAGGACGCCCCAACCTTTCGATAGGAACGCCGTCATGCGCTCTTCCCGGTCGGCCTGGCTTCCGGCATTGCCATGAAAATACAGGAGCACCGGCGCATCCGCCGACGCTGGCGCCGCCCACCAGGAAAACAGTCCCAGACCGTCATGCGAGGGGACTTCTTCGATCGAAACATGTCCGGACAGGACCGCCCCGGGACGCGGTCGGTCGCCATTGGGGTGGTACAACAGGGCCCGTTGCGCGATGTACAGGCCGAGCACCAGCATCACATAGGCCAGCAGGACCGCCCCTGTAATCATCAATGTCACGGTCATGATCGGCCCGGCCATTCCTCGCATCGGTTCCCACCGTTGATAGCCTTCGTGTCGGTTGCGGTCCAGTGAACCATGCCGCATGATTTCACCCGGCTGCCGGCGATTAGCCCGCTCGGTCCGAAACAGTGTCGGAAACCGCATGTCGATTCCGAAGGATATCGTTCCGAAATCGGGCCGCAAGTCGGTCTGCGGTGGCATGTCCCGCCGCGCGGCCCTCGTGTCCGGCACCGCGGCCTTGCTGACCGGTCCGGTCCATGCCCAGGGCAACCTGCCGGTCGATCTGATCCTGCTCCTCGCTATTGACTGTTCCTACAGTGTCAGCCGCACTGAATACAATCTGCAGACACAAGGCCTCGCCCTCGCCTTCCTGGACCCGGAAATCGTCGAGGCAGCCCTGGCGGGACCGAACGGCAGAATCGCCCTCGCGGTGATGCAGTGGTCCAGCGAGAACAGCCAGATCCCGAGCATTCCCTGGAGGCTAATCGACACGCCCGAAGCGGCGGTCCAGTTCTCCGTTCACCTCTCCACCATGGCGCGCCAGACGGCGGATGGTGCAACAGCCCTCGGAGACGCGCTCAGCCAGGCTGGCGCATATATCCAGTCGGCCCCATACGACGCGTTCCGGCGGGTCATCGATGTTTCAGGTGACGGTCGGAAGAATACCGGTTCTGTCGTCACGCCGGTACGGGACGCTCTGGTGGAACGCGGCATAACGATCAACGCGCTCGCCATCCTGAACGAGGATCCGGAGCTCGACGCCTATTACGCGCGCGACCTGATTGGCGGCATCGGATCCTTTGTCATGATCGCCAACGACTACAAGGAGTATGGCAAAGCGATCCGAAAGAAGTTGCTTCGCGAGATTCGGTTCGTACCGGTTTCCGAGGCCGATCCGGGGCGTCTGCAGTCAGAATGGCCAGCCCGGAACGGACTTCGGGAGGGCCAGAAAAATCGGGATTCCTAATACGTTAACCATGACTTATCCTTGCCCGGCCAACCAGAAAGTTGGTATGGACGGCACGTCGAGAATCATTGAGTATCCAATAGTGGCCTATCATATCCGCGTGACGGCATGTGTTAGACTGCAAGATAACCCGATGTGTAACATCGCCTATTGCAGGGTGAGGGACGCGAATACATGACGGATTTGTCCCGCGAGGAGCTCCGGGCACACCTGTCCGCCGTCGAGGCGCAGGTGCGGGCCGCTTTGCGTATCGTCGCGGCCGAATCCAAATCCGTCCAGCAGGCGCACAGCGCGCTTCGCGCGGACCTGTCCGCAGCCCTGATCCGGCTGCAATCGGAGATGAATGACGGAAACAAGCGTGTCGACGGAAAGGTTGAGAAGGTGATCACCGAAATCAACGGCCTTTCCCGGCAACGCCGTCTGACCGCTGCAATCCTGACCACGCTGGTTCTTCTGTTCGGTATCACGCTGGGGCTTTTCGCCGGCGGTGGCTGGTATCTGGTCAGTCAGAAGGGCGGAACATCCTCGATGTCCGCTCCTTTCGGTCAGTCCTCATCCTCGGGTGCCGGTCAATCCGCACCCGCGGCCAGCATTGCATTGCCCAGCGCGGGCAGCACCCAGACCGGTACCGGGCAAGATTCCCAGCGCGGTGTCGTTACCGCACAGTAGTCCTACCGGCGCGTTGCGGACCACACACTACAGATTGATGCAGAGCCGCAAGGCGTCATAGGTTGCCGCCGCAATGTTGCGTGACGTGACGCAATCGCCGATGCGGTAGACGCGATACCCGTCGCCGTGAGCCTCCTCATACGGCTGTTGTCTGCCCGCAGCCAGGGCCTCAAGATCCATGCGTCCACCGTTTGTCGCCCTGCCCCGAAGATCCTGAAAGATCCCGTCCATCGGAAAGGTGCCGTGTTCGACCACGACCCGGTCGGCCGAGACTTCTTCCACTTCCGTGGTGATCTCGTTCTCGAAGCGCGCGATCAGACGGTTGCCGTCACGACGGACATCGATCAGGCGGCGGTCCATTTTCGGATCGACCTTCAATTCGTAGAGGCGTTTCTTCCAGAAGACCCTCTCACCATAGGCCTGTTCCTGGATGCGCATGTCATCGATCGAATAGAGGGAAACCGATGCGCCCGCCTGACGCAGGCGTTCGACGGCAGTCGGTGCCGCGTGACGACCGGTTCCGTCCCAAACGATGACCTCCTCTCCGCCTGTCGGCGTATCGGTCAGGACATCCCAGGATGTGGTCACATGTTCCGCCCCGGGGATCCATTCCGTATCCGGAATCCCGCCTGTCGCGACAATGACCACATCGGCCCTCAGCGCCTCGACATCCGACGGCTCCATGAAGCGGTTCAAATATACCGTGACGCCGAGACGCTCCAGCTCCTGCGCCCGCCAGTCCACCACCCCGACAATATCGCCGCGCCAGCTGGCGGTCTTGGCAAGCTGGACCTGGCCCCCCAGTTGAGCCGACGCTTCATACAATTCCACGACATGGCCGCGTTCGGCGCAGACCCGTGCCGCCTCAAGCCCGGCTGGCCCGCCCCCGACGACCACGATCCTCTTGGCCGGGCCTTCGGATCTGGTGATGACGTGCGGGAATCGGGTTTCCCGGCCGGTGGACGGATTATGAAGGCAGGTCGGCCGATGTTCCGACATGCAATGCGTGGCGCCGACACAGGGCCGAACGCGATCCGCCTCCCCCGCCTCCAGTTTTCGGACAATGTAGGGATCGGCGATATGCGCGCGCGTCATGCCGACCATATCCAGAAGCCCCTCGGCAATGGCGTAACGGGCGGTGGCTAGGTCTGAGATGCGTGCGGCGTGAAAGACCGGCAGTTTGACGGCGCGCTTGAACTTGGCTGCCTTTTCCAACCAGGGTGCGATCGGCATCGCCATGCCCGGCATGTTATCCTTTGCAAGGCTGAGCGCCGTGTCCATCCGTCCATAGATGGCATTGAAGAAATCAAGCGTGCCACTCTCCTGGAACTTCTCGGCAATGGCCAGACAGTCCTCGTCGGTCAGGCCGCCGGCCAACCCTTCGTCGACCACGAAACGGAACCCGACCAGGAAGTCATCCCCTACCCTGCGCCGGATTTCATCGTAGACCATCAGACCGAAGCGGCATCGGTTTTCCAGGGATCCGCCGAACTCATCTGTTCGCTTGTTCGTGGCCGGGGACAGAAACTGCCCGATCAGATGGCCGCCGGCCAGCGTCTCGATACCGTCCAGGCCGCCTTCCTTGCAGCGCCAGGCGGCATCCCCAAACGCCTTCACCACGCGATCGATGTCGTCGCGGTCCATCTCCCGGGCGAAGGCGCGATGCAGGGTTTCGCGGGTCGGCGACGGCGCGATCATCGGCAGCCAGTCACCGGCATAGGAATCCCCGCGTCGGCCCAGATGGGTGATCTGGCACATCAGGGCCGCACCGTGGCGATGCATACGCTCCGAGAAACGCTGCAGATGCGGGATCACCGCGTCGACCCCGATATTCAGTTGTTGAAAGGTATTGGGGCTGTCCGCGGCGACGTTGGATGACCCGCCGAACATGGAAAGGCCGATGCCCCCCTTTGCCTTCTCCTCATGATAGGCCTGATATCGTTCCGCAGGCATCCCATCGTCGTGCAGGCCGCAGGCATGGCTGGTGCTCATGATCCTGTTCCGGATCGTCAGATGCTTGATGGTGATCGGCTGCAGCAAAGGGTCCTTGGTAACGGTATCCGGCATGGCGGGCGCTCTCCCGTTTGGCTGAAAAGTGTCGGCTGGACAGACGGGAAGCCTATCAAGGCCATTTCGGAATAAAAGCAGGTCACGGTAACAGCCGTCGTGCCGTCACGGAACGAGTGTCTTTGAGTTGCATTTCCCCCAACAATGCTTGCTGCTTTTACGCGAATCATTGCTCTCTTAGATCGTAGCAATCTGGATGCGGGCATGATCCTACGGTTCGAAACGGCCTTGCGGGCCCTGTGGCTGATGACCGACCGGCGCGACGCGGCCGCGGTGGAGCCGCATGGCCATGGCTGGACGGAGCGCTGGCAACGTCTGGATCGGGAAACCGCCCACAGGCTGCTATCGGCACAGCCGGACCGGCAGTCGACCTTACGAGAAATCCGCCGCGCCCTTGCCTTCTACGACGGCAGCGGTGTGAGTCGCCTGTCCGACGACGATGCGATGGCCGCCTTGTCGCGGCATTTCGACTTTGGCTGGGCCGTCGAAATCGACCGCATCCTGCCCAGCGGCGGCTGGCAGGGTGAGGATGATTCCGACAGCGCCATTATCGTGACCGACGCGGTGGAGCCGGAGGAAAACCCGACCGGGGTGCCGGCCAAGAAGGAAAAGGACCACTTCATCATCGTCGAACTGGTCGGCGAGAACGGCGAACCGATCCCCAACGAGCTCTGTCGCATCACCCTGCCAGACGGCGAAATCGTGGAACGCGAAACAAACAGCCAGGGCAAGGTCGAGGAATACGGCATCGAGGAAGGCGACTGCACGATCGAGTTCCCGGACCTCGACAAGGATGCCTGGGAACCCTATCAGGCGGCAGCTCAGGGAGCGGCGGCATGAGTGATGAAGTTGGCGCCAAACCTGTCGGGAACGGAGATTGGGTCGTGGAGCACGGCTGACCTGAGCCCCTTCGCTCTGGCCGGCGGTGAAATTCGGACGAATTCTGACCGATTTATTGGATTTCTATCCGGAACCTAAACCATCGCGACTGTCGCCGCACAGGTCGAAACTATGACGTCGTGGAACAATTTTGGAGGCTATTTGGCACCGTTGGCGATTGCCAATGCGATCCGTTTTTCTTTCAATATCTTCACAACGACCACCGGAACCGACAGAGCTATCACCTCCGCAACAGCACCAAATGGTAGCGCGGTCATCGCGCCGTTAAACTACAATGGTTTTGATCATTACTGCTGAGCACTGCGTCATAGTTCCGCGCGCGCCAGCCCGACCCCGATCTCCAGCAACCGACGCCCAGCGTCGGGGGTGTTCCAGGCGGCGTGCGATGTAAGGGTGACATTGTCGAAATCGCGGATTGGGTCATCCAACGGCAGCGGTTCCTCCGGGTAGACGTCCAGTGCGGCATGGCCGAGGGGGCCGTTCGTCAGGGCGGCGTACAGAGCCAACTGATCGACCAGTTCCCCGCGCGCGACATTGACCAGGATTGCGCCCTCCGGCATCCGGCCTAACAGATCGCTGCCGATCATGCCGATGGTTTCCGGCGTGGTCGCGACATGCAGCGAGACGGCCAGGGATTTCTCGAACACGGTCTCCAGAGAAACCAGTTCGACCGGAAGCTCCTCTTTCAGCGGACTACGGTTCCAGGCGAGAACATTCATGCCAAAGGCCGCGCCGATCCTGGCCATCTCCTTGCCGATCCCGCCCAGACCGACCACGCCAAGGGTCTTGCCCTTCAATTCCGGTCCGCCACGTACGTGCCAGTTCCCGGATCGGATATCGCGATCCATCCGGGAGATTTTTCGGGCGGAATCGAGCAGCAGGCCAAAGGCAAATTCCGCAATGGTGCGGCTGCCGTAATCGCGGCAGACCTCGACCGATATGCCAAGGCGGTCCGCGACGGCCATATCGATATAGGTTTCGGCCCCGGTCCCCAGAAAGACAATCCGCTTCAGCGTCGGGGCGAGCGCCTCCAGCACCGCGGCCGGCATATAGCTATGGCCGTTGATCGCCACATCCGCCCCCTTCAGGCGGCCGATGATCTCGCCCTCATTCGCCGGACTGCCCTCATGGACTTCAATGCCGCTGAAGAAGCCGGGCTCCTGCGCCACCAAAGCGGCGGTGTCGGCGGCGCAATCGAAATAGACGATACGCATCGGCCTGTTACTCCGCATTCCCATGAACCGAATGAACCTGGTCCAGATAGGTCCGATAGGAATCGACCTCCGCCCGGGTGCGGCTCTCATCCCATCCCAGAACCGGTGCGGCAACCTCCGCGACGCGCTGGGCCTGGGCGCGGCCCTGTCCGAGGGTCCAGGTCAGTCCGAGGCGACGTACCATCAGGTCCGTCAGGGTGAGCGGCCCCTCCTCCCGGGCGCAACGGGCAACCTCCGCGTCGGTCACGCTGCCCGGCTCATTGTCCAGAGGCGTGCCCCGCGGCTCTTCTGACGGCGCGGGCCGAGTGACATCGCATCTCGGTCCGGACGGCGCCAGGGTCGGGCGCAACACATCAAGGAAGGCACGCCCCGCCGATTTGTGCATCATGATCGTTCCGGCCGTCATGGCATAGACACCGGGCATGCCATCAGCGGACAGGTCATGGATCTCCCGGGACCGCTTGCCTTCGGGGTAGCCCGGGTCGAAACCCAGCGGCCGCACCCCGGCCCAGGTGAAAACAACATCCTCCCGCCTCAATGCCAGGCCCGGCAGCAGCGCATTCGCCTCGCGCAGCAGGAAGGCAACCTCCTCCTCGGTGGCGGAAATGGCGTCCGGATCTCCGTGATAGTGGGTCTCCGTTGGACCGAAATAGTGGAACCCGCGCCAGGGAATGCCATAGATCGGCTCCTTCAGACTGTTGAGCGAGACAATCCCCTGCCCGGCCATTTCCGGCGGCAGCTTGACGACAATATGCGCGCCTTTGGTTCCCGTGATGAAACGGCGTGCCTGCGGGCGGGTATTGCGATTGACCCGGTCGATCCAGATTCCGGCGGCATTGTAGACGCGCCGGGCGGTGACGGTCGCTTCCTCCCCGGTCGGTTCGTCCTTCAGGGAGACCCGCCACAGATCGCCGTCCCTCGCCATTCCGGTAACCGCAGTGTGGTTCCGCGCGGTAGCCCCGCCATGCCTGGCATCCAGCACCATGTCGAGGCAGATCCGCTCCGGCCAGTTGAATCGAATTTCCTGAAACCGGGCCACCCCGGCCAGTTCATCAATGTCAGCAAGATGCCGCAACAGCGGATTACGGCGAACCTCTTCGCGCCCCAGAATGGCGCGGTTCAGCTTTTCCCCGGACCGCCCAGCCAGGAAATCCAGAATCCAGAGACCAAGCCGCAACTGCCAGAGCTTGTAGTGCGACCCCTTGTAGATCGGGAAATGGGAGGCATAGGGCACGCCCCGTTCCGGGTTGTCGCGGATGAATTCCGTCCGGTCCCGCATGGTCTGTCGCGCCATCTTCAAGGCGACGAAGAGCTTGTCCGGCCGTTTGAAGAAATTCCAGAAAGTCGGGTTCGGTTCCAGGTATCGCAGGCCACAATGCATCAGGCCGCTGGACCGACCGGACGATCCGGTCGCGAAATCGGCCTTGTCGACGATCAGGACGCGATACCCCTCCGCGGTCAATGTCCTGGCCGCACTGGCGCCGTTTACCCCGGCACCGATGATCACGACATCATAGGGATCTCCGGCCAGCGTCGCCAAAGGTTCCCGCTTCCAGTCGGCCATGCCCCGCCCCCGCGTGTGGTTCCGGCAACATTGCATCGCACCAGGCAAGGCCACACAAGAAGAGCGGGCGGCACAGCTGTTATGCCCGTGCCGCCCGCCAAAAGCCTGAAATGTCCTGGAACCTTAGACGTCCAGATCGCCATCCGGAAGGTTCAGGGCAATGTGCACGTCTTCCAACTGACGATCGGACACCGGTGCCGGCGCGCCCATCATCAGATCCTGCGCCATCTGGTTCATCGGGAAGGCGATGACCTCGCGGATATTCGTCGTACCGGCCAGCAGCATCACGATCCGGTCGATGCCCGGGGCCGACCCACCATGCGGCGGGGCGCCCAGCTTCAGGGCATTGATCATGCCGCCGAAGCGGGTGTCGACAACCTCCGGCCCGTAGCCGGCGATCTCGAATGCCTTGTACATGACTTCCGGCAGATGGTTCCGGATGGCCCCGGAGCTGAGTTCCACACCGTTGCAAACGATGTCGTACTGGTACGCCAGGATGTCGAGCGGATCCTGATTCTCCAGCGCGTCCATGCCACCCTGCGGCATCGAGAACGGATTGTGCGAGAAATCGACCTTCTTCAGGTCCTCGTTGTATTCGAACATCGGGAAGTCGACGATCCAGCAGAACTCGAACCGGTTCTCGTCGATCAGTTCCAGATCCTCGCCAAGCTTCGTGCGCGCGGCCGCGGCAAACGACGCAAAATTTTTCGGGACACCGGCGACAAAGAACACCGCATCGCCGTCCGCGAGTTCCAGCTCGGTGCGGATCGCCTCGGTTCGTTCCGGGCCAATGTTCTTCGCGATTGGACCGGCGCCCTCCCCTTCGCGGAAGAAGATGTAGCCCAGACCCGGCTGCCCCTGAGACTGCGCCCAGCTGTTCATGCGATCACAGAAGGCGCGGCTGCCCCCTTTCGGGGCCGGGATGGCGAAGACCCGAACGGCCTCGTCCTTTTCGATCATCCCGGCGAAGACCTTGAAGCCCGAGCCGCGGAAATGCGTGGTGACATCCGACATGACCAACGGGTTGCGCAGGTCCGGCTTGTCGGACCCGTATTTTGCCATCGCCTCGGCGTAGGGGATGCGCTGGAACGGCAGCGGCGAGACGCTGCGGCCATTGGCAAACTCCTCGAACACGCCGTGCAGGACGGGTTCGATCGCCGCGAATACATCCTCCTGGGTGACAAAGGACATCTCGAAATCGAGCTGATAGAACTCACCCGGCGAGCGGTCGGCACGGGCGTCCTCGTCGCGGAAGCAGGGCGCGATCTGGAAGTACCGATCGAAACCGGAAATCATCAGCAGCTGCTTGAACTGCTGCGGCGCCTGGGGCAGCGCGTAGAACTGGCCCGGATGCAGGCGGGACGGAACCAGGAAGTCGCGCGCGCCTTCCGGCGAGCTCGCCGTCAGGATCGGCGTCTGGAACTCGCGGAAACCCTGGTCGACCATGCGGCGCCGAATTGAGCTGATGATATCGCTGCGCAGCAGGATATTGCGGTGCATTTCTTCGCGCCGCAGATCCAGGAAACGGTTCTTCAGGCGAATCTCTTCCGGGTAGCCGGCGTCCTGATTGACCGGCATCGGCAGCGCCCCGGCCCGCGACTGGATGTCCAGCTGCTTGATATAGACTTCGATCTCACCGGTCGGGAGGTTCGGGTTGATCGTCTCATCCGTGCGTTTGACGCATTTGCCGGTGACGGTGATGACCGATTCCAGGCTCAACCCTTCGACCATTTCCAGCAACGCCGTATCGTCCGCATCCACGACGCACTGGGTCAGACCGTAATTGTCCCGCAGATCGACGAACAGCAGACCGCCATGGTCCCGTTTCCGATGAACCCAACCCGACAGTCGTACCTGTTCGCCCGCGTCCGAGGCCCGAAGGGCGGCGCAGGTGTGCGTGCGATAAGCGTGCATGATGACAGCTCCAGAACAATGATAATCGGAGCGCGTCCGGCCCCATGAATTCCGGCGCGAAAGGGCCCTTTTCCGCCGGGAATGTCAAGGGGGCTGAGGGATTCCCCAAGGACCGAAATACCGCCCCAATCACCCCGGTGTCCTGTATCCTGTTCGATATTCCGATCCGGGACCCTACATGACCTTTTCTGATCCAGAACATCCAGGAACCAGGCTGTGATTTCGAGACTGCTGTCCCCCCGCACGATAAAGGAAAGGAACGGTGGAAAGCCGTCCTCGACACTTGCGGGTTTCGTTTGGGCAATGAGCGGCCGCCATCAGTTCGCCGTTTGCGCAATCGCCTTCCTGGTTGCGGGGCTGAGCATGGCGCCCCTGGAGTTGCAAAGGCGGATCGTGGATGGTGCCGTGGCACAGTCCGACCTGACGAGTCTGTTCCTGCTGGGGGGACTCTATCTGGCAGTGGTTCTGGTGCAGGCGGCGGTCAAATACGGCCTCAGGCTCTATCAGGGCTGGCTGAGCGAAAGCGCAATCAAACATTGTCGACGCGCCCTGTTATCCGTGCATCGCCGCCACGTCACGAAGGAAAAGGATCGCAATGGCGGCAGCGCGGTCGCGGTCATCGGCAATGAGATCGACAAGTTGGGCGGCTTTGTAGGGGACGGATTTTCCCAGCCCTGCGTCAACGTCGGAATGCTGCTTGCGATCGGCGGCTATATGCTGACGGTCGACCCGACGGTTGCGGCCCTGTGCCTGCCGTTTCTGCTGCCGCAGCTTGTCGTCGTGCCCTTGCTGCAGGTCCGACTGAACCGAATGATCGCCCAGCGAGTCAAACTGATGCGCGGGATGAGCGATTCCGTCGCCGAGATTGACGGGGACGAAGATTGGAACGAAGACGCCATCCAAAGAGGCTTCGACGGGCTGTACAACAATCGCATCCGCTTTTTCGTTCTTAAGTTTGCCCTGAAGATGTTCATCAACCTGATGAACAACCTGGCACCGCTCAGCGCCCTGGTCTTTGGCGGATATTTCGTGATCCAGGGCGAAACCAGCATCGGGGTCGTGGTCGCCTTCATGTCCGGATTCGACCGTCTGGCCAGCCCCCTGCGCGAGTTGATCGCCTACTACCGGATTGCCGCACAGGCGAATGTTCAGCACCGCATGATCAAACGCTGGATCTGATCTGCCGCCGCCTCAATCAGCGGGTCGATTGGCGTGCGCGTTCAGATAGGCCTCTAGGTCTTCCCGATCGACCCTCCATTCCCGACCGAACTTGATGGCACGCAATTCGTTGGACTGAATCCAGACACGCACCGTTGCCTCGCGAACCTTCAGCAAGTCGGCGACTTCGTGGACGGTCAAAAGTGGACTGTTCAACATCGTGCTACACTGCCATTCATGTAGGTCGAAAAGTGTGGGACTCCTTCTTGACGTTTGCAAGTGGTTACCTACGTTGATGGCTGTTTGCCATCGTTTATCGCCTGACAGGGGGGAATATGCCGGTTCGCGCTCTCTACAATGAAATCGTCAAGGCCATGGGGCACGACACGGCGCCCGGCCTTGTTCTGATCGCCGCGGCAGCCGCCGCCCTGCTCGTCATGAATTCCGGCCTCGCGGACGGTTATACGGCAGCACTGGCAACCAAGTTCACGATTGCCTACGGCGATATCGGCCTGTCGAAGCCCCTGCTTCTTTGGATCAACGATTTCCTGATGGCGATCTTCTTCCTGCTGGTCGGCCTGGAGATCAAACGCGAGATCATCGCCGGCAACCTCTCCAGTTTTCGCGCCGCCTCCCTGCCTGCCATCGCCGCGGTCGGCGGCATGATTGTCCCGGCGCTGATCTATTGGGGCTTCAATGCCGGAGATTCGGATGCCATGCGCGGCTGGGCCATTCCGGCTGCAACCGATATCGCGTTCGCGCTCGGCGTCCTGGCCCTGTTGGGACGACGCGTTCCGATCGCATTGAAGGTTTTCCTTCTGGCAGTGGCAATCATCGACGATCTGGGCGCGATCGTGATCATCGCCCTGTTCTACACCGCCGATTTGTCCGGCGCCGCCCTCGGAATTTCCGCGCTCATGATTATTGCGCTGACAGCCCTGAACCGCCTCGGCGTCAGAGCCATCACCCCCTACATGCTGCTAGGTGTCGTCCTCTGGGTTGCCGTCTTGAAATCCGGTGTCCACGCGACCCTGGCCGGTGTCGTTGTCGCGTTCTGCATTCCGATGGGTGAACGGGAAGACGAAGACGAGCCCCCGCTCTATCGGTTGGAGCATGCTCTGGTGCCCTGGGTCTCGTTCGGGATCATGCCGATCTTCGCCTTCGCCAATGCCGGGGTTTCGCTCGCCGGCATGGGGCCGTCATCCCTGCTGGAGCCGATTTCAGCGGGAATCGCCGTCGGCCTGTTTGCCGGTAAGCAGATCGGCATCGTTCTGGCCTGTGTCCTGGCGGTCATGCTGGGTATCAGCAAGCTGCCGTCCGGCATCAACTGGCAACAGATATGGGGCGTCTCCCTGTTGGCCGGAATCGGCTTCACGATGAGCCTGTTCATCGGCAACCTTGCCTTCGAAACACCGGAACAGGCGGCCTCCGTGCGGGTCGGGGTGCTGTCCGGCAGTATCGTATCCGCTGTCCTGGGGTACATCGTCCTGCGCCTGTCGCACCGCGCTGCGGAGCGGCGTGTCGGCGCCGAAGCGATCAACCGGTAGGCCGCCGCCATGGAGTGGGGACTCGCAATCCAGAACCTGGTTTCGCCGCCGGTTCTGTTCTTTGCCCTCGGGCTGATCGCCGCCCTCGCCCGATCGGACCTGTCGGTACCGGAAGCCGTCGCCAAGGCCCTGTCGCTCTATCTGATGCTCGCCATTGGGTTCAAGGGCGGGGTCGCCGCGGCCGGCCACGGTTTCGGCATGGACCTTCTACTGGTCATTGGCGCCGCCGCGATCCTGTCCTTCTGCATGCCCGTCCTCGCGTTCGGGCTGCTACGGGCGACCACGCGGCTTGAACGGGTCGACGCGGCCGCCATCGCGGCGCATTACGGCTCGATCTCCATCGTCACCTTCATTGCCGCGACGGCAGCGCTGGACGCCGCCGGAATCAGTTATCCGGGCATCATGGTTGCAGCAGCGGCGGCCATGGAGGTCCCTGCAATTGCGTCCGCCCTGATCCTTGCCAAGCGCGGCAGCAGCGACACCAAAGGGGAAGTGCCCTGGCGCGAGGTTGCGCTGAACGGCTCCGTCGTTCTGTTGATCGGTGCGTTTCTGATCGGTCTCTCAACGGGTGAAGGAGGCTATGTCGATATTGCCCCGTTCATCTCCGACCCGTTCAAGGGTGTCCTGTGCCTGTTCCTGCTCGATATGGGACTGGTCGCCGGTCGCGAACTGCGCCAGGTCCGCAAGACGCTGACAGCGCCTCTGCTGGTATTCGGCCTCTACATGCCACCGATCGGCGGCGTGATCGGTGGCCTTGCAGGAGCATTGATTGGCCTGAACCCGGGCGGCATCGCCCTGATGTCGGTCCTGACGGCGAGCGCCTCCTATATTGCGGTTCCGGCCGCGATGCGTCTCGCCCTGCCTGAGGCAAAGCCGTCGCTTTATCTGACATTGTCTCTGGCAATTACGTTTCCGTTCAACCTGACGATTGGGATACCGTTCTACATCACACTCGCCAATTGGCTGTCATAGGGGCCCGACATGGAAACCTTCCCGAAGAAACGACTGTCCATCATCATCGAAGCGCCCTTTCTCAACAGGCTGCTGGATATTCTCGATGACGTCGAGGTGCCGGGATATACGGCACTTCCCGCACTCGCCGGGCGCGGAACACGCGGATCCTGGCGCCGCGACAGCCTGTCATCGGATGCCGGGCGCATGGTTCAGGTCCTGATCGTCCTGGACAAGGACAAGGTCCCGAAGGTCCTGGACGCGGTGCGAAAGGTACTGGACCGGCAGATGGGTATCGTCTCGCTTTCCGATGTCGAGGTTCTGCGGCCGGATAAGTTCTAAACGGATGAAACCTATACACCCTTACCCGTTTCCGCCTTCCCCTTCCCCAGCGACTCGTCTATACGCGGACGGTCATGTCCAGTTCGATAATCGCTTCTACCGACGCCTTGTCCGCCTATTGCGAAAGCATCGCCGACGCCCCCTGGGTGACGGTCGATACCGAATTCATGCGCGACAAGACCTATTGGCCAAAACTTTGCCTGATTCAGATTTCGGCTCCGGAAGCGGGTACCGAGCGCGCCATCGACCCCATGGCGGACGGGATCGACCTTGCCCCGCTGTTTGCCATCATGCGCGACCGACAGGTCGTGAAGGTCTTTCATGCCGCGCGCCAGGATCTGGAAATCTTCTATAACCTGATGGGCGAAGTACCGGCACCGCTGTTCGACACCCAGGTCGCGGCGATGGTCTGCGGCTTCGGCGATCAGGTCGGCTATGAAGGCCTGGTCAAGAAGATCTGCCGCCAGGAGTTGGACAAGTCCTCTCGCTTTACCGATTGGGCCCATCGCCCACTCACCGACCGACAGATGAAGTACGCCCTTTCGGACGTAACGCATCTGCGCGATATTTACCTCTATCTTGATGAATCGCTGCGGAAGACCGGCCGGTCGCATTGGTTGGAAGAGGAAATGGCAATCCTGTCCAGCGCGGAAACGTATCGAAACGACCCCGATGATGCCTGGCGCAGGGTCAAGGTACGGGGCGGCAAGCCGCGTTTTCTCCAGATCGTTCGTGAAGTCGCCGCCTGGCGCGAGACCGAGGCCCAGGCCCGAGACCTGCCGCGCAACCGCATCATCAAGGACGATTCGCTGCTGGATATCGCCGGCAGCGCCCCAAAGTCGCTGGACGATCTGTCGCGTATTCGCGGTCTGAGCCGCGGCTTTGCCGAAGGGAAATTGGGCAAGGGATTGCTGGACGCGGTGGCGCGCGCCATGGCCGTGCAGAAGGAAGACCTTCCCAAACCGCCGAAGCAGGAACGTCCGCCGCCCGGACTTGGGCCGGTCACGGACCTCCTGAAGGTCCTGCTCAAGCGCAATTGTGAATCCGCCGGTGTCGCTTCCAGACTGATCGCCAACGGCGAGGATCTGGAGCGGATTGCAGCGGATGACAACGCGCCGGTTGCGGCCCTTTCCGGCTGGCGGCGGGAACTGTTTGGTGACGATGCACTGGCCCTGAAGCGCGGGGAGATCGCGCTGACTTGTGGTGCAAACGGGATCGACGTGATCCGGAGGGAGAACTGAGATGCGCATTGCGGCAGCGATCGGGGCGGTAATCCTGTTGGTCGGACTAGGTCTGGCCGCGCGCTATTTCGCGACCGACGACGGTACTTCCCTGGATCTGACGGACCTGCCGACCCCGCAGCCTCAGGCAACGTCCCCGGAGACATCGGATGCGGGTGGACAGGTTGCGCAAACTCCGCCGTTGCCGCCGGCCCAGCCAGAAGGCAGTGACCTGCCGCCGCTGCCCGGCCAGGACGGCGCGTCGGGCACGCAGCCGCAGCAGAACGCCATGGAGTCGGCACCGATGATGTCGGAGGAGGAAGGGCCTCTGCGCTTCTCGATGCCGCTCGACTGCCCGGTCTACGGCGAGGACTGCTACATCCTCAACTATGTCAATGCCGGGCTGGAAACCGATCCCCGGGATTATTCCTGCGGATCGCTGACCTATGCCGAACATCGCGGCACGGATTTCCGTCTGCTGACGGAACGCCAGATGCAGGCGGGCGTCAGCGTGCTGGCCGCCGCCCCCGGCACTGTCGAACAGGCTCACGACGGCATGCCCGACGCAAACTACCGCCTGTTCGGCCGCGCGGCTGTCGCCGATCGCGGCCTGGGCAATCGCGTCGTCATCGATCATGGCGACGGCATCAAGACCATCTACGGTCATCTGAAACGCGGCAGCGTCGCCGTCAGTGCGGGCGACGTCGTCGCGCGCGGTCAGATGATCGGCCAGGTCGGCATGTCCGGACTGACAGAGTTTCCCCATGTCCACTTCGAAGTCAGCGAACTGGGCAGTTTTGTCGATCCCTTTACCAGCGCCCTGCGTCACGAGGGGTGCGGCCTCGCCGGGGATTCGATGTGGCAGCCCGAAACTCTCGCCAAGCTTCGCTATCTCCGGACCGTCGTCATTCGCTCCGGCTTTGCGGATGAGACCCTCAACCGGGCTGCGGTCGAATATGGCCTGTTCAACAACGGACCGATCTCCGCCAATGCGACGGCCCTCGTTCTGCATGTCTATGTGGCAGGCATACAGGAGGGCGATGCCTTCGTGGCGGAAATCACGGACCCGACGGGCGCCCGCTTCGTCAAATCTGGTAGCGCGTTCAGCCAGTTCCGGCAGTCCCGCCTGTTCGCCATTGGAAAGCAGGATCTGATCGATCCCCTTGTCCCGGGCATCTATACAGGTGAGTTCCGGTACTATCGCAAAGACGCAAGCGGTGAGCCGGTCCTGTTGCTGACGGTCAACGAATCCGTGGAAGTCCGCTGACGGCGCCGCATTCGGCGTTTCAGGCCAGCCGGTCGATTTCCGGCGAAAGGGTCATCGCCTTTGCCAGCGTGGAGAAGCGACGCTCCACGACTTCCCCCACCAGGAAGGACAAATCCGCCGGGACGCGCAGGATCAGTTTTTCGTCTGTACGGGTCAGACCGATGCGGTGCAGGACCGATGTGATCCCCCCCGTCAACGTGTAGGCCAGACGGATCGACAGGCCGATGGCCCGCGCTTGATCCATTCGGCTGGGCTCGATCAGGGCCCGTACCGTGCGCATGGCCGGATGATCTTCATCCATCTGCGCATGCCGACTTGCAACCGCAAGCGCGAGGAAAACCCGTTCGTCGTGATGAATACCGACAAAGGGCAGGCGCTTCACGCGCAGCAGCGCGTGTTCTGCCCGATAGTCCGGATGCTCCCGTTTCGCGATGTCTGCCAGAATACAGGCGGCATGCCGCAACCGTCGGTCCGCCGCCGATTCCTTGTCATAGATCGGCGACATCCAGTCGAACAGATCGTCCCCGGTTACGGCGGCATCCGGACGCTCGTGATCCGCGATCCGGCGGCATCCGGCCAGAAGCGGGTCTTCCCTGCGTGCTTCGGGATCGAGACGGTCGAAAAGACACCCTTCCCGCAATCCGTTGGCGGAGAACACGATTTCCGTCGGCTGACCTGCAACCATGATCCGGTGCAAAAGCATTGCCGCATAGGGCAGGACATCGACACGCCGCTTGGAGACGCCGGGAACCCGCTGAAGCGCGGCGGGGGACTGCCGGGACACAATTTCCGCCAGTTCCAGCGCGTCATCGGCGCCGATCCGGTAGTCGTGAATGACATGCAAAGGGTATTCGATGTGGTCCATGTGCAGCCGGGCCAGATTACGCCATGCACCACCAACCAGATAGAAGCGCCGCCCTTTCATCTCCGGCAGCCAGGAAATCTGGGCAAAGGCGCGGTCGATCTCTTCCTTGGCCTTGGCCGGCTTGGCAACCAGCTTCGGGTCCAGCCGCAACGGTCCCATGGGAAGCGTTGCCTGTCGGCCGGTATGCCCGTCACTCAATTCCACCAGTTCGACACTGCCGCCCCCGAGATCGCCCATCAGACCATCGGCACCCGGCGTACCGGACAGGACACCGAGGCCGCTGAGTCGGGCCTCTTCCTCACCGGACAGAACCTGTATCTCCTGGCCGCAAAGCTGACCGGCCCGGCGCACGAATTCCGGCCCGTTCTCCGCATCGCGCGCCGCCGCGGTCGCCAGCATGTCAACCCGCGCGACCCCCATGTCGGCGGCCAATCTCATGAAGCGCGGCAGGGCGGCCAGGGCCTGTTCGATGCCGTCGTCATTCAGGCGGCCCGTAGCATCCAGTCCGCGCCCGAGGCCGCAGAGCAGCTTCTCGTTAAAGATGGCGAACGGTGCCCGGTCAGAGGATTCGTAGACGACGAGCCGGATCGAATTCGACCCGATGTCGACAACAGCGACGGGCGGGCTATCAGGCAAGCTGGTGCGCCTATCGGCCATGGCGATCCCTAAAACTGCGGCCGCGAGACCGGAAGATCCGGCACGCTTTGACGCGGGGAAAATCGAAGATCAGGTCCAGCACGTCAACCGGTCTTGGCCGCCTTTGACGATTTCGCCGCAGGTGATTTGCCCGACGCCTTCTTCGCCTTGGCCTTCGTGCGCTTGACCGTCGTCGCCATTTTGCCGGCCCTCTTGATCGCCTTTCCACGTCCGGAAAGACTTGGATTGGTCATGAAGAAGACATGGCAGTTGAAGCCAGCCCCGACCGGTTCGTTTCGATCATATTCAGCGGTCGGTTCCATGTGCCAGGTCTGCGCCTCGTCATTGAGATTTGCATACATGACCTGTTCGAGAATCTGCCGCTTCACGGTCACGTTCTCTATCGGAACCATGGTTTCGACACGCCGATCCAAATTCCGCGGCATCAGGTCAGCCGAACTGATGTAGACCTTGGCGTCCAACGACGGCAATCCGTTCCCTGCCCCGAAGCAGAAGATGCGGCTGTGTTCCAGAAAGCGCCCGACGATGCTCTTCACCCGAATACGGTCGCTGAGGCCAGGCACGCCCGGGCGCAGACAACAGATCCCGCGGATGACGAGATCGACTTCGACCCCGGCATTGGAGGCATCATAGAGTGCGTCGATCAACTCGCCGTCGACCAGGTTGTTGACCTTGATCCAGATCTGGGCCGGTCTGCCTGCCTTGGCGTGCTCAATCTCTTCGCGGATGCTGGTCAGCAGACGGTGGCGCAGTGTAATCGGCGCAATCGCCAGTCGTTCCAGCCCTTCGGGCGTCGCATAACCGGTCATGTAGTTGAAGACGCGCGCGGCATCCCGCGCCAGCGCCGGGTCGCAGGTGAAGTAACTGAGGTCGGTATAGATCTTGGCGGTGATCGGATGATAGTTCCCGGTCCCGAAATGAACGTAGGACCGCAGACCCGACCCCTCGCGGCGCACCGCCATGGACACTTTCGCATGGGTCTTCAGGTCCACGAAGCCATAGACGACCTGAACGCCCGACCGTTCAAGATCGCGCGCCCATCGGATGTTTGCCGCCTCGTCGAAACGGGCCTTGAGTTCGACCAGCGCCGTAACCGACTTGCCCGCCTCCGCCGCCTCACTCAGCGCAGCGATGATCGGCGAGTCCTTCGACGTTCGATACAATGTCTGCTTGATCGCGACGACGGCCGGGTCCTGCGCGGCCTGGCGCAGGAACTGAACCACGACATCGAAGCTTTCATACGGGTGGTGAACGATGATGTCCTTGGCCCGGATTGCCGCGAAACAATCGCCGCCGAAGTCGCGGATGCGTTCCGGGAAGCGGATGTTGAAGGGATCGAACAGCAGGTCCCGGCGTTCCGACACGATCATCTGACTGACATCCGACATGCCCAGAATGCCGTCGAGCGGGAAGACGTCGTCCGAATCGGTATCCAACTGATCGATCACGAAATCCCGGAGCTCCTCCGGCATGCTGGCATCCATGGTCAAGCGGATGACGTGACCGCGACGGCGTCGGCGCAGCATGCTTTCGAAGGTCCGCACAAGGTCTTCGGCTTCTTCGTCGATTTCAACGTCGCTGTCCCGTATGACACGGAACATCCCCTGCCCCGTCACGGCAAAGCCCGGGAACAGCCGGTCCATGTAGATCCGGATCGTGTCTTCCAGAAGGATGAAACGCGCCTTTTGTCCCGGCAGGCGGATAAAGCGGTCCAGATTGCTGGGCACCGGCAACAGGCCGTTCATGTGCTTGTCGTCTTCCGGCCGCATCAGTTCGAGTGCCAGCACGAGCCCCTTGTTCGGAATGAAGGGGAACGGATGCGCCGGGTCGACGGCCAGCGGCGTCAGGGCCGGGAATATCTGCTCCAGGAAAAACCCATCCAGCCAGCTGCGTTCCCGGACCGTCAGCTCGTCCGCGTTGAGCAGCGTCACGGAGTTGCGGCGCAATTCGATCTGGAGCTCCTCCCAGATCTGCTGCTGCAGGCGCATTAGGGCACCGGCCTCTTCGGAAATCAGACGCAGCTGCTGTGCCGGGGAATTGCCATCCTGGCTGGGAGTCGTGATCCCTGCCGACACCTGCCCCTTCAGGCCGGCAACGCGAACCATGTAGAACTCATCAAGGTTGCTGGCCGAGATGGACAGGAAGCGCAGACGTTCCAGCAAGGGATGATGGGTGTTGCTGGCTTCCTCAAGGACACGTGTGTTGAAGGCAAGCCACGAGAGTTCGCGGTTTATGAAGCGCTCCGCCCCCCAATCCGCCGGAGAACGCGGATTTTGCGGCACGGCAATGACCGTATCGGCATCGTTCTGGCCGTCGTCGGCTGCGCTTGTCGGCTCTCCGCTATTCTCTGTCGTCACGGCAGATCTCCCAGTGAAATCCCGATAGGATACACGAGTTGTTCATGCGGGATAGCGAATGCTCGCGCGGGTGTCACGGCGAATTTTGTTACAAACCTGTGGCTAAGGGTGCCGGATTTCTGTCACTTGAGGCCGCGTATGGGCTCGTGGTAATCGGCCTCTGTCGACAGACTATGGAAGTGACCATCATGCCGCTGCTCTATGTCTTCCGCCATGCCAAATCCAGCTGGGCCGAGCCCGGAATGAAGGATTTCGACCGGCCACTGGCCAATCGAGGCCTGAAGGCAGCGCCGCGCATGGCCATGTTGATGCGGGATCGGAAGATTAGACCGAACCTAATTCTCTGCTCCACCAGCCGACGTACCCGGGAAACCCTGGGCCTTGTCCTGCCGTTCCTAGAGGGAGAAACCCGCATCTTACTGGAAGATTCGATTTACGAGGCGAGAAGCGAAAACGATCTGCTGGAGCGTCTGCGGCGTCTGCCGATCGGCACGAAACGCGTCATGGTAATCGGCCACAACCCGATCATGCAGGACCTGACCCTCGCCCTGGGCAAGTCCGCCACCACGCCGGATCACCTCGTGTCCGTGAAGGAAAAGTTCCCCACGGCGGGGCTGGCCGTACTCGATCTGGGTGACACGCCATGGCCCGCCATTGCACCCGACACCGCGACCCTCACAGATTTCATCACTCCGCGCGCTTTGCCGAATTGAACATCAGCGCCCGGAGGCCGCCACCGCCTCAATGCCAGAATGGCGTCAGACGCTGAAACACCATCCACTTTCCAGCCAGATCCGAAAGACCGGCCTCGACCTTTTTCCGATTGTGCGCGGCAATGTATTGCCGGACCGACTTCGGCACCGGCCGGTCCGGTGCATCCATGGCGTCGACCAGCGCCGCATGCACGACGGCATCGTTCAAACCGCCGAGACACTCCTGTAGTTTCTTGCTGGCGGAACGCCAGGGCTTCACATCGTTGGAACCATAAAGACTTTCAAAAAATTCAATCGCATAACGGAATTTCTTGATGTCGATGCGCAGCGCATGAAGGGCCTCCTCCGGAAGCGAGGTCGGGTCTTCACCCGCAGCGGTACGGACAACCGTCAGACGGTCATCCAACAGGCGCCGGGCAATCGTGCCGATATTCAATCCCCGCGCCGCCAGCGGTTCCGGGAGGTAGGGAAATCGTACCAATGCGATCTGCAGCCTGCCGTAGCGCGGCGACCGCAAAGCCTTGTGTGCCTTCTTGTACGACCGATCCCGTGCCGTCCTGGCGCGCTCGACAAATGCCTTGAGGGCCTTGGGCGCATCGCGGCGCGCGCTCAGTGGCTCCAGCGTTTCATTCAGAAACACATCCCAGTCCCGTGCCGGCCCAAGAGCCCCCTGCTGACGCTGCAGTTCCCTGCTCAGCGGTTTGCGGATTTCGTCCGGCAGAATGGTACGAAAGGCCGCCAACGCGGCACGGATCCTGCGCACGGCCACCCGGCTCTGATGCACGCCGCCGATATGCGTGCCATCCAGGATCACGGCATCATTCCCGAGAACCTGCGACGTGCCCTCCTCCACGAGCCGACCAAGGGCGGACCAGGCGCGATCGTCAGGCTTCAGAACAACCTTCTCCGCCTTGCGCGGTTTGGGGTTGGATTGAAGGAAAAGCGCGTATCCCCTTGCGGCCTTGCTTTCTTCCCCCACGTGACATGTATAGCGATCCGCCAGGTCCGCCGCGAATTCCAGCAGGGCTTGCGGGGTGCCGCCTTTGAGTTCCAGCTCGGCTTCGCAGACTTCTACCGAACGGCCGCAACTGTCGATCCGGCCGACATCAAGAGCCAGTTCGACGGCGCCCCCTCCCAAGTCCAGCATCCAGGCGGTACGGCGGATATCCGTCGTGAAGACCGGACGCAGCGGCGACTTCCTTGTCAGCGTGGCGATATCGTCCCGCAGCGCCATATCCGCGATCAGAGAGATATCGGGCTCTTGTGACGAAGTCGGCGCATTGTGTTCGCGACGGCGCTGCAGCCCGGCACCGCCGGCGGCCCCCTTTACGGTCTGAATTCGGTCCGACCCTTCCTGACGGATCCGAAACGCCATCTTGCGGGATTTCAGATCCAGGCCGTCGGTATCGAAATACACAGCCAACAGATTCTTCGACACCGCGCGTCCGCGCTTGGCGCGATGGATCAGGGGGTCGCGTCGGAAGCGGTCCAGATCGGCCGGGTCGAGACGAAGCTTAAGTTCGATTTCACTCTCTGACATGACCGGATTCATAGCCCTCCGATCAATGTAATCAATCAGATAGTGTATCGTCACAAAAGCTTCATCCGATTGCCACCATCTGCAACTACAGCGTGCCTGGGAACCCGCCGCCATCGACCAGAAGGTTCTGGCCCGTAATGAAGCCTGACTGCGCACTGCACAGGAACGCACAGGCATGACCAAATTCATCCGGCTCCCCGACGCGCCCCGCCGGATTGGCTTCTCCGATCCGTTTCAGCGCCTCGTCTTCGCTGATGCCGTCCTTTGCCGCACGGGCCGCGATCGTGCCCCGCAGACGGTCGGTATTGAACGGACCCGGCAAGAGGCCGTTGATGGTCACGTTATGCCGGACGGTTTCCCTAGCGATGCCGGCCACGAAGCCGGTCAGCCCCGCCCGCGCGCCGTTCGACAGGCCCAGGATCGATATCGGCGCCTTCACGGCGGAGGAGGTCACATTGACAATCCGACCGAACTTCCGATCCATCATTCCGTCCACGGTCGCCTTGATCAGAAAGATCGCGGTCAGCATGTTTGCGTCGACCGCCTTGATCCAGTCGTCGCGATCCCAGTCCCGGAAATTCCCCGGGGGCGGCCCTCCGGCATTGTTGATCAGGATATCGGGCTCTGGACAGGCGGACAGCAGGGCGTCCCGGCCTTCGTCGGTGGTCACGTCGATTGCGACCGGCGTCACGGTGACGCCAGTCGCTTGCCGGATCTCATCCGCAGTTCTCTCCAGGGCATCGGCGCTGCGGGCGTTGATCACCAGATCCACCCCCTCCTGCGCCAGGGCCATTGCACAGGCCTTTCCCAGCCCCTTGGACGACGCACAGACGATCGCTTTCTTGCCCTTCAGACCGAGATCCATGTTCACACTCCCTGTTTGCTAGGTCGGTTCGCTTTCATCGAGAAAGCCCAAATTGGCGAGGGCCGGCCGGACCATCTGGGCCGACGGCTTGCGTTTCGCGGCAAGGCTGAGGCGATCGATTTCCCCGACCAGCGCCCGTGCCGCGTCAAAGGTTCGGGGCATCCATGTCAGCAGTGAACGCACAAGCTGTGGCGAAACCTGGATCCCCCGGTCATCAAACTGTTTGACCAGAACCGCCTGAAGGATCTCGTCGTCCGGCGCGCCCAACTCCAGCAAGGGCACGGCCGCCAGTCTGGAGCGCATGTCCGCTGTACCAAAGGTCCATCGTGCCGGTGGTTCCCGAACCGCGATCAGCAGATGTCCTTTCCGCTCCCGCATCATGTTCACCAGATGGAACAGACAATCCGGCTCGGCACAGCAATCGGCGTTATCCACCGCGACCGCCTTCGCCGCCCCGATCCGCTGGTCCAGTTCCGCAACCCGAAGGTCCGGCCCGTCCAGCCAAACAGCGTCGGCCGCCGTCGCCCAAACCGCGGTCAGATGAGATTTTCCGCTGCCGGGCGGTCCCCGCAGAACGGCGACCGCATCCGACCAGTCCGGATAGCGGTCGACCCAGACCACGGCGGCCTCGTTGCAGGCGGCAACCAGAAAGTCTTCCCGCCCGGAGGCCGCGCGGAAAGGCAGATCGAACGGTATCTGGGATGGCTGGCCGATCATCGACGGGTCAGGGTCCAGGTCTCTCCGTCATCGCCCGGCGCCAATGCAAGGGCCACACGGGCGAAAGCACGACCCAACCGGTCGGTATCGCCGATATAGTCGATTTCCAGTACCGCATGGGATGTGGCCAGTTCGGACAGGCGCCAGGACTTGATCGGGGCAACACTGCCGAGGGAAGCCCGAATCTTCAGCCAATCCTCCAGACCGGTGAGGCCGACACGGGCCGTCAGCTTGGACGCTTCCTGATCGAAGCGGAGGATGTTCTCACCTTTCCAGCGTGCCTCCATGGCTTCCAAAGTCATGGATGCGGCCGCGAAGAGCTGTGCCGCACGCGATGTCGGGTCGCCCTCGCCTTGCGCGCCGTCCTCCTCCTTGGCCAGCAGAATACCGGCGCGTTCGGTCAATGCCTCATCGCTGAAACGCAGAAGGTCGGGCTGCCCCGGCCATCCCGCGCCAAAAGTCGCAAGTTCGACCAAGATGCCGCCCTCCGCCGCGAAGGTCGCGATCGGAATGGCCACCGCACCGGCGCGATAGCGTCCGGCAATGGCATTGATGCCGGCCGGATCGACGCTGACGGCGCGCTGGGCATCAATGGCACCGATATCGCCCAGGTCACCCAGGGGCACGGTAAACGGCACGACGGTCCCATTCTCGTCCAGGCGCCACCAGGCATCGAGCCAGGGATTCGTGTCGGACCAGAGCTGGTCTCCGTTCTCGTCCCGAAAAATCGGAAGGATGACGGCCAGCGGACTTGGATTGCCGAGATAGGCGGTTCCGCTGCGCTGCAGGTAACGATTCACCTCGTCCGGCTGGAAGCGCACGGTCAGTGTCGCGATATAGCGGCCGCCACCGAACTTTTCGGCGCTGAAGGACATGTCGCGAATCAGGAACTCCAATCGCTCGTCATCCGGTATCGGCGGCGCCTCGCCCGCCAGCGTCAGGCGCGCCATCATCTCCTGAAACGCGGCGCGTTTGGCCTTCGCGACCCCGACCTGCTTGGCCTGCAGTTCGCTGGAAGCCGTCTCGTCCACCTCGATGCCCGAAACGGCATAGAGGTCCTGCGCCTCGGCCCCTTTCGGCGGTCCTGAAAGGCAAAATGCCAGAACCAGCACCGAGAGAAGCCCGACAGCGGGGATTTTCCGGGTCAAAAACGGGGATTGGGGCCGTTCGGCCATTGCAAATGGCTCCCTTTTGGATAATGTCCCGCCCGTTATAGCCGCCGAGACAGGAGGGCGCCATATCTCAGGACATTAAAAGAAGCGGTCTTACCTACGCCGATGCGGGCGTCGATATCGACGCTGGCAACAGGCTGGTCGACCGGATCAAACCGCTCGCCAAGGCGACCGCTCGCCCCGGCTCGGATGCCGGTTTGGGCGGGTTCGGCGCGTTCTTCGACCTGAAGGGCGCCGGTTTCAAGGATCCCTTGCTGGTATCCGGCACCGATGGTGTCGGCACCAAGCTCAAGATCGCGATCGATAGCGGCATTCACAACACCGTCGGCATCGACCTTGTTGCTATGTGCGTAAACGATCTCGTGGTTCAAGGGGCAGAGCCGCTTTTCTTCCTCGACTATTTCGGCTGCGGGAAACTGTCGGTCGATGTCGGAGAACAGGTTGTCGCGGGCATTGCCGAAGGCTGCAAGCTGGCAGGGTGCGCCCTGATCGGCGGAGAAACCGCCGAAATGCCGGGCATGTATCCGGACGGCGAATATGATCTGGCGGGCTTTGCCGTCGGCGCCGTCGAGCGCGACGAGGTGATCACCGGTGAAAAGGTTTCCGAAGGCGATGTCCTGATCGGTGTTGCATCCAGCGGCGTCCATTCGAACGGCTTCAGCCTGGTCCGAAAGATCATGACCCTCGATGCGTTGACCTTCGCCTCGCCCTGCCCCTGGGACACGGCCAAGTCGATGGGTGAGGCCCTCCTGGAACCGACACGAATCTACATCCGGTCGGCTCTTGCAGCGATCAAGGCAGCCGAAGGCGGCGTCCATGGCATCGTGCATGTCACCGGCGGCGGCTTTTTCGAGAACATCCCACGCATCCTGCCCGACGATATGGGGGTCAGTGTCGATGTGAATGCCTGGAAGCGTTCCCCGGTATTCGAATGGATCGCGGAAGCCGGTGGCGTCGCCCCGCATGAGATGTTCCGCACCTTCAACTGCGGCATCGGCCTGATTCTGTGTGTCGACGCCGGCAAGGCCGACATGGTCCTGACGACACTGGCGAATGAGGGCGAAACGGCCTGTGTCATCGGGACTGTCGCCCCCCGCGACGTCGTTGGACGTCCGGTCGCGCTCAACCTGTAGCGCCTTCGATGGCTGTTGAGGATCAACGTCCCTGTGTTGCGGTGCTCGCTTCTGGCGGCGGCACCAATCTTCAGGCGCTTATCGACGCAGCGCAGGACCCGGGGTTTCCGTCACGGATCGGTCTGGTCCTGACCAACGTGCCGGGCGCCTATTGCCTGGAACGGGCCAGGGCCGCCAACATTCCGGGTGCCGTCGTGGATCACCGCGACTATCCGGACCGGCCCGCATTCGAGGCCGCGGTCGATCTGACCCTGCGCGAATACGGTGCCGAATATGTCTGTCTCGCCGGCTTCATGCGGATTCTGACGGAAGGATTCGTGGAAGCCTGGCACGACCGCATGCTGAACATCCATCCCTCCCTGCTGCCCAGGTACAAGGGACTGCACACCCACCGCCGCGCCCTGGAATCCGGCGACGAGATGCATGGCTGCACGGTGCATCTGGTTCGCCCTGCCCTGGACGACGGGCCGCTGATCCTGCAGGCCGAAGTCCCGATACTGCCCGGCGACAGTGAGGACACGCTGCAGCAGCGGGTGCTCAGCCGGGAGCACGTGATCTTTCCGCAAGCCCTCGCGCTCGTGACCGCCGGACGGGTCGAGGTCAGCGGGTCGGAGACACGTATCGACGGTCAGCCCGGCCCGTTGCGCCTGCCATGGACGGATGACTGACCAACTACATGGAATCTTGAGCGCCGCGCGGGTTTGAGTAAACTGTGCGGCAGATGCATGAACCGCTGGCCGCTGTGCCGGCATAGGGGGAAAGGGCTTTAAACATGGACGACATGGAATTCAGCAAAGCGCCGCGCGCCAACCTGGACACTTGGGATGGGCTCAAAAAGACGATCACCTGGTCCAGCGTTGCCATTGTAATCGTGCTGGCGATTATGGCCGCGACACTGACCGGCTGACCCGTTTGGGACAATCCGGACACGAAAAAAGGCGCCGTCACCGGCGCCTTTCTCGTATCTGCACGGTGAACCGCCCGGCTTAGCCGACGATTTCCTTACCCGCGAAGAAGTATGCAATTTCGATCGCCGCGTTTTCCGGCGAATCCGAACCGTGCACCGAGTTGGCTTCGACCGATTCGCCATACAGCTTGCGGATCGTACCTTCGTCGGCGTTGGCCGGGTTGGTGGCGCCCATCACTTCGCGGTTTTTCAGGATGGCGTTTTCACCTTCCAGCACCTGAACAACAACCGGGCCCGAGGTCATGAACTTGACCAGGTCCGGAAAGAAAGAGCGTTCCTTGTGCACACCGTAGAAGGTTTCGGCCTGCTCCTGGGTCATGCGGATGCGCTTCTGCGCGACGATGCGCAGGCCGGCGTCTTCCAGCATGGCGTTGATTTTGCCGGTCAGGTTGCGACGGGTCGCGTCCGGCTTAATGATCGAAAACGTGCGTTCCAGAGCCATGATATCTCTTCGCCCCTCTTGGTCGGGCCGCCGGTCGCGGTCCCTCGTTGTATCCCATAATCTGTTCAAGCCGCCGGCCGCCGCCACTCGGGCGGCCAGTTGCGGCGCGGGCGCCTTATAGACGGATGCCCCTCGGGCTTCAAGCCCGGCGTCCCGCCGCCACCAGCCCCGTGCGAGATTTGCAACAGGACCGGAAAGTGCTAATCCGGCGCATCATGTTGAGAATAGACGATGTCACCTATCGCGTCGGCGGGCGCACGCTTCTGGACGGCGCCTCGGCGACGGTGCCCGACGGCCACCGTGTCGGTCTGGTCGGGCCCAATGGGGCCGGCAAAACCACCCTGCTGCGTCTGATCGCCGGAGAGATTTCAGTCGATTCCGGGGAAATCGCGACCGGCAACCGTGATCGTATCGGCACCGTGGCGCAGGAAGCTCCCGACGGCAGCGTGACGCCGCTGCAGACCGTCCTGACATCGGACCCGGAACTGGCCGCCCTGCGCGACGCAGCGGCCAGCGACGAGGTACGAGACGATATCGGTGAAATTCATGCCCGCCTGATCGATCTGGACGGACACAGGGCGGAAGCCCGCGCGGCACGGATTCTGGACGGGCTGGGCTTCGACGATGCAGCCCAGAACCGCCCCCTGTCGACCTTCTCCGGTGGCTGGAAGATGCGGGTATCGCTCGCCTGCGCCCTGTTCCGGGAACCGGAAATCCTGCTGCTCGACGAGCCGACCAACCACCTGGACCTGGAAGCGGCGCTGTGGCTGGAAAGCTATCTGTCGCGCTATCCCCGTACCCTGATCATCGTCAGCCATGATCGTGGCTTCCTGAACCGCATCCCGACGGCGATCCTGCATCTCGAGGGCGGCCGGTTGAACTTCTATTCGGGCGGCTATGATCGGTTCGAACGTACGCGCGCCGAAAAACAGGCACGTCAAACGGCGCTCTACGCCAAACAGCAGGAACAGCGTCGCCATATCCAGGCCTTCGTCGACCGCTTCCGCTACAAGGCGTCCAAGGCCCGCCAGGCACAGTCCCGCCTGAAGATGCTGGAGCGCATGGAGCCGATCGCCAGCGTCACGGACGATCACACGGTCAGTTTCCAGCTGCCGAAGCCGGACATTCTGCCGCCACCGATCATCACCCTGGAAGATGTCTCCGCCGGTTACGATCCGGAAAACCCGGTGCTCAGGCGTCTCAACCTGCGCATCGACATGGACGACCGGATCGCGCTTCTGGGGGCGAACGGCAACGGCAAGACCACCCTGCTGCGTCTGCTCTCCGATCGTCTGAAAGCGGGCAGCGGCGCCTTGCGCCGTTCCTCCAAGCTGGAGGTCGGTTATTTCGCGCAGAACCAGATGGAAGAACTGTCGCCGAACCGCAGTCCGGTCGAGGAACTGCAGGCGTTGGAGCCGATGGCGGTTGAAGAGAAGCTGCGATCCCATCTCGGTCGGTTCGGCTTTCCGCAGGGCAAGGCCGACACCAAGATCGGAAGCCTGTCCGGTGGTGAGAAGGCGCGGCTCTCGCTCGCCGTCATCTGTCGGCGCCGTCCGCAGTTGCTGCTGCTGGACGAACCGACGAACCACCTGGACATCGACGCCCGACAGGCACTGATCCATGCCTTGGCCGAGTATGAAGGCGCCGTCATCGTCGTCAGCCACGACATGCATCTGGTGGAAGCCACGGCGGACCGGCTCATCCTGGTCGAAGGTGGCACCATTGCGCCATTTGACGGCGACGTCTCGGATTACCGCCGCCATCTGCTGGAACAGCGCCGGGCGGCAGCGAATGACGGCCCGCCGAAACAGAAGGCGCAGGACGACAAGAAGCCCGACCGCCGCAGCCGCGCGGAAGCCCGCGCGAAGCTGGCCCCCCTGCGCAAGGCGGCCGAGGGGCTGGAGGCGCAACTGGAGAAGCTCAGCGCGGAACGCGCCCGGATCGATGTCAAACTGGCGGATCCGGCCCTTTATGCAGGGGACGGTGCCGGTGTCGCCGATCTGACAAAGGCGGCGTCTGACCTGGATCGGGCGATTGCCAGAACGGAAGACGCCTGGCTGCAGGCACAGGACGCGCTGGAGCGGGCGGAACAGACCTAACGACTGCCCGTCCGCGCGACAAAGAAAGTTTCAGAGGTCCAAGCCGGACCGGGGAGAAATTGTACATGAAGGCACTGGACGGCCTCCTGGTCATATCCATCGAACAAGCTGTGGCGGCGCCCTATTGTTCCTCTCGTCTTGCCGATGCCGGCGCACGGGTGATCAAGATCGAACGGCCGGAGGGCGATTTTGCCCGGCGATACGACAAGCTGGCCAAAGGCGAGAGCGCCTACTTCGTCTGGCTAAATCGCGGCAAGGAATCTGCAGCCCTGAACATCAAGGACGAAGACGACAAGGCTCTGCTGGACGCGATGATCGCGAAAGCCGATATCGTCATTCAGAATCTGGCCCCAGGTGCCGCCTCGCGCGCCGGATTTGGCTCCGCGGAACTGCGCGCGGCGCGCCCGGAGCTGATCTGTGTAGACATCTCCGGATATGGTCAGAGCGGTCCCTATCGCGACATGAAGGCTTACGACCTGCTGGTCCAGGCCGAAACCGGGCTGTGTTCGGTTACAGGCACACCCGACAGCCCCGGCCGGGTCGGGGTTTCCGTCTGCGACATCGCCTGTGGCATGTATGCCTATCAGGCCATTCTGGAGGCCCTGATCCTGCGCGGACGCACCGGCGAGGGCCGGACCATCGAGGTTTCCCTGTTCGGCGGCATGGCCGACTGGATGACGGTTCCTTTCCTGCAGCATGTCTATGGCGGCGTGACCCCGGGCCGGGTCGGCCTGAACCATCCGACCATTGCCCCCTATGGCGCCTATCCCTGCAGCGACGGCATCCCCGTCCTGTTCTCGATCCAGAACGAGCGGGAATGGCAGCGGCTCTGCGCCGATGTTCTGGGCAATGCGGCATTGGCAGCCGACCCGCGCTTTGCGGATAACGATGCGCGGGTTGCAAACCGGGCCGCCCTGAACGCCGAAATCGGCGCGGTTTTCACCGCCGCCCCCGCCGCAGAGATCGCGAAACGCCTGAATGCCGCCGCCATCGCCTATGGGATGCTGAACGACATGGCGGGGCTGGCCGACCATCCGCAGCTGCGCAAATACCCGGTGACCATTCCGAACGGCGACACAGTCGACCTGATCGCCCCGCCCGCCTACTGGCAAGGTCAGGACGAAAGTTTCGCCCGCGTTCCGGGCGTCGGGGAAAACACAGATGCACTGCGAGCCGAGTTCTAACTGGCCGCTAGCAACTATCGGCTGTAGAACAGCCAAGTCAGGCTAAAAATTGGTGACTCTTGATGGTAGGTCTCACACTCGGGCGTGTTTGCGTCTTGCTGGGTATCACCTTTTGCGCACCCGATCGGCTCGACCAAACATCCGAGTTCATGTTCGAGCGTTGCGTCGCAGGAATGGAGAAAAAACAGACCCCGGACTATCGGGGACTGAAGCAGATGCCTGCCGACTATACAGAGCATCGTTACGCCGATCATGGCGATTTGAGTTGGATCAGCAACGAGTACCCAATTCTATTGGTATACACTGAGAAGGTAGTCGGAGACCTGACTCTTCGTGGCTGTCTCGTCGAGCATTCAACACTTCTGCACGACCCACTGGATTACCAATTGTCCGAACTAGCCGCTATTTTCGATCGCTGGGCCGACAAACAAATTGCCGATGGTCGCTACGTGGCACGTTCGCTTTGTGGACCGAACAACTACGGTTGGGCGAGAGTTATCAAGAGTACATTTCGTCAGAGCAACGGAACAGTGCTGCATGTCTCCATGTTTATGCAAACACCGGAACTGGACGACTTTGTTTTCTTCTATGCGACCGAAGTTCCGGCAGACACACCGGACTGTCGGGAGTCCGAATAGACTGTCAGCCGAGGACGTTCTGTTGATTCAGGCGAATGCGGACAGTTTTTCGCGTACTTCTTCCGGGATCGCCATCGGCGTCGGGCCGGTCATGTCCATGCAGACCCCGACCGTGTCATAGATCGCGCGGACCCGGTCATCTTCTGCCCCCAGCATGGTGACCCTGTAGCCGACGGATTTTCCGCCGATCCGGCTGACGGTGATTTCGAAGCGCAGGGCCGTGCCGCGTTTCACGGGCTCCACGACGTCAAGTGTCGCGGTGGCAGAATAGGTCGACCGGTTGATGCTGCGCCGGGCTTCGGCCCCGATCCCGACCTCGTCGAGGAAATAGTCCGACGCCCGGTCGCAGGTGCGGTAGTAGAAAAAGGACAGGGCCATGCCGTGCTCGTCGAACTGCCCTGGTTCGTCCGCGATGAAATCGCCGTCTATCTGCAATGCCGCCATGGTCAATTGTCCGCTGCCTTGAGGACCCTGCCCTGTTTCGCCATCTCCGCCCGTTCGGCCAGCAGCCGGTCGAGCCAGTCCGGGTCCATTTCGGGCACGGAGGAAAGCAGCAGGTCGGTATAGTCGTGATGCGGCGGGGTAAACATTTCCTCTTTCGGCCCCAGTTCGACCACCCGGCCGTTCTGCATCACCACCACTTCGTCGGAAATCGCCCGCACGGTGGCGAGGTCATGGGTGATGAACATGTAGGACAGGTCGAACTCGTCCTGCATGCGCTGCAGCAGTTTCAGGATCTCCTCCGCCACCAGCTGGTCGAGTGCGGACGTCACCTCGTCACAGATGATCAGTTCCGGTTCCGCCGCCAGGGCGCGGGCTATGCAGATGCGTTGCTTCTGTCCGCCTGACAGTTCCGTCGTGAGGCGGTTGATGTACTGATCGGGCTCCAGTTCCACGAGACGCAGCAACTCACGCACCCGTTCTTCCAGCTTCCGGCCCGTCAGGCCGAGATAGAAGAAGGCCGGGCGCCCGATCACATCACGAATCCGCGACTTCGGGTTCAGCGCCGTGTCCGGCATCTGGTAAATCATCTGCAGCCGGCGCAGCTGATCGGTATCGCGCTGGCGATAATCGAGCGGCAGGGGACGCCCCTTGTAGAGAACCTCCCCGGCCTTGGGTGGCAGCAGGCCCGTTATGACCCGGGCGGTGGTGCTCTTGCCGCTGCCGGACTCGCCGACAACCGCAACCGTCCGCTTCTTGTAGATGTCGAAACTGACATCATACAGAACCGGCACCGTCCCGTAGGAGGCGTCGACCCCGCGGACCTGCATCAGCGGCCCTTCATTTTCCGGCCGGTCGCGTTGATCGCGCTTGTAGGTTCGGACCGCCAGGAGGTCGGATGTGTACTTTTCCTCCGGCTTGGCCAGCATCCGTCGGGTATCCCCCTCCTCGACCGTGTTGCCGTAGCGCAGAACCTTGATGGTATCGGCCATCTGCGCGACGACGGCGAGGTCGTGGGTGATGTAGATCGCTGCCGTATTGAATTGGTCGACGATATCCCGGATCGCGGCCAGAACCTCGATCTGGGTCGTCACGTCCAGGGCGGTCGTCGGTTCGTCGAAAATGATCAGGTCCGGACGACAGGACATCGCCATTGCCGTCATGGCCCGCTGCAACTGACCGCCGGACACCTGGTGCGGATAGCGTTCGCCGATCGTGTCCGGGTTGGGCAGACGAAGGCGCCGGAACAGGTCCTTCGCGTCCTTCTCCGCCTGCTCGCGCGACATGACACCGTGTTGAACCGGGCTTTCGCAATACTGGTCAATCAACCGATGGGCCGGGTTGAAGGATGCCGCGGCCGACTGCGCGACATAGGAAATGCGATGCCCCCTCAGCCTGCGCAGGGTCTCGTCCGGTGCGCTGCGCAATTCGGTGCCGTCGAACCAGATCTCGCCGTCGCTGATCCGGCAGCCGTCACGGGCGTACCCCATGGCGGCCAGCCCGATTGTGGACTTTCCGGCCCCGGATTCGCCGATCAGGCCCAGCACCTCGCCCCGACGCAGCGTCACGTCGACACCATGGACGATCTCCAGCCATTCCTCATCGGCACGGCCTTCGATTTTCAGCCCTTTCATCTCCAGAAGAATGTCGCCCTTCTGGCCGCGTTTGGTATCGCTCATTCTTTCAAACCGCTCATTTTGTGCAGGAACCAGTCGACCACGAAGTTCACGGCGACGGTCAGCAAGGCAATTGCGAAGGCCGGCAGCAGCGGAGTCACACCCATGGCCGGCGCATAGAGGAAGAAGTTGATCAGGTTCGCGCTCTCCCGAACCATCGCGCCCCAATCCGCCGTCGGCGGCTGCAGGCCGATGCCCAGGAAGCTGAGGGCACTGATGAACAGAAAGACGAAGCAGAAGCGCAGTCCGAACTCAGCCGCTAGCGGCGCAGTGGCATTGGGCAGCACTTCCTTGTAGATGATGTACCACATCCGCTCACCGCGCAGCTTTGCCGCCTCGACATAGTCCATGACGACGATGCTCATCGCGACGGATCGGGACAGTCGGAAAACACGGGTCGAATCAAGCAGCGCAATGACGATGATCATCTTCACCGCGCCGGACCCGACCACGGTGAAGATCACCAACGCGAAGATCAGTTGCGGGATGGCCATCAACACATCGACAAGCCGGCTGAGCCCCTGATCGATCCAGCCCTGCATCGAGGCGGCAAGCAGCCCGAGCAGCGACCCGATCAGGAAGGTCAGCGCCGTGGTGACGAAGGCGATCCCAACCGTGTTGCGGGCACCGTAAAGCATCCGTGACAGGATATCCCTGCCGAGTTGATCCGTGCCCAGATAGGCAATGCCGCCATCCTTCAACTCACTGCCCCAGGGCATGTTGGACGCGCCCATCGGTGCCGACTGGGAATAGGGCGCAATGATCGGCGCCAGACAAGATGCCAGCACGTACAAAAAGATGATCGTGAGACCGAACCAAGCTGTCGGCGGCGCCTTCCTGACCTCTTTCCAGCCGGCCAAGACGGCCAGCAGGAATATCAGGGCACCCGCCATCCCGGCGAAGGAAGACCAGGGATTGGCTGAAAACTGCGGCCAGTAGATGAGGCCCGCAAGTACGTAAATCCCGACCCCGGCAGCCAGGATGCCGTCACGACCGGCCTCCGATAGCAGCCGCGGCCAGCATCGGTAGAACGCGGCGCAAAAGCCCGCAGCCACGATGAACCCGCTGGCGGCACTGACGAGATCGCCATCAAGATTGACCGCAAACCCGGCGACCAGAAAGGTGAAGGCAACGGCGCAGGCGACCTGAATGGTAAGGGTCGGCGCACGCACGAGCGCTTCCGGGCCGGTGGCGGTGCTGTCGACACTGCTCATGGTTGTTCCCCTCCCCCTCAGCGCGGATGCATCAGACGCGGATTCGTCACGATGGACAGAATATCCGCAGTCAGATTCAACAGGATGTATGTCGCGGCGAAGATCATCGCGCTGGCCTGAACGACCGGCACGTCACGGAACTTCACATGGTCCACGAAGATCTTGCCCAGGCCCGGATAGTTAAAGACGACTTCCACCACCACGACGCCGACAATGAGGTAGGCAAGGTTGATCGCGATGACGTTGATGATCGGGGCCAGCGCGTTGGGCAATGCGTGACTGACGATGATGCGGGAGTTCTTGATCCCCTTCAGTCGCGCCATTTCGATGTACGGGCTGGCCAGCAGGTTGATGATCGCCGCCCGCGTCATCCGCATCATATGCGCCACGACCACGAGGGTCAGGGTCAACGCCGGCAGGAAGACCAGATACAGTCGCTCACCAAAGCTCGTATCCTCGTTTACCGAGGCCATGGCCGGGAACCACGGGCCGTCAGGGCCGATCGGGTTGGGCCCGACCGTCATCACCGACAGCAGCAGCACCAGGATGTAGGCGACGAAGAACTCCGGGAAGGAGATCGACGTTAACGTGAAGACATTCACGAACCGGTCATAGAGGCTGTAGCGATAGAGCGCCGCCAGGACACCGAGAAACAGCGCCAGAGGTACCGCGATCGCGGCCGTAAACCCGGCCAGGAACAGGGTATTGGACAGCCGAACGGAAATCAGTTCCGCGATGTCGCGCTTGTTGGCGAGCGACTGCCCCATATCCAATGTCGCAAAGCCGCTGAGCCAGTCGACATAGCGAATCACGAAAGGCTGATCGAAGCCGTTCTCCCTGCGGCACGCATTGACGGTTTCCTCCGTCGCCGACTGCCCCAGAATGGTTTCGCAGAAATCGCCCGGCAGCAATTCCAGCATGCCCGCGATCACCAATGACACGACGAATAGCGTCAAAACCCCAAGGCCGAGCCTCTGGGCGATTGTCGCCAAGATCTTAGACATACATCCCCCTGCGGCTACCCCGCATCGTTCTCCCTTGTCGGGGCCGTTCGGCCCCCGCCACCCTGTCGGGACGGGTCGATGCCCGGTCCCATTTCTTTCTCAAGCGGTTAGCGCCGCCTTTGTCAGCTAAACCTAACATCGGCCATCGGATACTGTCGCCAAAATTATTCTTACCTGACGATGATTCCGATCAACGCTTCGACCGCTTGCCGCCGGCTCACGGAACAGGCTAGCCTTGCCCGCGCGACACGCACACGTCAGTCGGAGTTCCCCAATAATGCCGGAAAATGCGCCCCGCTCCGAGGTAGCCCAGACCTGCCTGATCGTCGGTGCCGGTATCATCGGTGCCTCCATCGCCTTTCGCCTGGCCCGGTCGGGGTGCCAGGTGACCCTGATCGACGCGGTCGGTCCGCACGCAGGCGCCTCCGGGCGTTCCTGGGCCTGGATCAACGCCATTGCCGCCGACACACCCAGCTACGTCGCACTGCGGCGTGCAGGCATCGACGCCTATCATCGGCTGGAACAGGATCTGTCCGGCCGATTGGAGATCGACTGGAGTGGTTCGATCGTCTGGGATTCGGGGCTCTTCGATCCCGACGCGGACTATGCCGGCCGTCAGGATCTTCGCCGGGTGGACTCGACGGAAATTCGGACGCTGGAACCAATGCTGGCAGCGCCGCCTGCCGCGGCCCTGTATTCCCCCGATGATGGCCTGATTGACGGCGCGCATGCGACGGGTGCGATTCTGGCCGCAGCCGCAGAGGCCGGCGCGCGGACGGTCTATGGTCTGCCTGCCGACGGCGTCATCGTGGAAAAGAGTCGCGCGGGCGGCGTGACCTGCGGCGATGCCGTGTTACGCGCGGACACAACGATCCTCTGCGCCGGAACCGGCACGGCCGACCTGCTCGCATCGCTGGGGCGTGACCTGCCGATGCGGAACCGGCCGGGTTTGCTGGTCACGACCCGTCCCGTTTCAGCAAAGCTCTCCAGGGCCATCTGGACAGAGACCACGCATGTAAAGCAGTTGCGGGACGGTCGACTTCTGATCGGGGAAAGCGCCCATCGGGACGGTGCACTGCACGACCCGGAGAAACTGGCGGCGGCCATGCTGCAGGATGCCGGCGCGTTGCTGCCGGGATGCGCACCGCTTCAGCTCGAACGATACACCGTCGCGACACGGCCGATCCCGGCTGACGGTTATCCGGTGATTGGCCCGGTTGACGGGCTTGCAGGGCTCTATGTCGCGACAATGCATTCCGGTATGACCCTCGCCGCAATCGTCGGCGAGCTGGTTTCTGAAGAGGTGATCCGCGGCGAATCCCCGGACATGCTGGCCGCGTTTCGTCCGGGGCGCTTTCCCGGCATGATCAGGAAGGACTGAGCCGTGAGCATACCGATGGAACTCTGGAAATTGAGCGCGGCCGAAACCGCCTTGGGCATTCGCAACCGACGCTTCACGGCGCGTGCGGCCACCGAATCCGTCCTGGCCCGTCTGTCGGCGGTCAATCCGGCGTTGAATGCTGTTGTCGCCGAGATGCCGGAAGAAGCGCTGGAAGCCGCCGACGCTGTCGACGCCAAGATCGCGAAGGGGATGGATCCCGGCATTCTGTGCGGTGTCCCGGTGACCGTGAAGGTGAATGTCGATCAGCAGGGGCATGCCACCACAAACGGCCTGCGGATCCAGAAAGACCTGATCGCAAAGACGGATAGTCCGGTCGTTGCAAACCTGCGCAAGGCCGGTGCCATTATCATCGGACGCACGAATACGCCCGCCTTCTCCACACGCTGGTTCACGCGAAACGATCTGCATGGCGGAACCAGGAACCCGCGCGACGCGGGATTGACGCCCGGCGGATCCTCCGGCGGCGCGGCCTCCGCCGTCGCGGCGGGGATAGGCGCCATAGGGCACGGCACGGATATCGCGGGATCCATCCGCTATCCCGCCTATGCCTGCGGCGTTCACGGCCTGCGCCCCACCTTCGGGCGCATTCCGGCGGTCAACTTCACGGCGCCGGACCGCCATATCGGCGCACAGATCATGGCGGTTTCCGGGCCCATCGCCCGGACGGTGGACGATCTGCGCCTCGGCTTCGAAGCGATGAGCCAGCCGGACCTTCGGGATTCCTGGTATGTGCCGGATCCGGGCGAAAAGCCGCGTCTGCAAAAGAAGGCTGTCCTGACTGTCGCCCCGGAAGGCCTCGCGGTCGATCCGTCGGTACAGGACGCCCTACGGGACGCCGCGGGCCGACTGAGCGACGCCGGTTGGCAGGTAGAGGAACGCCCCTGCCCGCCGCTGCGCGAAATGATGGCCATTCAGCTGATCCTGTGGCTCGCGGATTTCCGACGATCCGCCCTGGATGCCATGGCGCGCGAAGGCAACGAGGATGCACTGTTCATTTTCGATCAGTTGGTACGCCACGCCGGCTGCGAGGGGTTCGAGCCCCTGATGGACGCATTGCAGGCGCGGTATCGCCTAGTGCGGGAATGGCAGATGTTCCTGGCCGATACGCCGCTGGTTCTGCTGCCGGTGTCTGCCGAGCCGCCCTTTCCGGATCAGCTCGACGTGCAGTCCCCCGATGCATTCGATCGTGTGGCCGAGGCCCAACTGGTGCAGATCGCCCTGCCGCTGGCCGGCATACCGGCGATGACGGTCAGCACCCGAATGGCTGGCACAGCCCCCATTGGTGTTCAGATCGCCGCACCGCGCTACCGCGAGGATATTCTGTTCGAGGCAGGACGTATCCTGGAAGCGGGCGGTACCCCGCCAAGCCCGATCGACCCGGCGGGGTAACTCCCGTGACTATTGTGTGATGATCTCCGGCCCCAGGAAGGTCGTCGGCAGATAGGTCGACACCCACGGGACATAGGTGATGATGATCAGGAAGATGAAGAGGATGCCCAGGAAGGGCAGCGCCGCCCTCACGACATCCATCATCGGCATCTGCGCTACACCGGAGGTCACGAACAGATTGAGCCCGACCGGTGGCGTGATCATGCCGATTTCCATGTTCACCACCATGATGATCCCCAGATGGATCGGATCGATTCCCAGCTGGATTGCAATCGGGAAGACCAGCGGCGCGACGATGACAATCAGGCCCGACGGCTCCATGAATTGACCACCGATCAACAGGATCACATTGACGATGATCAGGAACATGACCGGTCCGAAGCCGGCATCCAGCATCATTGCCGCGATGGACTGCGGAATCTGCTCTTCGGTCAGCACGTGTTTCAGGATCAGCGCATTGGCGATGATGAACAGCAGCATCACCGTCAGCTTGCCGGCTTCCAGCAACGTCTTCTGGGTATCCTCATGCCAGAAGCTGCGTACGGTTCCGGTCACGATCGCCACGGGATTGCTGGGGAAGCCATCCTTGAACGGGCCCATGTCACGATAGATGAAGTTCGCGACCAGGAAGGCGTAGACGGCGGAGACGGCGGCCGCCTCCGTCGGTGTGAACACGCCGCCGTAGATTCCGCCCAGGATCACAACGATCAGGAACAGCCCCCAGGACGCATCCTTGCCGGCGACAAGGATCTCCCGAATGCCGGCGAAGGGCTGGGCCGGCAGATTCTTGATCCGCGCAAAAATGTAAATCCCGACCATCAGCATCAGTCCGGCCAGCAGTCCGGGCAGGACACCGGCCAGGAACATGCGTCCGACCGACACATCCACCGCTGCGGCATAGACGACCATGACGATGGAGGGCGGAATCAGGATGCCGAGCGTGCCGGCGTTGCAGATCACGCCCGCCGCGAATTCCTTGGTATATCCGACCTGCCGCATGGCCGCGATGATGATCGTCCCGATTGCGACAACCGTCGCCGGGGACGATCCGCTCAAGGCCGCGAACAACATGCAGGCGAAGACCCCGGCAATCGCCAGGCCGCCCCGGAAATGCCCGACGCAGGCGATCGCAAAACGAATGATCCGCTTGGCCACGCCACCGGTCGACATGAAGGACGATGCCAGGATGAAAAACGGGATCGCCAGCAGCGTGTAGTGTCCTTCGAAGGCGGAGAAAAGGGTCTGCGCGATTGACGCCAGAGACGCATCCGAATAGACGACCAGGAACAGAATACTGGATAGACCCAGCGACACGGCAATCGGAACCCCGATCAGCAGCAGGCCGATCACCAGAAGAAAAAGCAGTAGAGCTTCCATAGCGGTCAGTTCCTCTCGGAATCGCGCATGGACCGACCGGCTTCTTCAACCGCGTCCTCGGCTTCATGACTGACGATGATGAGGTCCTGGCGTCCGGTGTAGACGCGCCATCCGGCCTGCAGGAAACGCAGCGCCAGCAAAGCCATGCTGAGCGGCAGGACAAAGTAAGGGATGAACCGGGGCATCTTCTCGTATTCTTCGCCCTCATTCAGCCAATCTGCAAAAAACTGCAGGAAAACCGGCATCGGAACGTCGTTCACCTCAAGGAAGGCTGCCGACGAGGCGAAGCGCCACCAATAGTTCCAGGCACCGATCAGAAGCAGGATGGAAAAGGCCAGGCAGGCCGCGACCGACAGCAATGTCAGCGTCTTTCGCAAGGGTGCGGGCGCCATGACGACGAAGGCATCGACGCCGATATGGGCGTTGATCTTGACGCAATACGACGCGCCCAGAAGCACCAGCCACGCGAACAGAAAGACGACGGCTTCCAGTCCCCACAGCAGGCCGCTGCCGAAACCGTAGCGCAATACCACGTTCGCAAATGTGATCAGCGTCATCGCGCCAAGAAGAAGGGCGATCAGGATCTCTTCGAGCCTGGTCACCGAATTGCCGAGAGCTTGCATTGTCCTCCCCCAAATCCCGGGCCCGTTTCCCGTGGTTTCGGTCGTTCGGGCCGGCGCCGCCTGTCTTCCCCAGGATTCTTATGTCGGGCGGGCCGCCGAAACAGTATTGGGAACGTCCCATTCGGTTCGTCCGAACCGGTGGCGGACTTGCTCCGAAGAACACCCGCCACCGGCACCGAACCGAAACAGTCTACGCGATCAGTTCGCCGCGTTGTAGGACTGAGCCGCTGCGATCAGATCTTCCCCGATATCATCGGCGAACTGATCCCAGACCGGCTTCATCGCTTCGACCCAGGCGGCACGCTGTTCGGCCGTCAGGGTCCGGACTTCGCCACCGGCTTCGATGATCAACTGCTTGTTCTTCTCGTTGATCGCGGTCGATTCGGCATTACGGGTTTCGGTGACTTCCTTCAGGATCGTCGCCAGCTGGTCGCGGACGTCGTCATCCAGGCCGTCCCAGAACTCCGTCGAGGTCACGACCAGATAGTCGATGATGCCGTGGTTGGATTCGGTCACACCGTCCTGAACCTCGAAGAACTTCTTGCCGTAGATGTTCGACCAAGTGTTTTCCTGACCGTCCACAACGCCGGTCTGCAGCGCGCCGTAGACTTCGCTGAATGCCATTTTCTGCGGCACCGCACCGATGGCTTCGAACTGGGCCTGCAACACGTCGGACGCCTGAATCCGGAACTTAAGCCCCTCGGCATCGGACGGGCTCAGCAGCGGCTTGTTGGCCGACAATTGCTTCATGCCGTTGTGCCAGAAGGCAAGACCCAGCAGGCCCTTACGCTTCATGGAGGATTTCAGCGCCTGGCCGTCTTCGGAATTCTGGAAGCGCTCAACCGCCGCGATGTCCTCGAACAGGAACGGCAGGTCGAAAATGCGGAATTTCTTGGTGAACTTCTCGAACTTCGACAGCGACGGCGCAGCCATCTGGGCATCGCCCAGCAACAGGGCTTCCAGAACCTTGTTGTCATCGTAAAGCTGCGAGTTCGGATAGACGATCATGCAGGCCTTGCCGTCCATCTCTTCATTGACGCGCTGCTCCAGCAGGGACGCGGCAATACCCTTCGGGTGCTTGTCGGTGTTGGTGACGTGGCTGAACTTGATGACGACTTCGCCTTCCTGACAGGCATCCTGCGCCTGTGCCGGCGCGGACGCCATGAAAGCGGTTACGGCAGCCGCAGCGGCCGCGGTCATGAGTTTACGCATGGTCGTTACCTCCCAGTGGATTTCTTTATGGCCCGACGCCCCTGTTGAAACGTCCGGCATGCCCCCGACCGGCCGGCTTGCCGACGGGTCCGCGCATCCAGTGGCAAATGATGTGCCAGTTTCGGGTGCGCGGTTTCGAGCTTGAAAACGCGTTCTATTACTTTGAAACGCAACCCCTTTTCCGCAAACGCACAAATCAGGCATTCACACACATGTGCGGAAATCCACACACATGCAGAACGCCATGTGTGGACAATCATACAATATCTCAGTCATCCTTGAACTGCGTCTGATCGATACCGTGCTTCTGAAACTTCTCGTAGAGTGTCTTCCGACCGATCCCCAAGGCGGTATGCGTCTGCTTCACGGAACCCTTGTAGCGTCGCAGTGCGGCGATGATCTCCGCTCGTTCGACGGCCTCCAGCCGCTGCGGCAGGGATTTCGGACGGTTCCCGGCCGGGTCGTCCGGCATGTCGTCCAGCCCCAGGGTATAGCGCTCCGCCCGGTTCCTCAGTTCCCGAATGTTCCCGGGCCAGGTTTCGGCCTGAAGTGAGATGAGGTTGGCCGCGTCAGGCGATGGGGCCTCCATATGGCGACGCTTTGCGCAAGCGGTCACGAAATGCTCAAACAGGACCGGAACATCCTCTATCCGGTCCCGAAGTGGCGGAATCTGGATCGTCACCACATCCAGGCGATACAGAAGATCTTCCCGAAAACGGCCCGCTGCGACTTCATCCTTCAGGTCCGCCTTGGTCGCCGCGACGATCCGGATATCGATCGGAACCTGACGGTTTTCGCCCAGCGGCTCCACCACACGCTCCTGCAGAACCCTCAGCAGTTTGACCTGAACATCCAGGGGCATGCTCTCGATCTCATCGAGGAAGACCGTCCCCCCGTTTGCCGCCTCGAATTTGCCGACGCGTCGCTGGGCCGCCCCCGTGAATGCCCCGCGCGCATGCCCGAAAATCTCGCTCTCCACCACCGTGGCCGGCAGGGCACCGCAATTGATCGCAACGAAGGGACGACCCGCGCGTGGACCGAAATCATGCAGGCAGCGGGCGGCGACTTCCTTTCCGGTTCCGGTTTCACCGAGCAGAAGGACATCGGCGTCGCTCGCCGCCACGGCGGCGATCTGACGACGCAGTCGATCCGCCCCTTTCGATACCCCGATCAAGCGTGCTTCCATGCCTTCGGCACGGGCGACCTGCGCGCGGAAGGCGCGGTTTTCCAGGATCAGCGACCGCTTCTCCCGCGCCCGTTGCGCCGCCTCCACCAGCCGTTCCGGGGCAAACGGCTTCTCGATGAAGTCATAGGCCCCATCCCGCATCGCCGACACCGCCATGGCGATATCGCCGTGACCGGTCATGAGAATGACCGGAATTTCGGAATCCCGCTTGCGGACTTCCGACAGCAGATCCAGTCCCGATTTTCCTGGCAATCGAACGTCACTGACCAGAATCCCGGCAAAGTCCGATCCGATTTCGATCAGTGCGGATTCCGCATCGGACAGGGCGCGAACCGGGATGTCCTCCAGTTCCAGGGCCTGGCTGCAGGCAGCGCGCAGGTCGGGATCATCCTCGATCAGCAAAACGATACAATCGGTCATGTGCCGGTCTTTCTGACGGTCGCCGCCTGCCCGTCGGTCCGTTTCAGAACGAGGCTGAACTGCGCGCCCCCCGCCGGATCGTTCCTGGCCGACAGGTCCCCGCCGAAACCGCGCATGACCTTGCGCGAGATTGCGAGCCCGAGCCCCAAACCCTTTTCCCCCTTCTTGGTGGAAAAGAAGGGGTCAAACAGCCGATCCAGCGCAGTGTCCGGTATCCCGGGCCCTGAATCCTTGAGTGTCAGGATGACAGTCTCATCATCCACGGAGGCGAAGAGGTCCAGACGCCTCGGGCCATCCCCTTCCGACATGGCATCCGCCGCATTGCTGAACAGGTTGGTCAGAACCTGCGTCAGTCCGGTTTCGGCCGCGACAACGGCGATGTCGGGAACATCATCCAGCCCGGATACGGAAACCTTCAGGTCCGACAGCCGGTGCCGGACGATGCGCAACGCCGCCGCCACGGTTTCCCGCAGACCGATCGGTTCCACGGAAACCGGATCCTTGCGGCTGTAGATCTTGAGGTCCCGGACGATACGGCCCATCCGGTCGCACAGATCTGCGATCTCCTTCAGGTTTTCCGCGACCTTTCCGGTATCACCGCGGGTCAGGAACTTCACCGCGTTATCGGCATAGGCGCGCACGGCGCCAAGTGGCTGGTTCAGTTCGTGATTGATCCCGGCGGAGATCTCGCCCAATGCGGCCATCTTTTCCGCTTGGATCAGGTCGGACTGCGTCTCACGCAGTTCATGGCCCATCCGTTCCCGCTCGGCGATCTCCACAGACAGCGCCTCGTTGCTGGCGCTGAGCGCCGCGGTGCGTTCCGCCACACGGGCTTCCAGTTCCGCGGCCCAGGTTTCCAGCTGCTGCCGGCTTTCATCCTCGAAACGGCGGCGCTGCGCCAGATTGCTGCGATACTGAACCAGTGCCAGGGCAACCAGCCAGAGGCTGGCCACGGCAAATCCGCTCAGCATGGTCAGCATCCAGGTCCGGAACAATGCATCCCGCGTGGGAACGATGACCGCCCCTTGAGCGGCCATAACGGGCACACCGCGCGACACCATCAGGTGATCGCCCTGAAGCAGGCTGGGGCCCACGGCATCGGCCTGCCGGATAAGGACGGCGTTTTCGGCGCCTGGCTGCGTTTCAATCGGCAAAAGTCGCACGCTGGCCAGGTCGTAGCGCTTGGTGGCAATCAGCCGCGCGCGTTCGGTTTCCGTCATCGGACGCATGCCACCGTAAAGCCATGCCCGATCACTGGACAGGAACACGATCCCGAATTCATCCGTGACGATCAGGCGCCCCGGCCCGGACCAGAGGCTTTCCAATGGCGCGCTGGGAACCTTGACGGTCACGACACCGACAATCTCGCCGTTGGCCGAGCGCACCGGCGCCGAGAAGTAGTGTCCGCGCACGCCCGATGTTGTTCCCAAACCGAAAAAGCGTCCGTTTTCCCCCGCCATCGCATCGGTGAAGTAGGGCCGGTATTCGAAACTTTTCCCGATAAATGTCTTTTCGGACCGCCAGTTGCTGGCAACCAGGGTCAACCCGGTCGTGTCCATGACATAGACATCCGAGGCGCCGATCTCGTCATTCAGTCGTTCCAGCAACCGGTTCAACGCGTCTGACTTCGGGGCCCCCCTGTCGCCGGAAAGGAATGTCATGACATCGGGATGTCGGGCGATCAGCTTCGGCGCCGATTCGAACCGCGCCAGGGTTAGTCCCAATTCCGTTGTGTAGAGATCCAGCGCCCCACGCGCATGTTCACCAAGCTCTCTCAACTGCCAGCCCCGGATCACCGTATGGGCAGCAAACAGGATCATGGCCGACACGAGACATGCGGACACCAGGGCCAGCAAGGAAAGCCCGCCCCGCCGGACAGAAAAGTATCTGTGCGTCTGGATGTTCATGCCCGCAGATTAGCAGCCGCGCGGGACGGAACAATTGTTACTGCTGCGCCAGCAGGGCCAGCGCAACGACAGCCAGCATCGACAGGGCCATCAGAACGTTGATCGCGAACTGCACACGCTGAGGCAGATCGAGGCGATGCAGCCAGATTCCCGCACCAACCCAGAGGAAGTGGATTGGAATCCAGATCGCATTCATGATGGCAAACTTGATCAGTGTCTCGGCCAATGGGTCGGCGGGCATGAAGGCAAATCCGGAGAACAGTGTCGTGTTCACCGCATAGGCCTTCGGATTGATGATCTGAAGCGTAATGCCCCCCAGAAATCCGGGCGGCTTGCTGCGCTCGATGAAGGCGACCTTTGCGCCGGCCAGGGCGATACGGGCCGCCAGGTAGAGAAGGTAAGCCACGGAGGCGTAGAGCAGAACGGTCCGGATCGCCGGTTCCGCCAACACGAAGGCAGCGACACCCGTCACGACCGCCAACGCCACCAGATTGGTTCCGACGCACAATCCGGCAACATAGCGCGTTCCCGCGCCGAGCCCGTATCCCGCACCGACGCCGGCGGCGGAAAGAACACCGGGCCCGGGGGTGATGATCAGAAAGAAGACGGCGGCGGCGAAAGTGAACATGCCCCTTTTCTAGGGGCTGTGCCTACAGGATCAAGCGATATCGTCCTGCAGCTGTTCCCAGGTCTTTAGACCGGATTGCGTATCGACATGCGCCACGACCGACGCTGCATTCGCCGCTGCCATGGCGGCCGCTTCCGGAAGCGGAAGACCCTTTACGAGGGAAGCGGCCAGTGTGGACGCGAACGCATCGCCCGCCCCGGCCGTACCGACCACATTTGCCTTGCGTGCCGGCTCCAGATGGACCGAGCGGCCGTCGGAAAGGAAAGCCCCATCCCCGCCATTTGTGATCGCGGCATAACGCGGCCCGAAGGCATGGACCCTTCTGAACCAAGCCGTCAATGGCAGACGAAATCCTTCGATCTCCAGCACCGGGGCATCGGGCGGCGCAGCTTCCGTCTCTCGGTCCCAGCCCGTGCGTTCCATCATCGCCGGCACCAGCGCCCGGGCCTCTTCGAAGTTGCAGGTGAAAAGGTCGATGTTCGGCAGACTGTCGAAGAAGGGCGCGGTCTTGCCGGTCAATTGCCGGATTCCCGGATTGGCGGCGACAAACGCGCCGGCCACCTTCGCCCGCGCCACGATGTCCGGAAAGCGGTCCGCGGACTGGTTGCTGAGATTGGTGACATAAACCAGATCGGCGCCGGCAAAGGACTGCGCCGAGACATCCGTATCCGTAACCGAACAGTTGGCGCCGCGATGGGTGAAGATGGCCGCGTTTCGATCGTGGGACGCGATCATGACAGATACCGCCGTCGCTTCCCGGTCACAGGTGCGCACCAGATCGGTCCCGACGCCGACCTCGTTCAGCCGATCAATGACCTTTTCGGCATTGTGGTCATCCCCGACCTTTACCAGGGCCGATACATCGAAGCCAAGACGTTTGAGGGAAATGGCCGCATTGATTGCGCCGCCTCCGGTCTGGGTAATGACGGAGGTCGCATCGACCTTTCGGCCGGGCTCCAGCAACAGAAAGGAGGCCGTGCTGTTATGCAGGGTCATCCGCTCGATATCGTCGCTGTCCACTGTCGCGATCACGTCGACCGTCGCAGAGCCGACCGTCACTGCTTTCATTCGGAGGTCCCCGGAAGCTCACCATGCCGATACTCCCGTATCAGATAGGGGCTTTCGATGACATAGTCAGCGGTGGCGCGATTGCAGGCCAGAACGGTGTTGTACAGCGTCGCCAGGCGGGTCAGCGCCTTGACGTCCACGTCGTGCGGGAGGGCCGACAGGGGATCGGTGAAGAACACGAGTATGTCCAGCTTGCCCTCGGCAATCCGCGCACCGATCTGGGAATCGCCGCCAAGCGGGCCACTTTTCATGCACTCGATATCCAGCCCCGTGGCTTCGCGCAGTGCCCCACCCGTCGTGCCGGTGGCGATCAGTTCATGCGGGGCCAGCAGCGCACGGCGCGCCTTCGCCCATTCGACCAGATCCGCCTTGCGGGCGTCGTGGGCAACCAGACCGATGCGTTTGACGACCACGATCGATCACACCCAGCGAAAGACACTGAAGCCATAGACCAGCGCGATCGCCAGCGGCGCCCAGAGCGGCGTTCCGACGAGGCCCAGCCAGGCCAGAAAGATGAAGGCGCTGCCCAGGAGCCAGATGAACAACCGGTCACCACGGGTCGTATCCAGTCCCAGGACGCCGCGACGCGGCGCGCCCCCCGGATTGCGCAGTTCCAGCACCGTCATCGTGATCAGGCAGACCGCGATGAAGGCGAAGAACGCCGCTGTCGGCCAGGTCCATGCCATCCATGTCAGCATTTCCGTATCGCCTTTCCGTTACACGCGGCCCAGGGCGAAGCCCTTGGCAATGTAGTTTCGCACGAAGTAGATGACAAATGCACCCGGCACGATCGTCAGTGTGCCCGCTGCCGCCAGCAGCCCCAGCTCGTAGCCGGAGGTACTGGCGGTTCGTGTCATTGTCGCCGCGATCGGTTTCGCCTCCACCGCCGTCAGCGTCTTGGCCAGCAGCAGCTCAACCCATGAGAACATGAAGCAGAAGAAGCAGGCGACGCCGATCCCCGCCGCAATCGTCGGAATGAAGATCTTCAGGAAGAAGCCCCAGAAGGAATGCCCGTCGACATAGGCAGTCTCGTCCAGTTCCTTCGGCACCCCGGACATGAAGCCCTCCAGGATCCAGACCGCCAGCGGAATGTTGAACAGCGTATGGGACAGCGCGACCGCGATATGCGTGTCGAACAGGCCGACCGCCGAATAGAGCTGAAAGAACGGCAGCGCAAAGACGGCCGGCGGCGCCATCCGGTTGGTCAGCAGCCAGAAGAACAGATGCTTGTCACCGATGAAGCGATAGCGGCTGAAGGCATAGGCTGCCGGCAAGGCCACCGCCACGGACAGCACCGTGTTGATCCCGACATAGGCCAGCGAGTTGAGATAGCCGGTATACCAGGTCGGGTCGGTGAAGATGGTGATGTAATTGTCCAGCGTGAATTCCTTGGGATACAGGCTGAACCCGCCGAGGATCTCGTTGGTGGTCTTGAACGACATGTTCACCAGCCAGTAGATCGGCAGCATCAGGAAGACGATATAGGCCGTCGGGACGATCCAGTTTCTGCGTCGCATCACGAATCCTCGTTGCGCATCATCAGCGTGTAGAAAACCCAGCTCAGCGCCAGGATGATCAGGAAGTAGATCAGCGACATCGCCGCCGCCGGGCCCAGGTCGAACTGACCGAGCGCGATCTTGACGAGGTCGATGGACAGAACCGTCGTCGAGTTGCCCGGGCCGCCGCCGGTCAGCACCGACGCCTCGGTATAGATCATGAAACTGTCCATGAAGCGCAGCAGCACCGCGATGGTGAGCACCCGCTTCATCTTGGGCAGCTGGATGTGCCGGAAAATGGACCAGGACCCCGCCCCGTCGATCTTTGCCGCCTGATAGTAGGCGTCGGGGATCGACACCAGTCCCGCATAGGACAGCAGCACCACCAGCGACGTCCAGTGCCAGACATCCATCAGGATCAGGGTGAACCACGCATCGCCAGGCTGGCGCGTGAAGTTGTAGTCGAAGCCGAGGGCATTCAGAGAATAACCCAGCAGCCCGATATCCGGCAGCGCGAAGATGTTCCACATCGCCCCGACGACGTTCCACGGAATCAGCAGCGGCAGCGCCATCAGCACCAGGCAGACCGGCACGAACGGCCCCTTGCGCGGCATGGTCAGCGCAATGGCAATGCCAAGCGGCACTTCGATCGCCAGGATCGAGAAGGTGAAGAGCAGCTGACGACCCAGGCTGTCGTGGAAACGTTCGGACGTCAGTATCTCCTCGAACCACAACACGCCCGACCAGAAGAAGGTGTTGTCGCCGAATGTTTCCTGAACCGAATAATTCACGACGGTCATCAGCGGAATGATCGCGTTGAACGCGACCAGCGCAAAGACCGGCAAGACGAACAGCCAGGCCTTCTGATTGATGGTCTTGTTCATCGACCTGCCTCCCCTTCGACCAGCCAGCCGTCGGCATAGATCCGCGTGCTGGACGGATCGAATTCCAGATGGACGGAATCGCTCGGTATCTCTTCACCCTCGCCGACCAGCAGGCGTACGATCTGATCGCCGCAGCGGGTCTCGACGATACGGTGACGACCGGCATCCGCGACCTTCACGACCGTCGCGGGCAGACCGTCCTGCGTCAGCCGGACGAATTCAGGACGGACGCCGATTTCCATCGAACCGCCCGCACCGCCGGCCTTGTTCACGGTCGAGACCTTCTGGCCGGCGAACATGGCACTGCCATTATCGATGGCACAGGGCAGAACATTCATCCCCGGCGAACCGATGAAGTGCCCGACGAAGGTATGCTGCGGCCGTTCGAACAGGTCGACCGGCGTGCCAATCTGAACGATTTCGCCGAGATTCATCACGACGACCTTATCCGCGAAGGTCAGGGCCTCCGTTTGATCGTGCGTCACATAGATCATCGTGCGCTGCACCCGCTGATGCAGTTCCTTCAGCTTCGACCGCAGTTGCCATTTCAGGTGCGGGTCGATGACGGTCAACGGCTCGTCGAACATGATGACGTTCACATCCTCACGCACCAGGCCGCGGCCCAGCGAGATCTTCTGCTTGCCATCCGCCGTCAGCCCCTTGGCCCGGGTATCCAGACGCTCGGTCATGTCGATGAAATCTGCGACCTCCCGCACCCGCTTGTCGATGATCGTCGCGTCGACACCGCGATTGCGCAGCGGAAATGCCAGGTTCTCGTAAACCGTCATCGTGTCGTAGACGACGGGGAACTGGAACACCTGTGCCAGATGCCGCTGGTCCGGGGCCAGTCCGGTCACGTCCTCATCGCCGAACAGGATACGTCCCTGCTTCGGATGCAACAGGCCGGAGATGATGTTCAACAAGGTTGTCTTGCCACAGCCGGACGGTCCCAGCAGTGCATAAGCCCCGCCGTCGTCCCAGGTCACATCGACCTGCTTCAGCGCCCAGTCCGCATCGGTCTGGGGCGCATCCATATAGCTGTGGCGGATGCCGTCGAGGGTAATCTTCGCCATGGCTCCCTCCTCAATCCGCGATCAGGCCGCCATCGGGGCCGAAATAGAATGCGTGGACAACATCGGCATAGAGTTCCGCCGTCGCACCGACATCAAACGAATGAATGCCATGCGCCAGGGAAACCCAGGTCTCGTCACCCACCATGAAATGGACAGTGCTTTCGGAACCGCTGAGTTCCGTCACCAGCACCTTGCCCTGAACCCGGACCATTGAATCGCTCTTTCGCTCCGGCAGGACATGATGTGGGCGCAGGCCGATGCGATATTCACCGTCCGGTCGGTTGGAAAGCACCGCCGGAGTATCCCATTGCGCGCCCCCGCCGAGATCGACCTTTCCGCCGGTCTTGCGGATGGTCGCCGTATTGATCGGCGGTTCCGAGAACACGCTGGCACTGATCACATCCTTCGGTCGGCGGTAGACCTCGCCGGTCGGGCCGAACTGGGTCACGCTGCCTTCATGCATGGTCGCCGTCTTGCCGCCCAACAGCAGCGCCTCGGTCGGCTCAGTGGTCGCATAGACGACGACGCAGTCCCGATCGGCGAACAGTTTCGGCAGTTCGTCGCGCAATTCCTCGCGCAGCTTGAAATCCAGGTTGGCCAGCGGCTCATCCAGAAGGACCAGATCCGATGATTTCACCAGCGCCCGCGCCATCGCGCAGCGCTGCTGCTGGCCGCCGGAAAGTTCCGACGGGCGGCGGTCGAGCATCGGGGTCAGCTTCAGCAGTTCCGCCATGCGCCCGACCCGCTCCTTAATCTCGCGTTCATTCCGCCGCGCCACGCGCAGGGGCGATGCGATATTCTCGAAGACGGTAAAGTTCGGATAGTTGATGAACTGCTGATAGACCATGGACACGTTGCGGTCCTGCACCCGCATCCCGGTCACATCCTTCCCGTTGAAGTGCAGCGACCCGCCGGTCGGACGGTCCAGGCCGGCCATCAGCTGCATCAGCGTCGTCTTCCCCGCCAGTGTCGTGCCGAGGAGGATGTTGAAGCTCCCCGGTTCGAAGGTCAGATCGGTCGGGTGAATATGCACCGAACCGTCCACCGTCTTGGCGATTTGTCTCAGTTCTAGGGTCATAGGACTCCGTCTCTCAACCGCGTGTGAGAAAGGTACAAACGAATTTACAGGATTTTCCGTGAGCCGGCACGGTCCGGAGGGCGAGGAAGAGCAAACCCTCCGGACCGGCCAAGCGGATCCCTAAATCGGGATCAGTTTTCGGCCCAACGCTTCACGAGTTCGTCGTAGGAGATAGTTTTCCCCTGCGGCTTCTCGTTGTCGAGCTTGGCCTTGGCGCCACCCTTGCCGAGCCATTCGCTCGGGTCTTTTTCGTCATTCAGACGCGGACCGCATCCGCCATAGGTGTTGTTCGCCTCGTCCGCGCGCTGCATGCGGGACATCACCTGGTCCATCTCACCGGCGAGACGGTCCATGGCTTCCTGCGGCGTGAAGGTACCGGAGTTCACGTCCCCGATATTCTGCCACCACAGCTGCGCCAGCTTCGGATAATCCGGCACGTTGACGCCCGTCGGGGTCCAGTTGACCCGGTCCGGCGAACGATAGAACTCGACCAGACCGCCCAGATTCGGCGCGCGGTCGGTAAAGCTCTGGTGACGCACCGTGCTGTCCCGAACGAAGGTCAGGCCGACATGGCTCTTGCGGACGTCGACGGTCTTCGACACGACGAACTGGGCATACAGCCAGGCCGCCTTCTGACGGTCGATCGGGGTCGACTTGAACAGGGTCCAGGAACCGGCGTCCTGATAGCCCAGCTTCTGGCCTTCCTCCCAGTACGGTCCGTGCGGGGACGGCGCCATGCGCCAAAGCGGCTTGCCGGCATCGTCGACCGTGTTGTTGCCGTCGGCTTTCGGGGCAACCATCGACGCCGTGAAGGCGGTGTACCAGAAAATCTGCTGGGCAACGTTACCCTGGCTGAGCGCCGGCAGCGACTGATAGAAGTCGTAATCCGCGGCGCCCGGAGGGGCGTAGTTGCGCAGCCATTCGTCCCACTTGCGGATCGCATAGACCGCCGCCGGGCCGTTCGTGCCGCCACCGCGAGACACCGACGCGCCGGCCGGATTGCAGCTGTCCGCTTCCATCCGGATGCCCCATTCGTCGATCGGACGGCCATTCGGCAGACCTTTCGAGCCGGCACCCGCCATGGACAGCCAGGCATCGGTCATGCGCCAGCCCAGATCGGGTGCGCGCTTGCCATAATCCATGTGACCGTAAACGCGGACGCCGTCGATTTCCTTGACGTGCTCGCTGAAGAACTGGGCGATGTCCTCATAGGCCGACCAGTTGACCGGAACGCCGAGGTCGTAGCCGTAGATTTCCTTGAACTGCGCCTGCAGGTCTTCGCGGTCGAACCAGTCCTTGCGGAACCAGTAGAGGTTCGCGAACTGCTGATCGGGAAGCTGGTACAGCTTGCCGTCCGGACCGGTCGTGAACGACTTGCCCATGAAGTCGTCGAGATCCAGCATCGGGTTCGTGACGTCAGCGCCGTCGCCTGCCATGAAGTCGCTCAGATTGACGGCGAGTTGCAGACGCGAATGGGTGCCAATCAGGTCACTGTCGTTGACATAGGCGTCGTACAGGTTCCGGTTCGTCTGCATCTGCGTCTGAACCGCCTGCACCACCTCGCCCTCGCCGAGCAGCTGATGGTTCACCTTGATTCCGGTGATTTCCTCGAACGCCTTTGTCAGGACCTTCGATTCATATTCATGCGTCGGAATGGTTTCCGACAGCACGTTGATTTCCATGCCCTTGAACGGTTCGGCGGCTTTGATGAACCACCGCATTTCTTCCATCTGCTCGTCGGCCGAAAGGGTCGAGGGCTGGAACTCCTCCTCGATCCATTTCTTGGCTTCCTCTTCACCGGCAACCGCGTTGCCAGCGAAAGCGAGAGCCGCAGCGACCGCAACAGATGCGATCAGTTGGTTTCGCATTCTGGGGTACCTCCCTAGTCGGTTTTATGGGCGCACTATCAAACGAAACCAAAAGCACGTCAATACGAAAACTAAATTGCTTATTTTTTGCTAGAAACGATCAAAATTTGTGGTATTGAGATCGAAAGGGCGCAATCCGAAAGAAAACGAAAGTAAACCGAATGGAACCCCTCTCGCCCCGACAGGCCCAGATTCTGACCCTCGCCCGCGAACGCGGTCGGGTACAGGTGGACTCCCTGGCAGAGGCGTATGAGGTCTCCGTCCAGACGATCCGCAAGGATCTCAATGAGTTGTGCGACCGCAAACTTTTACAACGCATCCACGGCGGCGCGCTCTACCCTTCCGGTGCAAGCAACTACGCCTATGACTCACGCAGGGTTCTGGCAGAGGAAGAGAAACGGCGGATCGGTGTGCGAACCGCCGCGCTGATTCCGGAAAACTGCGCCGTGATCCTGAATATCGGCACGACAACAGAACAGGTCGCCCAGGCCCTGCGAACGCATCAGGGCATGATGGTGGTGACGAACAACCTGAACGTAGCGAACCTCCTGCGCGGCGCGGAAAACATCGAGGTCATCGTCGCAGGCGGGATCGTCCGGTCGACGGATGGCGGAATCGTCGGTGAAAGTGCGGTCGAGTTCATTCGGCAGTTCCGTGTCGACTATGCGATCATCGGGGCATCGGCGATCGATTCCGACGGTGTGCTACTGGACTACGACTACCGCGAGGTCCGGGTCTCGCAGGAGATCATGCGGCAGGCGCGTCAGACGATTCTGGTCGCAGACAGCATGAAGTTCGATCGACGCGCGCCGGTTCGAATCGGGCACCTGTCCGAAATCGATGTCCTGGTCACCGACTCGCCCCTTCCCCCTTCCCTGGCAGCGATCTGCCGCGAGAACGACGTTACCGTCGAAATCTGCGGCGCGCCCGACACCGAAAGCGACTGAGGTCCGTACCCTGATGAGCAACGATACATCTCCTTACGACATCTTCATCGTCGGTGGCGGCATCAACGGATGCGGCATCGCCCGCGACGCCGTCGGTCGCGACTTCTCCGTCGGTTTGTGCGAGAAGGAGGATCTGGCCAAGGGAACGTCATCCGGCTCGACCAAGCTGATCCACGGCGGGTTGCGCTATCTCGAACATTATGAGTTCCGGCTGGTGCGCGAATCCCTGATGGAGCGTGAGACCCTGTGGCGCAATGCACCGCACATCATCTGGCCCCTGCGTTTCGTGCTGCCGCATCACAGCGGATTGCGGCCTGCCTGGCTGCTGCGCCTCGGCCTGTTTCTTTACGATCACCTCGGCGGCCGGAAGCTGCTGCCGCCGACGAAGGCCCTCAATCTGCGTGATCACCCGGCCGGGGCGCCGCTCAAGGACGAATTCACGCGCGGCTTCGAGTACTCGGACTGCTGGGTTCAGGATGCGCGGCTGACGATCCTGAATGCGCGCGATGCGGCGGACCGGGGCGCCGACATCATGACCCGAACGGAATGCATCCGTCTGACCCGCCGGGACGGCCTATGGGAGATCGAACTGCGCGACACGGTGTCCGGCGACACCCGGACCTGCCGGGCGCGTCTGGTCGTGAATGCCGCGGGCCCCTGGGTCGACCGGCTGCTGCGCGGGGCAGCGGGAGACAACGGCGCCCACAATGTACGGCTTGTGCAGGGCAGTCATATCGTGACCCGCAAACTGTTCGATCATGACCGGTGCTACATCTTCCAGAACAGCGACCAGCGCATCTTCTTCGCCATCCCCTATGAGCAGGACTTCACCCTGATCGGCACCACGGACCGGGATTTCGACGGCGATCTGGATGAGTATGGCATATCCGACGCTGAAACCGACTACCTGCTGGCCGGTGCCAGCGACTATTTCAAGCAACCGGTCGGCCGCGACGATATCGTGTGGACCTATTCCGGTGTCCGCCCGCTCTTCGATGACGGGGCCAGTGCCGCCCAGGAAGCGACGCGCGACTATGTGCTGCGCGTGGACGGTGCGGAGGACGAGCCCGCCTTGATCAATGTCTTCGGCGGCAAGATCACCACGTTCCGGCGGCTGGCCGAAAGCATGCTGGAGAAAATCGAGGCACGCCTCGGTAGCCGGGGCGGCAGCTGGACGGCGGACGCGCCGTTACCCGGCGGCGACTTTCCGGCGGAGGGCGCAGGGCGCCTGATGGAAGATCTCTGCAGGCAGTATCCTGCCATGCCTGCATCCCTGATCGATCGAATGGTCCGACACTATGGGTCCCTGACCCCGGCCATTCTCGGGGAAGCAAAGTCAACGGACGACCTCGGCCCCCATTTCGGGGCGGACCTCTATGCGGCGGAAGTGACCCATCTCATGCAGTCCGAATGGGCCAGAACCGCAGACGACGTCCTGTGGCGGCGCACGAAGCTTGGCCTTCGCCTGAGCGAGGCGGAGAAGGCCGCTCTCGACAACTGGATGGCCGCACAATCCTGATCCTCTCCCAAGAGCGGATCAGACCTCCCTGACGCAGAAAAGAATATCGATATTTTTCTTTTGCGAATAATTCGCAATAACACTATACCTGTGACTGCGGGTATGGAGCATGCCCGAACCAATGGCATATCAAGGCAGACCGAATGACGGGCGCCGGCAGTTCTGGCACATGCAATACGGCGGTTTCTTTCGAAGGCGATGTCAGCCTGTCCGCCCTTCGGCGCACGTCGGAAGCGACACGTGCCACGGGCTTTCGCATATCGGCGGACGACGGCCAGGTGGACCGAACCGTGATCCGCGGGCGCATGAACAACATTCTCGCCCCGTCGGGATTGGCAATCCATGTCACGGATACCACCGGTACCGTCGATACCGACGCGAGTTGGCAAATGCAGGCCGCCTTCGTCGTGGCCATCGTGCTGGAGGGCAGTCTGGACACCTGGCTGGGTGACCGCCCGATGACGCTGGGCACCGGGTCAGAGCCAATCGGCCAATACTGGAACCTGACGGACGAGACAGTGATCCGGCGCCGGTCGAAACGCGGTGCCCACATTCGCAAGGTGATCATCGGCATACCGCGCGAATGGGTTCAGACTGTCCTGAGAGATCTGGCGGATAACGATACCCCCTCCCCCGATTGTCTGGTCCGGCACAGGGCCATCGGAACCTGGCGTCCCTCGCGCCACGTTCAGACGCTGGCCGAGCAGTTGATCAACCCGACGCAGGATCTTCCGGTACTGAGGGTCCTGTCGGCGGAAGCAAAGGCCACCGAAATCGTCTATGAAGCATTCCGCCACATCCTGAATCGGGGAAACGAAACAGACCAGACCACCGACCCCAGCCTGACCGAGGCCGGAAGGGCACAACAGGTCCGACAGTACATCCTGGACAACGTGGCCTCTCCCCTGCCGCTGGCTGCCATTGCCGCAGCAATGGGCATGAGCGTCGGTTCGATGCAAAGCGCCTTCAAGTCGACCTACAAAATGACGATCGGCGCCTTCATTCGCGAACAGCGGCTGATCGCGGCACGCGACTGGCTCGAGTTGGACGGAAAGCGAGTCAGCGAGGCCGCCTATCTGGCGGGCTACGACAACCCCGCCAGCTTCTCCACCGCCTTCAAGCGCATGTTCGGCATAGCGCCATCCGGATGCAGACGCTGACGGTTACTGATTTCCGCGGAGTGAAAACTCGACCGGAATGACGAGGTCGAGATAGTTCCCCTTCATCGATTCCGGAAAGGCCGGAAGCGGCGCGGCGCGCACCAGCATCGCCATGGCCTCTTCGTTCAGCGGGCCGTGCTCGGACCTGTCCCGGATCGTAGCGTTGTCGATGCGGCCGTCCCGGAAGACCCGGAAGGCGACAACCACCACACCCTGCATGCGCTTGCGACGAGCCTGTTTCGGATATGTCTTGTGACGCTCCAGCCAGTAGCGCAGTTGGGTGATGTAGTTCGGGGACGGTGCGACCACGACATCCCCGCCCTCATTGGTGCGCGCATCCTGCGCCTGACCGACCGGCGCCTTCTGCGCCGTGCCGGCGCTCACCGGCCCGGCCACGGAGGGTGCGGCAGCGTTCCGCACCAACTCGGACTCGGGCGAATCCGCGACCTCTTCGGTTTCAGCAGCTTGAGGTCGAGGCTGTGCCAATTCCGGCGCAGTGGCATCGGCAATGTCGTTCGGAGCAACCGGCTTCGGCGGCCGCTCGGGCTGCGGCTTGGCGGGCTCCCGATCCGGCGGTTCCGGACGCGGCAGAAAGGCGGATTTCGGCTCGGGCAACGGTTCCGGCTCGGGCAACGGTTCCGGCTCGGGCAACGGTTCCGGCTCGGGCAACGGTTCCGGCTCGGGCAACGGTTCCGGCTCGGGCAACGGTTCCGGCTCGGGCAACGGTTCCGGCTCGGGCAGCGGTTCCGGCTCGGGCAGCGGTTCCGGCTCGGGCAGCGGTTCCGGCTCGGGCAGCGGTTCCGGATCAGGCAGCGGCTCCGGCTCGGGCAGCGGCTCCGGCTCGGGCAGCGATTCCGGCGCGGCTATACTGGACGGCGGGGCGTTTTCCTCGGCTGGGTCGCCCGATGGGGCCTCCAAAGCTCGCTCCGCCGGTTCGTTCGGCTCGTTCATCTCGCCGGCATCGCCTCCGGCGAGAGACGCAATCATCGTGATCGAGACATTCTGTCCGCCGGTCCCCAGATCCTCCGCCCCATCATCGGGACGGGCAGAAAACCCGACAAATGCGAGACCGTGCAGCCCAATCGCCAGAATGAGGGCAACGGTCCAGGCGATCGGAGTCTGTCTCATGACCCCGATCGCATTGTGACCAGTTCGATCTTCTGCCAGCCCGCTTCTCGCGCTTTCTGGAGGACACGCAGCACCGCCACTGCGGAAGCGGCCGCATCTGCATGTACGCGCAGCGGTTCCGGAACAACTGTCCCATCCGCCCGCAGTGCTGCCAGGTTCCCTTCAGACAAGGGCTGACCGTCTATCGTGGCCCTGCCGTCTGAATCGACCTGAATGGTCGACGCATTGTTTCTGTCCTTGGCGTCGCTGTCAGAGACTGGCGGGCTGACGTCCACCGGCGCCCTTTTCGTGATCTGGCCCGCGATGAGAAAAAACGACAGCAGCAGGAAGACGATATTGATCAGCGGCAGGATATGCCCCTCTGCATCGCCGGAGCGCCAACGCCGCCGATACACGTAACTCATGCGGCTCACCGGACCGCCTCCTCGGGAGGAATGGCAATCGACAGCCCGTCGATATCCAATGCTTCCGTGATGTCGAGCACCGTCACCATATCCTGAAGCGCGGCCTCATCCTGCGGGAGCAGCAGCAGTTTGCGCCGCCCATCCGCGCGGATGAGGGTCGCGAGATTCCCCATTTCGACAGGCTCTCCATCCAGCTCGAGCGCCTGGTCTCCCAGAAGCCTCAGAACCATCACGTCCTGCGCACCGCCACTGCTTCGCGCCGGCGAGGACGTGGCAGGCGGCACAAGTCCGAGGCTGTTGGTGCGTGCGAAGGACGACGCCAGCATGAAGAAAATGACCAGGATGAAGACGACATCGACAAGCGGCGTCAGGCTGATCGCCGCCCGACGTCGTCCGCGTCGCTGCCGCAATCTGCCGTAATCCGCACTCACGCTGCCACGCCGTCCAGATCTGTCAGGTAGACCTTTGCGACGAGGTTATCCAACTCGTGGGAGAGGATCTCCAGCCGTCGCTCAAAGAAGTTCAGCACGGCTACCGTCGGAATGGCGACCGCCAGCCCGACCGCCGTTGTCAGCAGAGCCAGCCAGATGCCGCCGGACAGGACCGAGGGATCCACCTGATCGCCCGCCGCCTCCATTCCCTGGAAGGCATCGATCATCCCCAGAACGGTCCCCAGCAGGCCCAATAGCGGCGCCAGCGTGCCGATGATTTCGAGCATGCGAAGATATCCGCCCAGCTCTTCAACAGCGCTTTCCGCAACGCGCAGGACCTCGTCCCGCGATCTGTCCGGATCGCCGTGCCCCGACAGCTTCCCTTCCATTGCCTGCTTCACGATCCTGCAGCGAATGCTGGACCGGTCCGCCATACGCAAGGCCGGCTCGTACTGCCCGTCACGAAACAGGCCGGCTGCCCGCCCCGCGAAAGAAGCCCGGAACACGCCGGCCCGCAGAAACTGCCAGAACTTGACCAGCGCAATGGTGAGCGACACGACTGACAAGGCACAGAGGAGATAGACGACGGGCCCGCCGGCGCTCAGGAACTGAATACTGTCCTGCAAGACGACAATGGGGACTTCATTCATTGAATGGTGAACTCCTTCAGGGAAGGCAGTCTGTCGACCGGCAGGCGCTCGGGCAGACCGTCCTGCCATTCGATCGACAGGTCCTCGCGCCAGGCAAACTTGATCAGGTGACTGTCGATGACCGACTTGATGCGCGGCACCCCTTCTTCGGCATGGGCTTCCCCGAAAAAGGATAGGCCGTCGTCTTCGGCAAGCATGAGGCAAAGGCCACCGGGAAAGGCGACGCGCCCGACCGTGCGGTCAAACTCGACCTCCACCTTGTGGGCAAAATGTTTGCAAAGCTGCTGCAGATACTTGCTGGCGAACTGCGTGCGGACCTTTGTGTGGCAGTGTTGCATCCTATGGTTCTCCACTCACCTTTCTGATTGGTGTTTGCGTTTCCAAGGCGACGTCCTCTCCTCCGTCGACAATGACTATCGGCTGCCCGCGAGAGCAGGTTTCCACCCGCCCGCTCACGTCATAGGCGTCCCGCAGGACGGTCGGCGTAAGGGCCTGGGCGGGTGGTCCATAGGCGATGCATCTTCCACCTCTCATGATTGCGACTAAGTCGCAATAGCGAATGGCAAGATTCAGATCATGCAGGGCGACAAGACAAAGACCGCCCCTTTCGACCAGACGTTTTCGAAGAATCTCGAAGACCGTCACCTGCCATTTCAGGTCCAGGGCGCTGCTGGGCTCATCCAGCAATAGGACCTTCGGATCGCGAACCAGAATCTGGGCCAGCCCAACCAGCTGGCGCTGCCCGCCGGACATGCGGCTCAAGGGTCGGAAGGCAAGTTCCTGAAGCTGAAGGTAGCCGAATACGGCCTCCGCAGAGTTTGCGACCTCGGTTGCCGTCAAATCGGGACGAGCGGAACGACAGGAACTCACCACCAGTTCATAGGCGACGAAGCCGGACGTGTTTGGTGGAGACTGCGGCATGAACCCGATGTGGCGGGTGCGCTCACGATGCGGCAGGCGGGATACCTCGCGCCCTTCGAAGAGAATTGAACCCGAATAGGTCGATTGGCCGGCGACCGCCCGCAGAAATGTCGATTTCCCAGCGCCGTTAGGCCCCAGGACCCCAACAAGTGCCCCATCGGAAACTGCGGGAAGGGAGACATTCTGCAGTACACGGGTCTTGCCATAGGCCAGTGACAGGTTCCTGATCTCTAGCATCACCGACGCCCCTTGCGCATCTGGGTCAGGACGAGCACGAGGAACATCGGAACTCCGACAAGGGCGGTAACGATCCCATCCGGAATAATGATGCCCGGAATGATCGATTTGCTGGCGATGGACGCGCCCGTCAGGATGATGGCACCAGCCAGAACCGAGCCTGGCAGGAAGAACCGGTGATCCTCACCGCAGACCAGACGCGCGATATGTGGGCCGACCAGCCCGACAAATCCGATCACGCCGGTAAAGGAAACGGCGACCGCCGCTACGATACTGACCCGGAACAAGGTCAGAAGTCGGAGGCGCTCAATCTGGACACCGGCGCTTCTGGCATATTCCTCGCCGCCGCGAAGGGCGGTCAGCCGCCAGACCTGGGCCATGGAGAACACGCCGCAAACCGCCAGAACCACCGTGATGATGGCGATCTTCTGCCATGTCGCCCGGGCCAGACTGCCCATCGTCCAGAAGACAATCTGCTGCAGGCTGTTGGAATCGGCCACGAACTGGATCAGGGATACGAGCGCCTGCAGCGCGAAGACCATGGCGATCCCGAACAGGATGACAATCTCCAGCGACGCCCCGTAGAGCCGCGACAGCAATTGAATCAAGGCCATGGCCGCAATCGCCCCCAGGAACGCGAAGAGCGGCGTCACATAATCCTCGGGCAGGCCAAAGGGGCCGGCCAGATCGAAGGCAATGGCGATGGAAGCCCCCAGGGTAGCGGCGTACGAAATTCCCAGCGTTGCCGGGCTTGCCAGGGGATTGTTCAGGACCGTCTGCATCTCCGCCCCCGCCAATCCCAGGCAGGCCCCGACGACAATCGCCATGACGGCAAATGGCAGGCGAACGTCCCAGATGATCACATGCATCGCAGAAGACAGACCGTCCGGATCAATCAGTCCCTCAATCACCTGCGGAACCGAAAGTCCGGCCGGGCCGGACGCCACATTTACAACGAAGCCGCCCGCCAGCATCCCAAGGAACGCGGCCAGCCAAACCATGCGCCGAAACTGGAAGCGCCTGTAGCGTTCGGAAAGAGAGCGGGGCGGCATGGAATCGGCCGCCCCGGAAACCGCCGCATCGACGCTTCTACTCATTGGCGGCGCCCTTCAAGGAAACCCAATAGACGCCATTCAGCGGCACCGCCTGGAATCTGTCGAAATAGGTCTGCAAGGTTGCTTCCGGCGACAACGAACGGAACCTCTCGGGGTGAAGTTGCTTCGCCATGGCCTGCACCGCGGCAACATGCATCGGCGTGTTGTAGAAATGATGCCAGACGGCAAAGGCGCGGCCCTCCCGAACGGCCGACAACTCCTTCAACCCCTTCCGCGCCCGGACCAGGGAAAGACTGGTGCGGGCGGTTTCCTCGTCGACACCGGCGCCAAGCACAATGCGTTCCGGAAACTCCTCAACCGTCGACGGCGACCCGATGGCCGTTGCGAAATAATGATCGGGCTGATGGGTGAGGAGATATTCCAGGGCAATGGTCCCGTGGGTTCCGGGAATCTGCTCACCCAGCAGGTTGATACCGCCGGCCCAGTCGATGAAACGCCCCATCATCTTGTTGCCCATGGCCTCGCAGCAATCCGGGCGAAGGCCGACGCGGGATTCAAGGAAGACCGTCGGACGGGTTTCCAATCCGGCAAGTCCTTCACTCACCTTGGCCAGGTTCTCTTCATAGAAAGCGATGAATTCTTCCGCCTCATCCTGGCGCCCCATCAACCGCCCAAGCAGGCGCAGACTGGCGGGTGTATTGACCAGCGGCTCAATTCGAAAATCGATGAATACGACTGGAATACCCGCAGCCTCGAGTTTCTCGAGGATGTCGGTATGCCGTTCGCTGGGGCTGTGGCCTCCCCCGATCCCGAGCAATACGAGATCCGGCCTCTGACTGACCACCGCCTCGAGACTGAAAGTGTAGGAGCCGCTCTTTCCGACGCGGGTGATGTCTTCAACGCCTGGAAAATGCTTTGAGAAATCGGCATAGCCTGCGGCATCGAACTGTTCGAAATCCCCCATCATCCCGACAATCCGTTGGGTCGGATCCTCGCGATCGAGAATGCCCAGCGTCGGCAGCACGCGGCCCTCGCCCAGCACAATCCGTTCGACCGGCACCGCGACGTCCACGGTGCGCCCTGCGAGGTCGGTTATCGTGATGACATCCTTGGCATGGGCCGAAGCGGCGGCAACATACATCGCCACCGCACCGATCACGCTTGCGACACGTGCAAGCGGGCGCATCAGAAATCCACCTTCGCGGAAACAAGGAAACTCCGGCCCGGCTCGTTGAATGGCGTTGCGGCAGAGTTGTCCGTCGCGGAGGTAGCCCGGTCGACATAGAGTTCGTCAAAGAGGTTCCGGACATCCAGGCGCAGGGTCACGGCCTCCATCTCGGTCGGCTGATACTGGGCAAAGACATCCGTCACGAAATAGGATTTGTTCGGGAAGGTTTCGTTGGTGTCGTCCTCGAAGGCATATTCGGCGCTGGCACCGACGGCCAAGCCGATGTCGATCCATTCCCGCACGATGTCGAGAGTCGCCGTGTTTCCCATCTGCAGCCCGTGATAGGAGGCGTCGCCGCTGCTGAGCGGCAAGCCGTCGGACCGGAAGCGATTGTTCGAGTAGGTCGCCCGGACATACCCGATATCCTCCTGATACTGCCCGGATACATTGAAGCCGCGCGCCGTCAGATCCCGCGTCGAATTTCGGGTGGCGGAGCCGAGATTGTGGCTGCCGTCAATTTCTGTCTGGTAGACATGAAAGTCTCCGGAAACGCCGCCATCCTCGACCTTCACCCCGGCCTTGTAGTTGTATGATCGGGATGAGGTCAGGCCGTCATAGACCCATTGCGCCGCGAAGTTGTAGATCTGGGACTCGCCGAGCGGTATCGGGCCGTAGTTGCTCGCGGCGCCGCCATAACCCGTCAGCCAGGGCAGAACGTCATATTCGAGGTTGAGGCTGGCACTCGGCCCGCCGCCGTCAAGCCTGGTCCCGTCCACCCCTTCGAACTGCTGCTGGTCATATCGCAACCCGAGATTGGCGCGGAAGGCCGGCGTCACGTTCAACCGTGCCTGAGCGAACAGGCCGACATTGTCTGAGGTTTCCGTATTCACGCGCGGCACGGTCGCGGCTGAGAACCCGCCGCTGATATCGCCATGCCCGACATCCCGGTAAAAATCCGTGCCGACCGTCACGCTACCGCTTTCGGCCAGCCCCAGACCGGTCGAAAACGTGTTGGCTACCTTGCCGCTATAACTCTTGGTCTGGGAACGCAGATCGAACCGGAACGGACCGAATGCCAGGTCGTGAATGAACAGTTCGGTTTCGGTGTAGCTCAGCACCACTTCCGGATTGAATGTCTCCGTCGGCGCCTCATCCCGATAGGACAGCGTGAAATGCTTTCTGTTGTATTCCTGCAGCGTCGGCTCCGCACCGTTGTTCAACGACCCGAAATTCGCACGGTTGGGTCGTATCCCCTTGTCTTCCATGTATCCTGTATTGAACTCCAGGCGGCCGCCGGTGTTTCCGGTCCAGGCGGCCTTGCCGATGCTGTTGCGCATGTTCGGCCGTGTGCCGATTACTTCGTCATCCCTGCCGTCTTCGTAGTTCCGACCCCCGTCGACAGAGCCATAGACCATGGCTTCGAAATTTTCGTGCTGACCGGCAAAGGCCAACGCCTGCGAATAGGTCCTGCCATTGCTGCCGACCTGGGATCGCGAGAAGCCGCCGAGCATCTCGTCGATTTCCAGCATGTCGCGGGCGTCCTTCGTTTCATAGGCAATGGACCCGCCCAGTGCGCCCGGCCCCACATCCACCGGACCCACGCCGGTTTCGACCGAGACGGATTTCAGCAGTCCCGGATCGATGATGGCCGTGCCGAGATGATGGAAGGCGGAGTTCACCTGACGGGAGTCATCCATCTTCACATTCAGGTTCGTGTCCTCGACCCCGTTGATGTAGATCTTGCGCGAGACATCGGACCCACCGCCGACCTGGATCGCCGACTCGCCGCGGAAGACATCCTTGATGCTCTGCGGATTCCGGCGTTCCAGTTCTTCCTCAGTGATTGTCACACCACCGGGCGCCACTTCAGTGGCGGTGACGGAAATCGGGGCCATGAGGATTGTCTCGTCCCCGTCGGTCGTATCCTGCGCGACCGCACCCGTGCTCATCACCGAAAACGCGGCACAGCCAAGAAGCGTCGCCCGGAAAACGTTCACTACATTCGTATCGCGCCGCGACGTCGCGGCGGCATTGGCTCTGCCCATCGGTCCACCCTCCTGAAACACCAGATTTGAGAGTGCGACTGATTATCAATACGAAGTGAACGCGACCATCCCGGAGAGATTCGCGATTTCGCAAAAAGCTTTACAGAAATCTCTTGCGGGGCCCCGAAGCCGGGATGCCCTTAGGGGTCACTACTTCAGGACTTCGTCCGACTTGCCGGGAAATCCAGGGAGACGGTGGTGCCCTTCTCTACCTCACTGTCGATCCGCATCATGCCGCCATGCTCACGCATCAACCCGTCGACGATGGAGAGGCCAAGGCCCGTGCCCTCGCTGGTGTTGCTGTTTCGGCGTACCTGCGTAAAGGGATCACGGATCCGCTCAATATCCTTTTCGGAGATCCCGATCCCGGTGTCCGCCACAGCCGCGGTCATGCCACCGTCGGACCGGGCAAAGGCCCGGACATGGATCTCACCCCCTTCCGGTGTGAACTTGATCGCATTTGTCAGCAGGTTCAAAAGCATCTGCTGCAGGCGTCGCGTATCAACCCTCAATTGCGGCAAGTCTTCACCCACTTCTTGAACGATCTTCAGGCGTCGGCGCTGCGCCCGCTCATCCACGGTCAGGCAGGCTTCCTGGATCGCACAACCAACTCTCACGAGGGTTTCGTCGAGTTCGGCCTTCCCGGATTCCAGTCGGGACATTTCGAGAATATCGCTGATGAGTTCCAGCAGATAGCGGCCGGATTTATTCACCAGATTGAGATATTCGGAGTACTTCGGGTTTTCGATCGGCCCGAACATCTCCATGCGCACCATATCCGAATAGCCGATGATGGAGTTCAGCGGCGTGCGCAACTCGTGGCTCATCTGGGCCAGGAAATTGGACTTCGCCTGACTGGCGCGCTCCGCCTGTTCCTTCGCAAGGCGCAGTTCACGGGTCCGGCTTTCGACCCTTTCCTCCAGCTCGGAGTTGGATTCGCGAAGCAGCCGCTGCGCATTCAACTGCTCAGTGATGTCGGTAAAGGTCGTGACCAGCCCTTCGGGGATCGGCCGTCCGTTCACCTCCACGGCCGGTCCATTCGGGCGTTCGCGAATGAAGCGATGAACCTCCATTTCCGACGCACTGAGCAGGGCACGTTGCATCAGGTCGTCGACATCCCCGACACCGTAATCGCCCCGCGTCGCCTTGTAGTGGATGATGTCCCGCATCGGCGTTCCCGGCACGCAGAGTTCCGGCGGCAACTCAAGCAATTCCGCGGCGCGCCCGTTGATCAGGGAAAGTCGCATTTCCCTGTCAAACATCGTGATCCCGTTGGTCACGCTTTCAAGCACCGTCTCCAGCATGTCGGTCTTGCGCTGCAGTTCGGCCTCACGCTCGGCCAATACGGCGGTTCGTGACTGAACGCGCTCCTCTAGGCGGTCATTGGCCGCCTTCAACGCAGCCTCGGAGCGGCGCAGACCGGTGATATCCGTATAGGTCGTGACAAAGCCGCCCCGCGCCACAGGGTTCCCTTCGATCAGCAGGACGGTACCATCGGGCCGTTCGCGCTCCAGGGAATGCGGTTCGAACCGACGCGCCAGTTCGACGCGTTCCTCGACCAGCGTTTCGATCGAACCCGGTCCATACTCGCCACGTTCCGCATTGTAGCGATAGAAGGCCGCCGCCGGCGTACCGGGGGCCCCCATCCAGGAAGGAAAGTCCAGGAGTTCAAGGTACAGCGAGTTACAGCAGACGAGGTTCAGCTCTGCGTCGAAGTAGCTGATACCCTGACAGACATGTTCGAAAATATCCCTTAGGACGTCGCTAGGTGCCAGACCGACTGCGGCAGCGATGTCCCGGGACGTTGCAGCGCTCATTCAAAGCTCCAGTCCTTCTTCGCGTAGCCGAGGCCGAACGGCTTGTGCCGCTCCGGCCATCGCACCCCCCGTGCTGCCCGCGAAGCACCCCTCCGGCACACGAATATGACTGAAACCCTTTAACAAAATCATAACAGTAGGCCTGGTCGACGCGCGCAACCTGCGGTCTGCCATCAGAGGTGCGTGTCAGGGAACGCACGTCCTTGGCGTGTACTGATAACGGGTGACGGAACTGGTCATTGCCACCCTTTCCTATTCCGACAGGATCACACGGCGTTTCGCTGCGACACCGGCAATATAGGTCTCGGCAATTGCCCGGTCGTCGCCGAGGGTCTCCAAAACAAAGAGCTCTTCCTGCAGGCTGCGTACGGTTTCCATCCGTGTGGCCATGGCAGAGGTCGCATGACTGTTCAGGACGATGATGTCAGCCTCCGATCCGGGCTTCAGCGTGCCGATGCGATCCTCCAACTGGAGACCGCGCGCATTGCCGAGCGTCGCCCAATAGAACGACTTCAGCGGATCGAGCTTCTGGTTCTGAAGTTGCAGGACCTTGTATCCTTCATCCAGGGTTCGAAGCATCGAGTAGTTGGTGCCGCCGCCGACATCGGTCGCAATCGCACGCCGCACACCGGTCTCCCGCAGCCCCTTTTCGTCGAACAGGCCGCTGCCCAGGAACAGGTTCGAGGTCGGGCAGAAAACCGCCACCGAGCGGGTCTCCGCCATGACCTGACGTTCCCGTTCACTCAGGTGGATGCAATGACCGAACAGGCTTCGGTCGCCGACCAGGTCATATTTCTCATACACATCCAGGTAATCCCGAGCATCGGGATAGAGCTCCCCCGTGAAGGCAATCTCGTCATGATTTTCCGAGAGATGGGTCTGGACATAGACATCCAGATGTTCCCTCACCAATGCCTGGGCGGCTTCCATCTGCGCGGGCGTGGACGTGATCGCGAAACGCGGCGTCACGGCATAGAGCGCCCGGCCCCTGCAGTGCCACTTCTCCAGCAACGCCTTGCTGTCGTCATAGGACGACATGGCCGTATCGCGCAGATAGTCCGGCGCATTCCGATCCATCATGACCTTGCCGGCAATCATGCGCATGTTGCGGACTGCTGCCTCCTCGAAGAAGGCCTCAACGGATGCCGGATGTACGGTGCAATAGACCGCCGCCGTCGTGGTTCCGTGCCGCGTCAACTCGTCGAGAAAACGCCGGGCGATGGTCCGACTATGGGCCGGATCCGCGAATTTGGCCTCCTCCGGGAAGGTGTAGGTCTCCAGCCAATCCAACAACTGGCTTCCCCAGGAGGCGATCGCCTGCATCTGGGGAAAGTGGGCATGGGCATCGATGAAGCCGGGGAACAGGATGTGCGGGCGATGATCGATAACCGCGGCGTCCGCGGACTCAATCTCCGCGAACTCACCGCAGGACACGATCAGGCCGTCTTCGATCCGCAGCGCACCGTCTTCTATATAGCTGAAGGACGCCTCGTCCTCGATATCACGCGGCTCGGATCGGAAGCTCAGAACCCGACCCCGCAGAACTGTGGCCGACATTTAGTGAATCCCCCCGGACACACCCTCGAACCAGCGGACGATCTGGGCCCTCTCCTCGCTCTCCATGGCTGTCACGTTGGCCGGCGGCATGGCGTGGGATCGACCGGAATGCAGATAGATCTCCCGGGCATGGCGGGCGACATCGGCGGCTGTTTCCAAGGCGACCCCCTTCGGTGGCGCAACAATCCCGGGCCAGAGCGGCTCCCGGGCGTGGCACATCGAGCATCGGGCCTGAACTGTGCCGTAGGCATCATCGAAATGCACCGACTCCGCAAAGGGTTCCGAAACATGGGTGAACTCGCGCTTGGCGGGCTTGAAGCCGGCCTCCACCGCCGTTTGCTGCAGAATCCTTGGCTCCGTCGAAAGCCACATGATGGCAATGAACAGGACTGTCGTCGCAATCCAGGTCCACCAGGGTTTCCCCTGCCTGGCGTGCATGGAATTGAAGAAATGCCGGATGGTGACCCCCATCAGGAAGACCAAGCTGGCAATCACCCAGTTGTATTCGGTTCCAAAGGCTAGCGGGTAGTGGTTCGACAGCATCAGGAACAGGACCGGAAGGGTCAGGTAGTTGTTGTGCGTCGACCGCAGCTTGGCGATCTGTCCGTATTTCGGATCCGGCGCCCGCCCCGCCTTCAGGTCCGCCACGACGATCTTCTGATTGGGTATGATCACCAGAAAGACATTCGCCGACATGATCGTCGCCGTGATCGCTCCGAGATGCAGGAACGCCGCACGGCCCGTGAAAAGCTGGGTATAGCCCCAGGCGAACGCGACCAGACCGACATAGAGAACGATCATCAGAACGGTCGGATGATCCTTCAGGGGCGACCGGCACAGACCGTTATAGAGCAGCCAGGCGATGCCAAGGGACAGAATGGAGGTGAAGATGGCCGGGGCCGGACGGATGTCCCAGACCTCGCGATCGATCAGGTAGAGATCGGCCCCCGCATAGTAGACGATGCACATCAGTGCAAACCCGGACATCCAGGTCGCGTAGCTTTCCCATTTGAACCAGGTCAGGTGTTCCGGCAGCGCGGCCGGCGCGACCAGATACTTCTGGATGTGGTAGAAGCCACCGCCGTGAACCTGCCATTCTTCACCATGGGCGCCTTCCGGCAAGGTCGGCACCTTGCGCAGACCGAGATCCAGAGCGATGAAGTAAAAAGACGAACCGATCCACGCGATGCCGGTGATCACATGCAGCCAGCGCGCGGCAAAAGACAGCCAGTCCATGAAAATCGGCCAATCCAGCATTCATTCCCTCCGTCATTCGAGCACGCTAACCTTGCACGCTCCATTTCCTTTCGGAATCAAATAATCTACTGTTCACTTTCGCGGTTTCTTTGAAAAAGGGCAGCCGGTCCCATGCCTTATCTCGACAGCATTCGCGTCTTCGTTCGCACCGTCGAACTCGGCAGCATCACCGCCGGCGGCCGCGACCAGCGACTGACCCCGGCGGTCGCCAGCAACCGAATCAAGGAGCTGGAAAGTCGCCTCGGAATTCGCCTGTTCAACCGTACGACTCGGAAGATCGTACCGACGGAGGTCGGACGGCTGTTCTACGAGCACGCACGGCGGGTCATCGAGGCCCTGGACGAGGCCGAGGCCGTCGTCGCCAATTACTCCCAGCATCCGCGCGGCGCGATACGGGTCATGGCACCTCTCGGGCTGGCCCGACGGGTCCTTGCCCCGCTTGTTCCCATATTCAACGACCAGTATCCGGATCTCGCAATCCGTCTTCGTCTGTCCGACAGAAAGGTCGATATCTTCGATGAAGGAGTCGACGTCGCCTTTGTCCTGGGGCAACTGGACGATTCCAGCATGAAGGTGCGCAAGATCTTGGACTGCCGCCGCGTTCTCTGCGCCGCGCCCTCCTATCTGGCGGAGGCAGGAGTGCCTGAGCATCCGAGGGATCTCGTCACCAAACCGCATCGGTGCCTGCTGCTGCGCTTCCCGGGTTCATCGGAATACTACTGGATGCTGGAGACGGAGGAAGGTCTGAAGCGTTTCGACATCAGCGGACCCTACGACGCGGATGAGGGCGACGTCCTGACCGAATGGGCCATTGAAGGCCGGGGGATCATCAACAAGCCCTATTACGAGGTTGCGGAACATATTCGTAGCGGTGCCCTGGTTCCGGTTCTGGAATCGACCCCGCCGCCCCCGTCACGCATCGCCTGCCTTTACCCGCACCGACGGCTGCAGGATCCGAAGATCCGCCTGTTCATCGACTTCATGGTCAGCGAATGCCGCAAACGGCTCGAGGCGATGACCGCGTAGCCGACCCGACAAAGCGAAAGGGCGCCGGCATGCCGGCGCCCTTCCAGTCCAAACGCGGCAGGATCAGGTCTGAACGCCCTGAACGTACCAGTCCATCTTGTGCAGGTCCTCGTCGCCCAGCGCTTCGCCATCCCCGATACGCTGCGCCCCGGTCTGATCGAAGATCGGCCCGGCGAATGCCGGTGCGGAGCCGTCGATGATTCCCTGCTCCGTTGCCTTGGCCGCAGCCTGCACGTCGCCCGGAATCCGGTCGTTGAATGGCGTCATTTCCAGCACGCCTTCCTTCAGACCCCACCATGTGTCGGTGCTTTCCCAGGTACCGTCCAGCGCCTGCTGAATGCGGTCGACGTAGTAGGTGCCCCACTTGTTGGCGATCGCCGTCAGATGCGCAGTCGGCGCGAAGGACGACATGTCCCAGGCCTGACCGAAGGCCATCAGGCCGCGTTGTTCGCAGGCCTGAAGTGCGGCCGGGCTGTCGGTGTGCTGGGCGATCACGTCTGCACCCTGGTCGATCAGGGCCTTGGCGGCGTCGGCTTCCTTGGCCGGATCATACCAGCTCGACACCCAAAGGACCTTCGTCTGGAAGTTCGGGTTGACCTTGCGCGCGGCCAGCGTGAAGGCGTTGATCCCCATGACAACTTCCGGAATCGGGAACGAGGCGATGTAGCCTGCGACCCCGGTTTTCGACATGTGTCCCGCGATCGTACCGCAGACCGCACGGCCTTCGTAGAAGCGGGCATTGTAGGTCGCCATGTTCGGGGCGCGCTGATAGCCGGTCGCATGTTCGAACTTCACGTCCTTGAAGCGCTTGGCGACTTTCAGCGTCGGGTTCATGTAGCCGAAAGAGGTCGTGAAGACGAGATTGCTGCCGTCTTCGGCAAGGCGCCGGATGACGCGCTCGGAATCGGGGCCCTCGGCCACATTCTCGACATAGGACACATCGATCGCATCCCCGAACTTCTCGATCGCTTCAAGGCGCCCCTGATCATGCGCATAGGTCCAGCCATGGTCGCCAATCGGGCCGATATAGACGAAGGACACCTTCAGCGGGTCCGCCGCACGCGCCTGGGCGCCGAGCAGCGGCAGGGTGCTGGCCGCACCTGCGGTTTGAAGCAGTCTTCTACGCGTAACGTTCCACATTTTTCACTCTCCCTGTTCTAGTGAATTAGACTGTTGGTTTGAACGGTTGTCCCAGGCAGGCCGGGGCCTGCGCACCGACCGATTTCCGCCAAGATATCAGCGCCAGCACGGCGATGGTCGCCAGATACGGCATCGCCGCCAGAAACTCCGGTGCCAGCAGACCGAACCCGGCTGCCTTTGCATGCAGTTCAAGGGTCATGACAACACCGAAGAGATAGGCTCCGGCCAGCAATCTGGTCGGACGCCACGCCGCGAAGACCACCAGGGCCAATGCGATCCAGCCACGTCCTGCCGTCAGTTTTTCGGCCCACATCGGGGTCAAGGCAAGCGAATAAAACGATCCGCCGATTCCGGCCATGGCTCCGCCAAATGCCACGGCGAGGTAACGCACGCCGACGACGGAGTATCCGATGGAATGCGCCGAGACATCGCTTTCCCCCACAGCCCGCAGAATCAGGCCGCCGCGCGTACGTTTCAGGAACCACGCGACCGTGAACAGCATCACAAAGGAAAAATAGACCAACGGATTGTGCCCGAACAGGACCCGCAGGACCGGATGGTCCGACAACGCCTCCGGGAAGATCGGCCCCAGCACCGGCACCGTCTGTCCGACATAGCCCTCCCCCATCAGCGAGGACAGGCCGATCCCGAAAATGGTCAGGGCGAGCCCGGTGGCCACCTGATTGGCCGTCAGGGTCAGTGTCAGGTATCCGAAGATCAACGATGCCAGGGCGCCGGCAACCGCCGCCGCCAGGACCGCAACAATGCCGAATCCGGTGACGGACATGACCGCAAATCCGCTGACCGCACCGATCAGCATCATGCCTTCGACGCCGAGGTTCAGGACCCCGCTCTTTTCGACCACGAGTTCCCCCAGCGCCGCCAGCAGTATCGGGGTGGAGGCGCCGACAACGGTCATGATGATAGAAATGATAATCGCGTCGCTCATGCCGCGGTCCCCTTCGAAAGACTGCCGATACGCAGCCGGTAGTTCACCAGAATATCCGTTGCCAGAAGGAAGAAGAGCATCATGGCCTGGAACACGCCGGTCGCCGCACTGGGCAGGCCGATCGTGGTCTGGGCAATCTCGCCACCGACATAGGAGATGGCGAGAATGATGCCGGCCAGAATCACACCGATGGGATGGAGACGCCCCAGGAAGGCTACGATGATGGCCGTGAACCCGTATCCGGTCGGAAACTGCGGCACCATCTGACCGAAGGGCCCGGCTACCTCGAAGGTACCCGCCAATCCGGCCAGACCACCAGCGGCAAACAACGAAAACCAGACCGTACGCTTCTTGTTGAAGCCGCCGTACCGGGCCGCCTCCGGCGCCGCGCCGACGACACGAATTTCGAAGCCGAACACCGTACGCGACAGGACGTACCAGACCGCGATCGCGATCACGAAAGCCAGCGGAACGCCAATGTGAATGTAGGTTCCCGCGACCTCGGGCAGCATCTGGCTGTCATTGAACAGCCGGGTCTGTGGAAAATTGAACCCATCCGGATCCTTCCACGGACCGCGCATCAGATAGTACAGCAGTTGGATGGCCGCATAGGTGAGCATCAGGCTGGACAGGATTTCATTGACGTTCAGACGCGTCTTCAGGAATGCCGGAATGCCCGCATAGAGCATGCCGCCGACGATCCCGCCGAGGCACATGAGCGGCAGAATCCAGATCCCCTCCAGATGCCAGGTCGCCAGGGCTACCCCGGTGGCGGCAAGGCCGCCCATCACGTATTGTCCCTCCGCGCCGATATTCCAGACATTGGCACGAAAACCGATGGACAGCCCGGTTGCGATCAGGATCAGCGGCGCAGCCTTGATTCCGAGGTCGGTCCACTTCCCGATGTCGATGGCCGGGGATACGAATATCTTCCAGACGGCCGCGAAGCCGTCATAGCCAAGCAACGTGAAAATCACCCCGCCGGTAAACATGGTCAGCAGCACCGCAATCACGGGCGTCAGATACAACATGCTCCGGCTGGGCTGTTTGCGTTTTTCAAGTTCAAGCAGCATGAGACGCCCCCGAAATTTCCACGGTCGCCGAAGCGTCCCCGTGCACGCCCCCCATCAGCAGCCCGATCTCATCGACCGTGGCCTCACCAACCTTCAGCGTCTTCGAAAGCCGCCCTTCATTGATGACCGCGATGTTGTCGCAGATCGCCAGGAGCTCATCGAGGTCCTGACTGATGATGACGATGGCGGATCCTTCGGCCGCCAGATCGACGATGGCCTGGTGAATGGCGGCCGCGGCCCCGGCATCGACCCCCCAGGTCGGCTGCGAGACAAGAAGTACATCCGGGGCCTGCATGATTTCGCGCCCCATGATGAATTTCTGAAGATTTCCGCCCGACAGAGATCCCGCCGTTGAGGCCGCCCCCGTCGTCTTTACCGCGAAGGTGTGGATCACTTCGTCGGTGTAGCTCTCGGCGAGCTTTGCGTTGATAATCCCCCAATTGACCATACCTTTGCGGTTTCTGGCGGTCAGGATGGCATTGTCGCTCAGCGAGAAGTTGGGAACGGCGCCATGGCCGTTTCGTTCCTCCGGCACCGCGCACAATCCGTGCTTGCGGCGCTGAATGGCATTCAGGTTCCCGACGGACGTGCCGTCGATCTTGATCGCGTCGACCCGGTCGCAGGGAATCTCGCCCCCGAGTGCGAGCAGGAGCTCGTTCTGTCCATTGCCGGCAACACCGGCAATTCCGAAGATCTCGCCGGAGCGGACACCGAAGGTAATATCATTCAGATTGACCCCGAACTCGCCTTCGGCCTCCTGGCACAGCCCGTCGACCACGAAGCGGGCGGGGCCGAGTTTCCGCTCGCCCTTCTTTTCGATCTCCTTCAGCGTGCCGCCGATCATCATTTCGGCCATGCTGCGGGAGGTTTCACGACGCGGATCGCAATCACCGACAACCTTGCCGCCGCGCAGGATCGTCGCGCCGTCGCACAGCTCCTGAATTTCGTGCAGCTTGTGGCTGATATACAGAATCGAACAACCACGTTCGGCCAGGGTCCGCAGGGTCTTGAACAATTGGCGAACCTCCTGCGGCGTCAGCACCGAAGTCGGTTCATCCATGATCAGCAACTGCGGCTCCAGCAGCAGAGCCCGAACGATCTCGATGCGCTGGCGTTCGCCGACGCTCAGGGTGGAGACGGTCCGATGCGGGTCCAGCGCCAGTTCATACTCATGAAGCACCTGGCGGATTCGGACCTCCAGCGCCGAATAGGACGTGCTGTGGTCCATGCCCAGCGCGATGTTCTCCAGCACCGTCATCGCCTCAAACAGCGAGAAGTGCTGAAAGACCATGCCGATGCCCATGCTTCGGGCGGCCTTCGGATTGGGAACCTGCACCGCCTTGCCGTCGAACAGGATCTCGCCCTCGTCCGGCTGCATGATGCCGTAGATCATCTTTACCAGTGTCGACTTCCCGGCGCCGTTCTCACCCAGCAGGGCGTGGATCTCACCGGGGCCAACTGAAAAACTCACATGGTCGTTGGCCAGAACGCCCGGGAACGATTTCGTCACCCCGCGCAATTCCAGCCGTGCATGTTGACCGTCACTCATCGACCTTTACTCCTCCCACATTCTCGGAAGGCGGCGCGTGGCCCGTCCGACGGTCACTGTCGACCGTCAACGTAGCGATCACCTCCGCGGCAACGAATGCCGCGATGACTTCCGGACGTTTGTCGCTGCTGCCCTGTGCGCCGATCGGACAGACGAGATTTTCCGCTCTTATCGGCGGGTTGATATTCTTCCTGCACCAACGTTCGAACGAAGCACGTTTGGTCTTGGACCCGATCATTCCGACATAGCGCGAGTCGGTCCGGGCCAAGGCCTCGGCGGCGATCAGGAAATCGAGTGCATGTTCGTGGGTGAGGATGATGAAAGCGCTTCCGGCCGGGGCCCTGCGGACCTCCGCTTCCGGCAGCGGGGTAATGCGTTTCTGGACCGGTGCGGTACACAGTGCGATTTCTTCGGCCCGCTCATCGACCAGGATGGTTCTGACCGGCAGCAAGGCGAGACAATCGGCAAGCGCGCGTCCGATATGGCCGGCACCGAAGACATAGACATGCGGGCGCGCCTGCTGGGCCAGCTCGCATTCCCGAACAGCCACATCAATCGCGGCCCGGTCCATCAGGGTGATGTCGATTTCCACGTGACCACCGCAGCACTGACCGATCTCGGGGCCCAGCGGTACGGACATCCTGTCCTTGTCCCGCCCGGCCGCCAGCATCGTCCGCGCCTGATCGATCGCCATATATTCGAGCTGGCCGCCCCCGATCGTACCGTGCGTCGCATCGGGTGACACGAACATCGCCGTTCCGGCCTCACGCGGGGACGATCCTTTCACCTCGGTCAGTTCGACCCGGGCGACGGCAGATTCGGCGTTCAGGAACGATTTGAGGTCGGTCACGGCGCTACCCCTCGTGTCCCTGGCGCAACCGTTCGACGGCCAGCAGCACCCGCTCCGGCGTCGCCGGCGTGTCAAGGCGCGGACATTCCTGATAGTCCGCGACGCTGGCAACCGCCATGGAAAGCGCCTCCAACACCGATACCCCCAGCATCAGCGGCGGCTCTCCAACCGCTTTCGATCGCCGAATGGTCAATTCGCGGTTCTCCGACCAACGTGCCAGTTCGACATTGAAGATGCGCGGACGGTCCGAAGCCAGCGGGATCTTGTAAGTGGACGGCGCGTGCGTCCGCAGGCGGCCCTTGTCGTCCCACCAGAGTTCCTCTGTCGTCAGCCAGCCGACGCCCTGAACGAAACCGCCTTCCACCTGGCCTCGGTCGAGCGCCGGATTCAGGGATCGACCGACATCGTGCAGAATATCGGCCCGCTCGACCTGATACTCGCCGGTCAGCGTATCGATGCTGACCTCCGACACCGCCGCGCCATAGGCAAAGTAATAGAATGGCCGCCCCTTACCCGCCGCGCGGTCCCAATGAATGTCAGGGGTCTTGTAGAAGCCGGCGGCGGACAGATGCACCCGTGCCATATAGGCGTGACGAATGAATTCCGCGAAGGCCATCCGTTCGTTGCCGACCCGGACCTGGTTCGGCTCGAATGCGACCTGATCCGGGTCCACATTCCATTTCTCCGCCGCGAAGGCGACCAGCCGTTCCTTGAGCTGGTCGGCCGCATTCTGGGCGGCCATGCCATTCAGATCCGACCCGGAAGATGCGGCCGTCGCGGATGTGTTCGGAACCTTGGCGGTTGTCGTGCCGGTAATCTTGATCCGGTCGAGATCGACCTGGAAACAGTCCGCGACGACCTGTGCCACCTTGGTGAAGAGCCCCTGCCCCATCTCGGTGCCGCCATGATTCAGATGGATCGACCCGTCATTGTAGATGTGAATCAGGGCGCCGGCCTGATTGTACCAGGTGGCGGTGAAGGAAATGCCGAATTTCACCGGCGTCAGCGCGATGCCTTTCCGGATCACACCGCCCTTGGCATTGAATGCCAGTATCGCCTCGCGGCGGCGGGCATAGTCGGCGCTTTCTTCAAGCTCCGAAATCAGCCGGTCGAGAATGCAATCCGTGACCGTCTGGTGGTAGGGGGTCACGTCGCGTCCTGCCCCGCCGTAGAAATTCGCCTTGCGGATTTCCAGGGGGTCCTTGCCGAGCGCATAGGCGATTTCCTCGATGATCCGCTCGGCACCGACGACGCCCTGCGGCCCCCCGAACCCCCGAAATGCCGTATTGGAGACCGTGTTGGTCTTCATGGGGCGGGAGCGCAACCGCACATTCGGATAGAAATAGGCATTGTCCGCATGGAACAGCGCCCGGTCGGTGACCGGACCGGAGAGATCGGCGGAAAATCCGCAGCGCGCGGCAAAGGTCGCGTCGACCGCCTGAATACGGCCGTCGTCATCGTAGGCCACGTCGTAGTCGACCTTGAAATCGTGCCGCTTGCCGGTCGCAATCATGTCATCGTCCCGGTCCGGACGCAGCTTTACCGGCCGGCCGTACTTTTTCGCGGCAACAGCGGCGACGGCGGCAAAGAGGTTCGGCTGGGTTTCCTTCCCGCCGAAACCGCCGCCCATCCGCCGAACGTTGATCGTCACCGCGTTGGAGGCGGTTCCCAGTACAAGCGCCACCATGTGCTGCACTTCACTGGGATGCTGGGTCGAGGAGTATACGGTGACATCTTCGTCCTCACCCGGAATGGCGAAGGCGATATGGCCCTCCAGGTAGAAGTGGTCCTGACCGCCGATCCTCATGGTGCCGCGCAACCGGTTCGGCGCGGATTCCAATGCCGGTTCGACCGTGCCGCGCTCCAACTTCAGCGGCGCCGTGACATGCGGATAATCCGCGTCGATCGCGTCCGCGACGTCGACCTTGTGGGGCAGCTCGCGATAGTTGACCCGCGCCTTGTGGGCTGCACGACGGGCCGCATCTCTTGTTTCAGCGACGACCGCAAAGATCGGCTGCCCGTGGAACTCGACCTTGCCCTCCGCGAAGATCGGTTCGTCATGCAGATGGGTCGGGCTGACATCGTTCACGCCGGGAATGTCTTTTGCCGTCAGCACGCCGACAACGCCGGGATGCGCCAGGACTTCCGAAAAATCCGTCGACTGGATTTCGCCATGCGCCACCGTCGACAAGGCCAGATAAGCGTGCAGCGTGCCGGCCGGCTCCGGGATGTCATCGACATATTCGGCGCGCCCGGTGACGTGCTTGTGGGCGGAATCGTGTCGTTCATCCGTATGCACGGTGCCCCGGATCGGGTCCGGCGTCGTCATCTTCAGATCTCCGTCCATCATGCGCTCAGCCTCACAGACTTTTCAGCATCCGTGGTCTCCAGATAGAAGCGGCGCAGCAGGTTCGCCGCGACCGTAGCACGGTATTCCGCAGAAGCCCGCCAGTCGCTGATCGGCGCAAAATCCTGTGACAACGCCTTCATCGCTTCTGCCACGGTCGTTTCGGTCCATTCCCGACCCCGCAGGGCCGCCTCAGCCGTCATTGCGCGCTTCGGCGTCGCCGCCATGCCGCCGAAGGCCAAACGAACGTCCTTGACCAGACCGCAGTCAAACGTGACGCAAAAGCCGCCACAAACGGACGAGATGTCCTCGTCGCGCCGCTTGGATATCTTGTAGGCTGCGAGGCGGGCACTGGGATCGGCGAAGGGAATGCGGATCGATTCCACGAAATCGCCCGCTTCCCGGTCCTGCTTGCCGTAATCGATGAAGAAGTCTTCCAGCTTCACGACCCGACGTTCCCGGCCGCGCCGCAACGTGATTTCCGCCCCCAGCGCAATCAGTACCGGCGGCGTATCACCGATCGGGGAACCATTGGCGATATTGCCGCCGACCGTGCCCATGTTACGGACCTGCCAGCCGCCGATCCGACGCCAGTAATCCGTCAGATGCGGGAAATGCGCCGCTATCACCGGCTCGCATTCCGAATAGGTTACGCCCGACCCCAGGGTCACACCGTCGTCGTCGACGTCGATCCGCTTCAATTCCGTCAGGTGGCCGATGAAGACGGCGGGGGCAATTTCACGCATGAACTTCGTGATCCAGAGCCCCACATCCGTGGCCCCGGCAACAATGGTCGGGTTTTCATATTCGCTCAGAATCTCGGCCAGATCGTCCACACCGGACGGCAGGATCGCCGTGGAACCGCCGTTCGACGTCACGACCCGGCAGCCGTCGTCGAGTTCCCGTAGCCGCCCGATGATGGCATCCCGTTCCGTGGTGAGCACGTCCAGCGCCGGGTCGCCACGCCCCGACGCATCCAGCGCCGCGCGAATGATCGGTTGATATCCGGTGCAACGGCACAGATTTCCCTGAAGCGCGACCTCGACATCGGCTTCCTGCGGCTTCGCGTTCTGCATCCACAACGCATAGAGCGACATGACGATACCGGGCGTACAGAACCCGCATTGACTGCCGTGCAGATCGACCATCGCCTGCTGGACCGGGTGAAGACCGCCATCGGCCGCGCGAAGATGTTCGATCGTCACGACATGGCACAGATCGACGGAAGGCAGGAGGCGAATGCAGGCGTTGACCGTCTCGTAACGCAGACCGTCCCCATCCAGGCGGCCGACCAGCACCGTGCAGGCACCGCAGTCGCCCTCGGCGCAGCCTTCCTTTGTCCCGCGCAGCGCCTGATCGAGTCGCAGGTGATCCAGCAGCGTGTCGGAACAGCCGACATCACGCAGCCGGACCGTACGGTCATTCAGGAGAAATCGGATTTCGTTCCGGACCTCGGACACAGGTCAGCTCCCTCTGTAGGTCGAATAGCCGTAAGGCGAAAGCAGCAGCGGCACATGATAGTGCTGATCGGCCGCCGCGATCCCGAACCGTATCGGGATGACATCCAGGAAAAGCGGCGGCGCCGCATCCAGCCCTTCGCCCTTGAGGTAATCCCCGGCATGGAACACCAGTTCGTAGACCCCTGTCCTGAAGGCGTCGCCGGACAGCAGCGGTTCATCCGCGCGACCATCGGAATTGGTTCGGATGTCACGGACAAGAGTGCGATTTTCGCCGTCCAGGCGATAAAGCGAGACCTTCAGGTTCGCCGCCGGGCGCCCCGATGCCGTATTCAATACATGCGTGGTCAATCGACCCGTCGCCATAACGTACCTCCGTTGCGTGTCCGGACTCTTCGCCGGTACTTTTGTTTTGTGGAATTAGAACGCGACGAAACTTTATAGAAAAGCGGGCTGCTCATAAGACTCTTTCAATAAATTATTGAATGTCGATCCGCCCGATTTCTGAAATTGTGCCCGTATCAGATTGTGAGGTTCATCAATGTCCGTTTATCCGCGCGACATGCATGGCTTCGGCCAGGTCCCGCCCGATCCCCAATGGCCGGGCAATGCAAAGATCGCCATTCAGTTCGTGGTCAACTACGAAGAAGGTGGCGAGAACTGCCTGCTTCATGGAGACCCCGCTTCCGAAGCCTTCCTGTCGGAGATCGTCGGCGCGGCCGCCTGGCCGGATCAGCGTCACTGGAACATGGAATCGATCTACGAGTATGGCGCACGGGCCGGCTTCTGGCGTCTGCATCGTCTGTTCACCGATTCGCAGATACCGGTCACCGTCTATGGCGTCGCCACTGCGCTGGCGCGCAACCCGGTGCAGGTCCGCGCAATGCAGGATGCGAAATGGGAAATCGCGTCCCATGGCCTGAAATGGATCGAACATAAGGACATGCCAGAGGCCGAGGAGCGCGCGCAGATTCGCGAGGCGATCCGGCTGCACACCGAAGTCACGGGCCAACGACCGACGGGATGGTATACCGGCCGATGCTCGGTCAACACGGTGAAACTCGTCGCCGAAGAGGGCGGTTTTGACTATATTTCAGACAGTTATGCCGACGACCTTCCCTATTGGATGGAGATCGGGGACCGTGACCAGCTAATCGTGCCCTATACCCTGGATGCGAACGACATGCGGTTTGCCACCCCGCAGGGTTTCAACACCGGAGACCATTTCTTCCAGTATCTGAAGGAAAGCTTCGACACCCTGTATGCCGAGGGCGAAGCCGGCCAGGCCAAGATGCTGTCGATCGGTCTGCATTGCCGACTGATCGGCCGTCCGGGTCGGCTGCAGGGGCTTCGGCGCTTCATCGACTACGCGAAGGGCCACGAAGCCGTCTGGTTTGCGCGACGGATCGAGATCGCCGATCACTGGAGGTCCCATTTCCCCCACTCGCGCCGAACCCGTCCGAGCACGATGGACCGCACGACCTTCGTGAAGACCTTTGGCGGCATTTTCGAACATTCTGCCTGGATCGCCGAACGGGCCTATGACGGGTTCGAACGCGGACCGGCCCACGATACGGCGATCGGGGTTCACAGCCTTCTGGCGCGGGCCTTTCGAAGCGCCGACGAAACGGAGCGCCTGGCAGTCCTGAACGCCCACCCCGATCTGGCCGGCAAACTGGCTCAGGCGAAACGACTGACCGCTGAATCCACGCAAGAACAGGCCAGCGCCGGTCTCGACGCGCTGACCGATGACGAGCGCTCGACGTTTCAGGCACTCAACACGCGGTATGTGGAAAAACATGGATTCCCCTTCATCATCGCAGTCCGCGATCATGACAAGGAAGGGATTCTGAACGCATTCAAGACGCGCATCGACAACGATCGCGACACGGAATTCGCGGAGGCCTGCAGACAGGTGGAACGAATTGCGGAGCTCAGACTGAAGGAACTTCTACCATGAACGATGTCGCCTCACGCGAAAGATCGTATTACGCACCGAAGGGCGGACTGCCCGCCCAGACCGACCTGATGACGCAACGGGCGGTCTTCACCGAAGCCTATGCCGTCATTCCGAAAGGGGTGATGAGTGATATCGTCACCAGCAACCTGCCCTTCTGGTCCGAGACCCGCGCCTGGATCATCGCCCGGCCGCTATCCGGATTTTCGGAAACCTTCTCGCACTACATCGTCGAGGTGAGCCGCGGCGGCGGCAGCGACCGCCCCGACCTTGAATCCGGCGCCGAAAGCGTCCTGTTCATGGTCGAAGGGACGGCAACCCTGACACTGAATGGCGAAACCCATTCGTTGCGCGCCGGCAGTTATGCCTTTCTGGCGCCCGGCGCCGATTGGCGCCTGCACAACGGCGACAGCGAACGCGCCGAATTCCACTGGATTCGTAAGCTCTATGAACCGGTCGAGGGAATCGATCCGCCCGAAAGCTTCGTCACCCATGACAGCGCCGTCACGCCGACGCCAATGCCGGATACGAATGGCTGCTGGGCGACCAGCCGGTTCGTGGAATCGACCGACATGCGCCATGACATGCAGGTCAATATCGTCACCTTCCAGCCGGGCGGCGTCATTCCCTTCGAGGAAACCCACGTCATGGAGCATGGTCTCTACGTTCTGGAAGGCAAGGCGGTCTACAAACTGAACCGCGACTGGGTCGAGGTCGAGGCCGGCGACTACATGTGGCTGCGGGCATTCTGCCCGCAGGCCTGCTATGCCGGTGGCCCGGGGACATTCCGGTACCTGCTGTACAAGGACATCAATCGCCACGCCAAGCTGCGGGGCGTCGGGGCCTTCGGACGATGAGCCGAACCATCCCGGTCGAGCCGCTGACCCGCGCCGGTTTCGCCGACTTTGGCGCGGTGATCGAAGCCAGCGGTAGCCCGAGCTTCATGATCAATGCAGGTCGGTGCGGGCGGTTTCATGATCTCGCCCGCCCTGAATGGTCCGGTGAGGAAGGTGCGGTAGCGCTGAGCGTCGCGCGAAGCGACGCCGTCTCCCTCCCCCTGGAACTGGACCTGCTGGAACGCCATCCACTGGGCAGTCAGGCCTTCATTCCAATGAACGGCACGCAGTTCATCGTGATCGTCGCACCGGACGAAAACGGCAGGCCAGGCCGGCCGAAGGCATTCCTGGCCAATGGTGCTCAGGGCATTCAGTACAATGCGAATTGCTGGCACGGCGTACTGGCGCCGCTGGATGGTCCGTCGGATTTCCTGATTGTCGATCGCGTGGGTAAGGGTGCCAACCTTGAGGAACATGCCCTCGACGCCCCCTACACGATCGTTCTGGAGTAAGCCATGGCTTCGCCCGCCGAAGGAACGGTCCTGATCCGCAACGCCGATGTTGTGGTGACCATGGATGCGGGGCGTCGCGAATTGAAGGGTACCGATATCCTGCTGGCAGACGGGGTTATCGTTTCGGTCGGCAAGAGGAATGCCGACACGGCCGCGGACACGGTCATCGATGCGACAGGCTGTGTCGTGACACCGGGTCTGGTGAATACCCATCACCACCTTTATCAAACCCTGACCCGCGCGGTACCGGCCGGTCAGGATGCGCTGCTGTTCGGCTGGCTGAAGGCGCTGTATCCGATCTGGGCACGCATGACGCCGGACGACATGTTCGTGTCGGCACAGCTGGGCCTGGCGGAACTGGCCCTGTCCGGCTGCACCATGAGTTCGGACCATCTCTATCTTTACCCGAACGGCGTCCGCCTGGAGGACACGATCGCGGCCGCGCAAACGATCGGCATTCGGTTTCACCCGACCCGCGGGGCCATGAGCATCGGCGAATCCGACGGCGGCCTGCCTCCGGATTCCCTCGTCGAGGAAGAGGAGGCGATCCTGCGCGACTTCATTCGGGTGGTGGACGCGTTTCACGATCCGGCGCCCGGTGCGATGGTCCGGGTCGGGCTCGCTCCCTGCTCCCCCTTTTCCGTCAGCACAGGACTGATGAAAGACGCCGCCGCGCTTGCCCGGGACAAGGGTGTGATGTTGCACACCCATCTGGCAGAGAACGACGAGGACATCGCCTATTCCCTCGCCAATTTCGGCTGCCGCCCCGGACAATATGCGGAAGACCTGGGCTGGACCGGTGACCATGTCTGGCACGCCCATTGTGTCAAACTGGACGCGGCGGAAATCGATCTGTTCGCCCGGACACGAACCGGCGTTGCGCATTGTCCCTGTTCGAATTGCCGCCTCGGTTCCGGGATCGCGCCATTACGACAGATGCGGGACGCCGGTGTCCCTGTCGCCCTCGGGGTCGACGGTTCGGCCAGCAACGACAGCGGGAACCTGATCGCGGAGGCACGCCAGGCGCTTCTGCTGCAGCGCGTCCAGAATGGCGCGGACGCCATGAGTGCCCGCGAGGTGCTCGAAGTCGCCACGCTGGGCGGCGCGGCGGTTCTGGGACGGGGCACAGAACTTGGCTCCATCGAAACCGGCAAGCGTGCGGATGTCGCAATCTGGGACGTCTCCGCGCTTGAAGCCGCCGGCGCCTGGGATCCCGTCGCCGCGCTTGTTCTCTGCGGCCCGTTGCCGGTGCGCGACCTTCTGGTCGAAGGCCGCCCCATAGTCCGGGACCGGCAACTGACCTCGGCGGACCCGGTTGGCATCGCGGCGGAAGCCCGTCGCCGGGTCGCCCGTCTTCTCGACTGACCTTTACCGCGTAACATTCCCAAAAAAGCGGCCCCCGCGGACGCGGAGGCCAAGGGTCGTCACGGTCGGGACAACGGCGCCGTCCCGCATGACGAGGGATGGATTCCTAGAGTTCCGCCGTCACTACTTCCCCGTGGCGCTGCGCAAGATCGGCCGCAACGGACGCGACTGCGAGATCCTGCAACCCGACACCGGTCCCATCGAACAGCGTAACTTCCGCTTCAGACGTCCGGCCCGGATGCGTCCCGTTGACGACGGCGCCGATCGGCGTGATGGCCGCCGGGTCCAGCAGGCCGGCGGCGACCGCATGCTGCGTCTCACCGATGGTCACGGATTGGGCGACCTCATCGGTGAAGACGGAGGCGGCGGCCACCAGAGCCGGGTCCAGTTCCTGCTTTCCTTTGGTGTCGGTCCCCATGCAGGCGATATGTGTGCCCGGCCTGATCCAGTCCCGCATCAGCAGAGGCTCATGGGCTGACGTGACGGTGATGATGACGTCCGCCTGCGCACCCAGCGACTCCCGATCGACAGCTTCGAAGGGCAGACCCAACTCATCGGCCACGGCTGCGAGAGATGGCAGCATCTCCGCATGAAGATTCCAGGCAACGACCTTTTCGAAGTCCCGCTGTTCTGCGGCGGCTCTTAGCTGGAAGGTCGCCTGGTGCCCTGCCCCGATCATGCCGAGGACCCGGGCATCCTGGCGTGCCAAATGGGCGATGGAAACGGCGCTGGCGGCGGCCGTACGAGCCGCCGTCAGATAATTGCCGCCGACCAGGGCCTTCAACCGCCCGGTATCCGGGTCGAACAGGATGACCGTGGACTGGTGGTTGGTCAGGCCGTTTTCCACATTTCCGGGCCAGTAGCCGCCCGACTTGACGCCCAGGACCAGCCCCGCGCGATCAAAACCTGACTTGAAGCCATAGAGAGCATCGGCATGGCCGATGGCCTCCCGGACGACAGGGAAGTTGCTGGCCTCCCCCTTTGCCATGGCGCCGAACACGGCCTCCACCGCGGCGTATGCGTCGGCACGTCCGACCACACGCCGGCACGTCTCTTCCGATACGATCAGCATGACCGGCCCCTCAATACGCCTTGCCGCGCGCCGTGATCGGCCAGAGCGTCTCGACCTTCCCGCCCCGAACGCCGACATACCAGTCGTGAACGTTGCAGGTCGGATCGCAATGACCGGGAACCAGACGAAGTTTCTCGTTGATCGCTAGCTTACCGTCGGGATCGGCGATCACACCATGTTCGTCCGAGCACTTCACATATTCGACGTCGCTTCGGCCGAACACGACGGGCAGTCCGGAATCGACGCTCTGTGCCTTCAGACCGGCATCGCAGATCGCCTTGTCCGCCTTCGCGTGACTCATGACGGATGTCAGGATGAACAGGGCGTTCTCCCATTCCCCCTGATCGATGCGGTTGCCGTCCTTGTCCAGAATACGCCCGTAATCCGCATCCATGAAGGCGTAGGAACCGCATTGCAGCTCGTTATAGACACCGGACGCGCCCTCGAAATAATACGACCCGGTGCCGCCGCCCCCGACAATGTCGCAGTCCAGACCTTCCGGTTTCAACGCCTGAACCGCGTCCGTCACCATCGCGACAGCGATGTCGATCTTCGCCTTTCGGTCTTCGTAACGGTCAAGGTGCTGCATCGCGCCCTGATAGGCCTGAATGCCGCCGAACCTGAGGCCCGGCGCGGCATCGATCGCCTTGGCGATGGCGACAACTTCAGCCGTTTCGGTCACGCCGCATCGCCCTGCGCCGCAGTCGATCTCGACCAGACACTCGATTTCCGTCCCATGCTTCTGCGCGGCCGCCGACAGGTCGGCGACGTTCGTCAGGTCGTCGACGCAGCAAAGCGTCCGCACCCCTAATGTCGGCAGACGGGCCAGACGGTCGATCTTGGCGGGATCCCGAACCTGATTGGAGACAAGGATGTCCTTCACCCCGGCCCGGGCAAAGGCCTCCGCCTCCGAGACCTTCTGGCAGCAGATGCCGGACGCATCGCCATGTTCGATCTGATACAGGGCCACATCGGCGGATTTGTGCATTTTGCCGTGCACGCGGTGCCGCACGCCGGCTTCCCGGCAGAAGTCGCGCATCTTGGCGACGTTGCGTTCGAATGCATCCAGGTCGACGACCAGACAAGGCGTCTGAATGTCCGCTTCGTCCATTCCGACTGCGGCCGGCACGTCATATCCGACTTCCAGGGTCGAGAAATCCAGTCTGTTGCTCATTGGTGTCTCCTGTTTCACGCAGCCAGTGCTTGAGGGTTCAGCCAGGGCAGCTTGTCGAGGTCGACATTGCCACCGGTTACGACGATGCCGACACGCTTGCCGGCGAACACATCGCGGTTCTTCAGAACGGTTGCGAGCGGCACCGCGCTGGAAGGTTCCATGACGATCTTCAGCCGCTGCCAGGTCAGTCGCATCGCCTCGACGATTTCCTCCTCGGTCGCGGTCAGTACGTCGGTGACATGGGACGAAACGAAGTGCCAGGTCAGGTCCTTCAGCGGTACCTTCAGCCCGTCGGCCACCGTTTCAGGGGCGTCGTCCGCGATGATGTGGCCCGCCTTGAAGGATCGGCAGGCATCATCCGCATTCTTCGGTTCCGCCGCATAGATCTCGACATGACCGGCGATGCTGGACAGGGTCAGGCAGGTGCCCGACACCATGCCGCCGCCGCCGATCGGTGCGACCACGGCGTCGAGACCGTCGACCTGCTCCGTCAGTTCCAGGGAACAGGTGCCCTGCCCGGCAATGACCCGGGGATCGTTATAGGGGTGAACGAATTCCGCCCCGGTCTCGGCGACGACATCGGCGAAGACCGCCTCCCGCGACGACGTCGATGGTTCGCATTCGACGATCCGCCCGCCATAGCCCCGCACGGCCGCCTTCTTTGCCTCGGGCGCCGTTCTCGGCATCACGACCGTCACCGGAATACCCCGGCGGCCCGCCGCATAGGACAGTGACAGCGCATGATTGCCGGAGGAATGGGTGGCAACCCCGATACGGGCCCTGGCCTCATCCAGCCCGAACACGGCATTGGATGCGCCGCGCACCTTGAACGCCCCGGCCTTCTGAAAGTTCTCGCACTTGAAGAACAGCTTGGCGCCGGTCAGTTCATCGAGATATCCGGACGTCAGGACCGGAGTCCGATGAATATGCGGGGCAATCCGGGATCTTGCCGCCAGGACATCGTCATAAGTCGGAATCTGCATTGCGTCCCCCATGTCGTCAGGCCGCCGCGCTCTGGGCCGCGCCCGAGCCCCGGCGATAGATATCCTGTGCAGCCGCCACGCCGCTGCCGAGTTCGATCGGATAGCCGAGATCCTTCATCGCCATTTCGATGACGGAGAGGCCGGACAAAGCGAGCGAGTCCGGCAGGGAGCCGAGATGGCCGATCCGAAAGGCCTTGCCTGCCATCTGCCCCAGACCGACCCCGAACGAGACGCCGTAGGCCTCATAGGCATGATTGACGAGGGCGTTCCCGTCGAACCCGCCAGGAACCAGAATGGCGCTTACCGAGTCGGAATAGAGCTCCGGCCGCTTGGCACAGAGTGACAGTCCCCAGGCCGCGACGGCTGCCCGAACACCTTCCGCGACGCGACGGTGGCGGGCGAAAACGTTATCCAGCCCTTCCTCCAGAAGCACGGATACACTGTCCTTCAGGCCCAGCATCAGTTGCAGCGCCGGCGTATAGGGATATCCGCCCTTTGCATTGGCGGCGAGCATGTCGCGAAGATCGAAATAGCAACGTCGACATTGCGCCGTCTCGCAGGCGGCCAGGGCCTTCGGGCTGATAGCAACGATTGCCAGGCCGGCCGGCAACATGAACCCTTTCTGAGATCCGGTGATGGCGATGTCCACGCCCCATTCGTCCATCCGGAAATCCATGGAACCCAGCGAACTGACACAGTCGACATAGAGAAGCGCCGGGTGATCGGCCCCGTCGATTGCCCGGCGCACCGCGGCGATGTCGCTGACGACACCGGTCGCGGTTTCGTTATGGGTAACCAGCACGGCCTTGATCGTCTGGCCGGCATCGTCACGCAGCCGTTCCGCGAAGCGATCCGCAGGCGCGCCCTCCCCCCATTCGCAATCCATGACTTCAACATCCAGCGCCAGACGCTCGCACAGGTCGATCCAGCGTTGGGAGAACATGCCGTAGCGGGCCACCAGGACCCGGTCACCAGGCGACAGGGTATTGCTGATCGCCGCTTCCCATCCTCCGGTCCCGGACCCGGGGAAGGTTATGACCTGCCCGGCTTCGGTGCGGAATACCTGCTTCAGGTCGTCCAGCAGCGGTCCCAACAGGTCCACGAAATCCGGCGCCCGATGGTCCGCCGTCTGGGCGCACATGGCCAGCCTGAAACGATCCGGCATATTTGTCGGGCCGGGAATAAAGACCGGGTTCTGGCCACTGAACACGGGAAGATGCGCGTTCATGTCTGAATCCTTCCTGTCGCAATTTTCTGTCACGGGCCGATGCGGCCTCGTTGCATGATGACGATACCGGCACCGTTATCGGCGTCAATTTTTCTGGAAAGTTTTTCTATTTTATTTTGAAATTATTATATTGTTGATTTCACACAATATTTTTGTTTTCATTTTTGCTCATAATCCAAATATGGAAAAGAAATTCACTTTGGAAATGGCCCTGCCGGCGTCATGATGGACGTCATGAGACAGGAAGGAAACGCGTCATGACAGCTTCACCGGAACCGTCGACCCGGCGCCGCGGACGGCCCCGCAGTGCCGCACCGGACAGCGAGGAAGGGACGGTTCGCGCCCTCGACCGCGGCATTCAGTTGCTGCGCATCCTGGCCAAGCACGGCAGCCTGAACCTGACGGATCTGTCGCTTCATGTCGGCATGCCGCCGTCTACCGTTCACCGCCTGCTGATGACGCTGAAGAACCGGCAGCTCGTCGATTTCGAACCCGCCCCGCAGGTCTGGAAGATCGGCATCGAGGCGTTTCGGATCGGCAATGCCTTCATCCTGCGCAGCAATCTGGTCGAAGCGGGGTTCGAGGTCATGCGCTGGCTGGTTCAGGAAACGGGGGAGACGGCCAATCTCGGCATTATCGACGATGGATATGTCGTCTTTCTGAGCCAGGTCGAGACCCCGCATCCGATCCGGGCCTTTTTTCCGCCGGGAACACGCGGGCCGATCCATGCGTCCGGCGTGGGCAAGATGATGCTGGCCGAAATGCCCCCGCAGGAGGCGGAGGCCATCCTGCGCCGTCGCGGTCTGGCCGAACTCACCCCCAAAACCGTCGTGGTATCCAGTGACATGTTTGCGCAACTGGAAACGATTCGACGCCAGGGTTGGTCTCTGGACGACGAGGAAAGCCATGTCGGGATGCGCTGCATCGCGGCGCCGATCTACAACGCTTTCGGCAAGGCCGTCGCCGGTGTCTCGATCTCCGGACCGGCGGCGCGCATCACGGAAGCCACCACCCATGACCTCGCCGCCACCGTCAAACGCGCCGCGGCGACCATCACCGACAAGCTCGGCGGCGAGCCCCGCGCCCCGGTCGCCGAAATCCGATAACCCCCGACTCGCCATCAACCGGCCAAACCGGAAGAGCGCTGGAGTTCAATCTCAGGGAAAAGTGGCGACCCCTACGGGAGGGGATCACACATCAACTCAACCTGTTGAAACTACTGACAATTTCGTCTTTATTGTTGTCCACAAACCCTGTTGACCATTGTGTACAACATACCTCGAGCCGCCCGACGTGTCCATCTCATCACAACATGGTTCACGCAGCAGCGCGCCTCTTCACCGAGCGCAGGAGGCCCACTAGCTCCTTCACATCTGCTGCCTCGAAGACGCCACTGACACCCTTATCGTCCAGGTCGGTGAATGGGCTTTCGTAGAGGAACTTCGGGTCAATATAACCGCGTTCGGTCAGGTGGTTCACGATCAGGTCAATGAACTCTGTCTGGTCTGCGGTTAGGTTCTCCGCGCTTGCGAAGCGTCCCAGGGCGCGTTTAGCCGCCTCTCGGTCCAACCCCAGCACGGACCGCAGGAAGACACCCAGGCCCTCCTCTCCGGACACCTGTGCCACTTCTTCCGGCGCTCCAACACCAGCCTCGATGAACATGCGCTGAAGCTCGTCCAGGTCTTGTGGTGTGAGCTGTTCGTCCCTCCGGATCTTCTGAAGCGTGATGTGGTCCTTCTCCGAGTCGAGGAAGTGCCGAACCTTCTGCATGAAGCGGTTCTTGTCGGTGCCTGTGCCGATCTCCGGCAGGGTGATCGCCGTCCCCTGCCCGATCTCGTCCTCGAAGTTGGTATAGACAGGGTTCCGCTTCCCGGGATCGATCAGCTTGATCAGTAGACGCAGTCGCCGCCGAACGGTCTCCAGCATCGGGGCGGTGACGTCGGTCCAATAATCGTCGGTCAGCAGCTCCTGGATTAGAGCCATTTCCTTGGCGACCATCGGTACGTTGTCGAGATCTTCGAGCTTGTCGGCGATCTTCTGGATCCTCTTGCGGCAAGACACGATGCTGGGGTCTCCACGTAGGACGCAGAGCTGCGCCATCAGGATCAGATAGTCGAACTGCTTCGCTTCGATCTCGTCGTCCGGCATCGCGCTCGGAAGTCCCGCGACGTGTTCGGCGAGTTCGATCCTTGCTGCCTGGTCCAGGTTGACCCAGGACGACCATTCCTGGAACTTCTCAACATGCTTCCGCTTCGGCCGGACGATGAAATTGTCTACGGCCATCTCCGAGACCTCGTCGTGGAGCCGCTTCACGAGCGCCGTCCGTAACCCCGGAAGGTCCACAACAGGGGCCTCACCTGCCTCACCCTTGGCTGTATAGGGCGTCCCGTCTTCGGCCAGCCCTGGAGGTTTCGAGACCTCCTTGATCTGTTTCGTCTCCGCGTCGATCTGGCCGATCAGGTCCAGACGTGCCACGAAGAGTTTCTGCCCGAGCGAAGCCGGAATCGGAGCCTCCTTGGCCTCCGGGTTCTCGCCAAAGAACTCGAAGTTCTGGCAGTAGTCGAAGACCCTGAACTCGGTCTTGTGCTCACCCGGTCCAAAGATGTCGGGACAGAGCCGCGTTCCCCGGCCGATCATCTGCCAGAACTTGGTCTTGGACCGTACGATCTTGAAGAAGACGAGGTTGAGGACCTCCGGCACATCGATGCCTGTGTCCATCATGTCGACGGAGATCGCGATCTGCGGCAGCTTCTTCGGGTCGGAGAAGTCGTCGATCAGCGATTGCGCGTAGTCGACCTTGTAGTCGATCACCCTCGCGAACTGGCCGCGCAGATGCGGATAGTTGGCATCAAACCTCTCGGCGATGAACTGGGCATGCAGAGAGTTCTTGGCGAAGATGATCGACTTGCCGAGCCGCTCCCCCTGGTCGATCTTCAGTCCCTCGCGGATCAACTGCTCCAGGACCTTGTCGACGGTATCCTGATTGAACAGCCACTTGTTGACCTCCGCGGCTTCTACGCGGTCGCGCTTCTCCGCCCCCTCCTCATCCCATTCGATGGCATCCCATTCCTCCTTCTCCTCATCGGAGAGGTCGTCATAGGAGATTCCCTGACGCTGGAACTTGAGCGGCACCGAAATCGCCTGGGGCGGGACCAGATAGCCGTCCTTGACCGCATCATCCAGGTCATAGGCATCGGTCGGAACGCCCTTCTCCAGTTCGAACAAGGAGTAGGTGTCGCGGTCGATCTCGTCACGCGGGGTCGCCGTTAGGCCCACCAGCAGGCTGTCGAACCAGTCGAAGATCGCCCGGTACTTCCGGTAGACCGAGCGGTGGGCCTCGTCGATGATCACCAGATCGAAATGCCCGGTGCCGTAGTCTCGCGCGCCATCGTTCATCTGCTCGATCAGGCGCATCATCGTCGGATAGGTCGATACGCAGACCCTTGCGGCGGTATGGTCGTTCAGCTTGCTGTCGTGCTTCTGCAACAAGTTGGCGCTGGCGACCGCTGGCAGGTGGGTCTTGAAAGCGTTGTGCGCCTGCCGGACCAGGGCGACCCGATCAGCCAGGAACAGCACCCGTTTCACCCAGTTCGCGCGCATCAACTGGTCGACCAGGGCGATCACCGTGCGGGTCTTCCCAGATCCGGTCGCCATGACCAGCAGCGCCTTGCGCAGGTGGTCCTTCTCAAAGCTCTCCCCTACCCGTCGGATCGCGCGGGTCTGGTAGTAGCGCCCAGCGATTTCCTCATTGATGATGACCTTGTCCAGCGACTTGCGTGTCTCTCGCCGCTGAATCAGCAGCGTCAACTCCGCCTTCTTCAGGAAGCCCTGTACCGGGCGCGGCGGATAGAAAGCGTCATCCCACAACCAATGCTCATAGCCGTTGGTGTAGAAGATGATTGGACGGCGACCGAACTGGGCCTCTAGACAGTCCGCGTAGAGTTTCGCCTGTTGCTGACCGGTCCGCGCATCCTTCTTGGTCCGCTTCGCCTCGACGACCGCCAAAGGTTTCCCATCGTCTCCCCAGAGGACGTAATCGACGAAGCCCTCCCCGGTCCCATAGGGCATGCCCTTGACCGGAAATTCCCTGTCTCGCTCCTGGTCCAGTGGCCACCCGGCTTCCTCCAGAAGCAAGTCGATGAAACGGTCGCGTGTCTGAGCCTCGTTATAGTCATGGGTGTCGGGCTGCGCCTGGTTGGCCTTTTTCGCCTCGGCGACTTCGCGGCGCAGGCGGTCCAGTTCCGCCTCCAGGGTCTTGCGGCTCTCCTCACCCTTCAGCCGCTCCTCTTCCGCTTTCTCCAACGCGGCCTTGTGTCGTTCCAGCTCCTCGCGCTGCCGGCGGATCTGCTCCACCGTGCTGGCGGTGATGGTCAGCACCTCCTGCAACTGCCCCGGCTCGAACTGCAGCCCTGGTTTCAGCACCGTCTTGCGGCCATAGGTCCGCACCAACCAGTAACAGAGGTGGAACAGTTCGGAGACCGCCGTCACCGCATCCTGTTTGGTCGGCGCCTTCCCGGCATGCGCGCCCTTGTTCCCCAGGTCCTTGACGATCTTGGCCTTGGTGAACAGTGCCTGCCCCACCAGCTTGCGGAAACTCGCCTCATGGATCAGGGCGGATAGGGTCGTCTGGTACGGCGTCTTCAGCGATCGGTCGGCCCGATAGAGCCACTCGACCATCGCCTCCAGCGTCACCCGCGCGTTGAAACACGCCCCCCGGGGATCCGACAGCGCGAACCGCTCCGCCATCTCGGCGGTCTTATGCAGGCTCGCGAACTCGGTCTCCAGGAAGGCGAATTGCGACACGGCTCAAAGCTCCTCAGCGAAGGCGCGCTGTTGGAGGGAGGCGAAGAGCAACTCCGTCCGGGTCAAGGCTGCAGCTTGGTGTCCTGCTGCTACGCGAAGCGCTTCCTTGTGCCGAACGAATTCGTCTTGCACCTCTAGTGGGGGAACCGGAACCTCGAACGAACGAAGTCCCTTTAAGGTCACCGTTTTCTGCGCAATCCCAGTCGCCACGCGATCCGCTTGCACCCTAAGGAGGGGTGTTTCCAGGCATTCGACAAGGAAGTCCG